>JAPKXQ010000101.1 GCA_026394765.1 Methanomicrobiales archaeon
ACCCTCTTTGAGCGGCTTCGCGAGTACTATGGAGAGGAGATCAAGCTTATCATGGTCGCTTCAAAGGGGCGAAACCTTGGGACCGATGCGGGGTACCCCTTCCACAACGCGGGCCCAGTGCTGGACTACTACGAGAACCACAATGGGGATGCGAATGTGACCGGGGCCTATGCAACCGAAGCTCTAGACCAGTATGCGAACGACACCCCGTTCTTTGCCTTCTTCCATTTCCGTGACCCCGAAGAGGCGGGCCACCTCTACCGTGAAGGGTCGCCACAGTACCGTGCTGCACTGGTCAGGGTAGATCGCCGGCTCGGCAGGATCGTGGCCAATTTGAAGGCACATGGTCTCCTCGATACAACAGCGGTCTTTGTCACGACCGATCACGGGTTCAACAGGTACCAACGGACACACCACGGACAGCGGCAGATCTGGTTCGTGGCAGGTGAATCCACAAGCCTTCATGGAGGTGATCAAAAGGACATCGTTCCGACTATCCTGGAGAGGTTTGGGATCGATCAGTCTATATTCTCCCCTCAACTTCCGGGGAGATCACTTTATGTGAGTGCGAGGGGTGACAAGGTCACCGCGAACAGCTTTTCGCTGCTGGTTCCATCCTGGGACCTGTGTATTCACGCATCCCAGAGATGAGGACTCTGTCCCATCCCAAACCAATATTTTATTGCTGCACACCTCTAACTCCATTGCAATGCAGGGTGAATGTTTTTTCGCCTGTGAGGGTCTTTACCCCAGATAGTGCACTGATATTCACTATCCCGATTCGCCCGTGCAGCCAGGCATGCCGGTATGGTGTGTGTGGTTCTTCTATTAGTGCAGGTTTTACAGACCTTGCGGCATTGTTCGGTTTTAACCGCTATCTCTATTATTTTAGCTTCTTCGCCCTCTGAGCCGCGGAATTTCGTGCTCGGATGGTGGGGATGCAGGTGGTACTACAATGAGTGGAAAGGGAATTCGTCTTGAAAGGATCATGGACCGGAACACAGGAAAGACAGTTATCGTCCCTATGGACCATGGGGTCACCAATGGCCCGATTGAAGGGTTAATAGACCTCGGACGGGCCGTGAACATCGTCGCAGACGGGGGAGCAAACGCCGTTATTGGCCATATCGGGCTCGCACTCCACGGGCACAGGCAGAGGGGGAGGGATATCGGCCTCATCCTCCACTTGTCAGCCTCAACTGCGATAGGACCCGACCCCAATGAGAAGGTCCTCGTTAATACAGTGAAAAACGCTATCAGGATGGGCGCTGATGCCGTCTCGATGCATGTGAATATCGGTGCTGACTCAGAGGCCAGGATGCTTGCAGACCTGGGCATGGTCGCCGTCGAATGTATGGACTGGGGTATGCCGCTCCTCGCTATGATGTATCCCCGTGGAAAGAAGATACGTGACGAGCATGACGTGGACCATGTCAAGCTTGCAGCACGGGTCGCCGCAGAGCTCGGGGCCGACATCGTCAAGACCGTTTACACCGGGGACCCGGACTCTTTCCGGGAGGTGACAAGAGGCTGTCCTGTACCGGTGGTCGTTGCCGGTGGCTCAAAGACAGATGATCGGGAGACCTTGACACTCATTGTCGGTGCCATGGAAGCAGGTGCTGCAGGCATCTCAATTGGGCGCAATGCCTTCCAGCACCAGGCACCAGACCGATTCATCCAGGCTGCTGCTGCTATCGTTCATGGTGGCAAAACCGTTGATGACGCGATGAGACTGCTAACTGCCAGTAATTGAAAGGAGGAATAAACAATGATTGGAAAACAGATCCGTCTTGAAAGGATCATGAACCGGAACACCGGAAAGACCGTTATTGTCCCCATGGACCATGGGTTCACCCTCGGCCAGATCGAGGGACTGCTGAACATGACTAAGATTGTCTCTGAGGTGAGTGAAGGGGGTGCCAATGCGATCGTCCTCCACAAGGGTCTTGTGAGAGGGGGCCACCGGCGGCGCGGGAGAGACATTGGTCTGATCGTCCACCTATCCGCTTCCACCTCTCTCAACCCGGACCCAAATGACAAGGTCTTGGTCTGCACCGTGGAGGAGGCAGTTGCTCTCGGAGCAGACGGGGTCTCTATCCACGTCAACCTCGGGGCCGCAAATGAGTCAGGGATGATAGAATCGGCTGGACAGGTAGTACGGGACTGCAACCGGTGGGGGATCCCGCTCCTTGTGATGATCTACCCCCGCGGAAAAGGGATAGACCCGAACTCACCCGCAACAGTGGGCCACTGTGTCAGGGTTGCCGAGGAGCTCGGTGCAGACCTGATCAAGACCAACTACACTGGTGACCCTTCCTCGTTTGCAAAGATAACCGCGGCATGTTCAGTACCGGTCCTGATCGCAGGCGGAGAGAAGATCGGGGACCTCGAGACCCTGGAGATCATCCGTGAGTCTATCGGTGCGGGCGGGTCCGGGGTCTGTCTGGGAAGAAATGCCTTCCAGAGGGAGGACCCACGGTCCTTTATCGAGGTGCTCTACAAGGTCGTCCATGAGGGTGTGGAGCCCGCCAGGGCCCTTAGGAGAGGTCAATGAAGGAGTTCTGGGTTGATATCAGGCCCTGGCGCAAGGAAGCAGCAACCGCAGCACTCGAGAGCGGGGCAACTGCCCTGATGGTTGACTCCCCTGCCATGGCAAAGGCACTTGGCCGGATAAAGACTATCGGGGCTGATGGAGACCTTGTTCCTGGACGCGACGTCTTTATGTGCGAGATAGCCGGGACCGAGGACCAGGAACGCGCAATCGAATGCGCCCGTGAGGGTTATGTCGTGGTCAGGACCAAAGACTGGACCGTCATCCCGCTCGAAAACCTGGTCTCGAGGTCCTCGCGAGTCATCTCGGCGGTAAAGACTGCGGCTGATGCGAAGATGGCACTGGGGGTCCTTGAGCAGGGGACTGCAGGGGTCTTTCTTGAAAGTAGTGACCCTGCTGTTATCAGGGAGGTAGGAGCGGTTGTCCACCACTCTCTCGGTACGACACCCCTCGTCTCTTTTACGGTCACCACCGTGACCCAGCTCGGTCTCGGGGACCGGGTCTGCGTCGATACCTGCACGATGATGGGAGAGGGGGAGGGTATGCTGATCGGGAACACCTCTTCAGCCTTCCTCCTCGTCCATGCCGAGACCCTCGAGAACCCCTACGTCGCTCCACGCCCCTTCCGGGTGAACGGTGGTGCGGTGCATGCTTATATCCTCTGTCCGGGTGGGAAGACCTCGTACCTCTCAGAACTGAAGGCAGGCGACGGGGTCCTCACCATTAGAGCAGATGGCTCCCAGGACGAGGCCTATGTGGGAAGGGTCAAGATCGAGCGCCGCCCCCTCCTCCTTGTCGAGGCAGAGGGGGAGAATGGGCCAGTCTCTCTGGTCCTCCAGAACGCCGAGACGATCCGCCTCGTCAGAGATGACAGAACAGCGGTGTCGGTCGTCTCATTATCCCCAGGGGACCGTGTCCTCGGCGCAGTGACAGAAGGGGGACGTCACTTCGGATTTGCAGTCAGGGAGCGAATTGTGGAGCGGTGAGATGCGATGCGGATAGGTATCATCGGCGGAAACGGGGGCATGGGCTCCCTGTTTTTTGGTGTTTTTGCACGAGCAGGTCATGAGGTCCTTATATCAGGGCGAAAGACCCCGGAGGTGACAGACGAGATAGTCGCGACATGCGATATCGTCATGGTATCAGTCCCTATCCATGCAACAGTCCCACTCATCGAGGCGATCGCTCCCTCGCTCACCCCAGGCCAGGTCCTCTGCGACCTCACATCCTTAAAAGTCGCTCCGGTCCGCGCTATGCTGGCGTCCCCAGCCAAAGTGATCGGTCTCCACCCGATGTTTGGGCCTTCGGCTCCCACCATTGCCGGTCAGACCGTGGTCCTCACCCCTGCACGGTGTGACGATCACGTAGTTGAGTTCTTTACTAACCTCCTGCAGCGGGAGGGAGCGCAGGTCACGATTACGACTCCACAACACCACGATGCGATGATGGCCATTGTCCAGGGGCTCACCCATTTCGTCACTCTGACTGTGGCAGAGACTGTCCGGAGGCTCGGTATCCCTCCCAAAGAGACGCTACCTTTCATGAGCCCGGTCTATAGGATCGAGATGGGGATGGTTGGCAGGCTGCTCTCTCAGGACCCGGTCCTCTACTATGATATCCTGCATGGCAACCCCCAAGTTCCCAATGTCCTATCCACCTACCTAGATGCTGCCTGCTCGCTCCAGAGAGGGATCACCACGAGAGATGCACAAGAGTTCGTTGATACCTTCCGCAGCGATGCTGCATTCTTCGGGGATTACTGCGCAAGGGCAATGCGCGAGACAGACCAGATCATCGCCGGGATGGTGCGGGGATGAAGGTCGGCGCCCTTGGACCCGAGGGGACGTTCAGCCACGAAGTGGCGGTCAGGATCAACCATGGTGAGGTCCTCCTCTTCCCCACAGTCCACCGTATCTTTGCAGAAGTAGCGGAAGGTTCGATCGAGGAGGGTTTAGTCCCGTTGGAGAACAGTGACGCGGGAGGGGTGGGACCTACCCTGGATGCGCTGCTCAGGCATTCAGTCTCCATCACCGGCGAGGTCTATTTCCAGGTCCACCACCACCTCGCTGCGTTCTCTCCTCCCGGCGCCCTCACAACCCTCTATGTTCATCCCCAGACTCATGAACAGTGCAGCGGCATCATCGAGTCACTGGGGCTTCCTGTGGTTCATACCGCGAGCAATGCTGCGTCCGCAATGAAACTTCAGGAAGACAGAACTGCAGCAGCGATCGTCTCTCGGTTGGCGGCCAAAATCTATAAGATCCCTATCATCAGGGAGCATGTTGAGAATAACCCCCATAATACCACCCGCTTCATCGTGATCTCGAAGGGTGAAGGGCAAGGGACCAAGGCAAGCATCATCGCTGACCCTGGCACCGACCGCACTGGCCTCCTCCACGAGATGCTGGGTGTCTTCGCACGGCGGCGGATCAACCTCAGCCGTATCGAGTCGCGCCCCGCAGGGAGGGGCATTGGGACATACCTCTTCTTCATCGATATCGACCTTGCACCTGGGTGGGAGGGTGCCATCGCAGAACTGCAAAAGATTGCCTTTGTCAGGTGGCTCGGTGCGTACAACCGACTGGAGGTGCAGAATGGAGAAGACGCCTGACCGCGTGGGTCCCTTGGACGCCTCCTTTGTCGCACCGCCCTCCAAGAGCTATTCGCACCGGGCCATCATTGCTGCGGCACTCGCAGATGGGAGGTCAGTGATAAGAGACCCCCTCTATGCGAAGGACACAGACGTGACCGTCTCTGCCCTGCAGGCGCTTGGGGCTGTGATCAGTTGGGGTAAAAACAGTATCACCGTGGAAGGGACGGGTGGGGCGCTTCATGCTGACGAGGGGCTCGTCCTGGACATGGGGGACTCAGGGACGAGCCTGCGCCTCTGCACCACCCTCGCCCTCCTCGCGGGAAGCCCGGTAGTAGTGACTGGTAGTGCGAGGATGCAGGAACGTCCGGTAGGGCCACTGGTAAAGGCTCTGAACGCGATCGGGGGCAGGGTGCAGTTCCTGGGAAGGGATGGTTTTCCACCTGTCCGGGTTGCAGGTTCGCTGCAGGGTGGGCACACCAGTGTGGACGCATCAGTGAGCAGTCAGTTCGTTTCTTCGCTCCTCCTTGCCGCACCATACGGTGCGCATGATACTACCATCACGATCCCCGCCGCCCCGGTCTCGCGGACCTACCTCGACATCACGACCGATCTGATGACGTCCTTCGGGGTCCAGGTTGCATCTCATCAGTACCATGAGTATTCTGTCAGGGCCGGGCAGCACTACCTGGCGAGGGAGTATGCCATCGAGGGTGACTACTCATCAGCTTCCTACTTCTTTGCCCTGGCTGCCGTGTGTGGCGGCAGGGTGGAGGTGAAAAACCTCAGACCTGACTCATTGCAGGGAGATCGGCAGTTCCTCGACTTCCTGGCCAGGATGGGGTGCCAGGTGAGCGAGAAGGGGAGATCAATAGTGGTAGAGCGGGTACGCCCGCTCACTGGGACCACCGCAGACATGTCGTCCTGCCCTGATACTGTACAGACTCTTGCAGTCGTGGCCGCGTGTGCAAAAACTCCGTCCGTTATTACCGGGATAGCTCACCTCCGCCATAAAGAGAGTGACCGCATCGCTGCGATCGCCACTCACCTCAACAAAATGGGGGGCTCTGTTGCGGTAGAAGACGACACCCTCACCATACAACCCCGACCGCTCAATGGCACCGTGGTCGACCCTGCCCGCGACCACCGGACCGCGATGTCGTTTGCAGTGCTCGGCCTCGCCATCGGGGGGGTCACGATCACCGGCGCAGAGTGTGTGGACAAGTCCTTCCCTGGTTTCTGGGAGGCTCTCTCCGGGGTGAGTGCCCCTTGAGGGTGGTCCTCACAGGGTTTCGGGGAACCGGGAAGAGCGCAGTGGGCAGGTGCCTGTCCTTCCGCCTCGGGCTGCCGCTCTTCGAGACAGACCGGATGATCGAGGAGGAATCAGGAGAATCCATCCCTGCTATCTTTGCGTCACGGGGTGAGGCACACTTCCGGGCACTGGAGCGCGGAGTGGTCGCAGGCCTCCCTGCTGACAACTGCGTGGTGAGCACGGGGGGAGGGGCAGTCCTTGACCCGGTAAATGTCGCAGCTATCAGGAGGGGAAGCACGGTCTTTCTCCTCACTGCAGACCCCCAGACCATTGAAGCACGAACCCTTGGTAGTAACCGACCACCTCTCACCACACTCCCGCCACGTGAGGAGGTAGCAGCCCTCCTTGCGAAACGGAAGAACTCCTACCTCGCAGCCGCAGATTTCTGCCTGGATACGACAGGAAGGGCACCGGGTGAGTCTGCTGATGCACTTCTCTCACTCTTGGAAGGGGGTGTTGCTGGAGGTGATGATACATCCGGGGCCACGGCGTTCCTCGCGCAGGCTGCTGGCACGGTCTCTTCCAGGACAGGACACCTCACACGCCGCTATGCGGTGATCGGCAGTCCCTCACGCCATAGCCGGGGTCCGGCCCTCTACACCCACCTCTTTGCAAAGTATGTGCTAGATGCCACGTACACCTGGGTGGAGTGGCCAGACCTCGCCCGGATCCTAACTCACCTCAGGCACCTCGATTTCCGGGGTATCAGTGTCACAATTCCGTTCAAGGAAGGGGTCGTGCAGGCCGTCGACGAGCCTGATGACGATGTCATCGCAATAGGGGCAGCAAACACCGTCCTCTTCTGTTGCGGGACCACTTACGCATTCAACACCGACTGGATTGGAGTGCGTGAACCCCTTGTACACTGCAAGGGTGGCCGCGCAGTGGTGGTCGGTGCAGGAGGCGCCGCAGCGGCAGCGGTCTATGCCCTCCTCGACCTTGGTATGGACGTGAAGGTTGCAAACCGGACCTATGACCGTGGCGAGCAGCTTGCCACGCGGATGGGGTGCCGTGCCATCCCCCTCCAGGGAATCGGGTCTTCTGCCCCGGACGTTATCGTGAACGCCACCCCGGTGGGAATGGCACCCGACACTGCAGTACCTTTCGATACGACGATATTGACCCCCGATATGACCGTATTCGACCTTGTCTACACTCCACCTGATACCCCGCTCATCCGGGCTGCACGTGCGCGGGGCTGTCGTGTCATTCCCGGGACCGAGATGTTCATCCACCAGGCCCGCGCACAGTTCAGGCACTTTACAGGGATCGATCTGAGTCCTGACGAGATGAGGGGGGTGATATAAGTGAACACCTTTGGGAGAAACTTTCGCTGCACAACCTTTGGAGAGAGCCACGGCCCGGCACTTGGGGTGGTCATCGATGGCTGCCCTCCAAGGGTCCCTCTGGGAACTGAAGACATTCAGCCCCTCCTGGACCGGCGGCGCCCGGGACACCATCCCCTAACCTCACCCCGCCACGAGGGCGACAAGGCCCTCCTCCTATCTGGGGTGTTTGAAGGAGTGACGACCGGGGCACCCATCGCACTCCTGGTCAGGAACGAGGGTGCCCACTCTAGTGACTATGACGCGATTCGCGAGATCTTCCGGCCCGGTCACGCCGACTTCACGTACGCCGCGAAGTATGGGGTGCGCGATCACCGGGGGGGTGGGCGCAGCTCAGGAAGGGAGACGGTCGGCCGAGTGGCGGCCGGTGCGGTGGCGATGAAGTGCCTCGCCCTCCATGGGGTGACTGTCACTTCCAGTCTCCTTGAGGTCCATGGTGTGAGGGGCGCTGCAGAGATGGAGAGAGAGATAGCGGAGGCGAAGGCAGCGGATGACTCAGTGGGGGGGGTTGTGGAGGTGAAAGCCCTCGGCTGCCCTGCCGGTCTTGGTGACCCGGTCGCCGGAAAGCTCGATGCAGATATAGCCGCGGCCATGATGGGGATAGGGGCGGTGAAAGGGGTCGAAATCGGGGATGGGTTCTCTGCCGCGAGGTGCCTGGGAAGCGAGCACAATGACCCTATGACCCCGGGCGGGTTCCTCTCGAACCATGCAGGGGGGATCCTTGGTGGGATCAGCACCGGGCAGGAGATCGTGGTACGGATTGCGGTCAAGCCGACCCCCTCCATCGCAAGGCCCCAACAGTCGGTTGATATCCATGGGAGTGCGAGGTCTGTCTTGGTTTCGGGGCGTCATGACCCCTCAATCGTGCTCAGGATCCCTCCCGTAGCAGAAGCGATGCTTGCCCTGGTCCTGATAGATGCACTCCTTGGGCAACTACAGTGCAGGGCTTTTCATGACCAATCTGCCCTTGGATTCGACCTACCTGTCTTTCCAAAGAGAGACCATATGAGTGATACCCTATGATCTGGCGAGAGTTTCGTAACCTGGGACTTGCACTTGTGCTCGCTGCCCTGCTCGTGTCTGCCGGTTGCCTTGGGACCTTAAGCGATAGTAGCGGCGGGGAGACCTGCAGCACCGGGGGTGGGGGGTCGGTCAACGCCACAGGGGATAGAGGTGTGGTCTGTGCAGCCATCATCGATCACGACACAGACTGGTCAATTGCCCGTGGCTGCACCTGGACAATCAGGTACCAGGTCGCAAACATCGGAGATATTCCGGCCAGAAATGTCAGGGTGAACATCGCCCTGGTCACAGCTGGAAAAGACGTGGTGAGGGATGCACGGACAATCTATGTAGGAGCCCTCATGCCCGGAGAGTCGCGGGTGGTAGCAGCTGATCTCGATGGAGAGTGCTTAGAGGATTACACCTCCCGCGCGGTGGTCACCACAGGGGAATAGGTCTCCAAAACAGATATTTCATCAAGGTAAGATCGTTGGAATAAGGACGAGGGCAGATATTATGAGATTAATAGTGGAAAAAGCCATCTTGACGTCCGTTTCGACGGTTTCTCTGCATTTGCCATGATGCTTCCCGTGGTGAGAGTTTTATGTCCCCACCTCACGAATGAAGTGGCTCCTGCACATCTCCGGGACCTCCTCCCATGGGGGTCACCTGACCGAGTTACTTTTTTCCTCTGACCCCCAGTCTTGTGTGAGAGGAGAGAGAGACTATGGAGGTTCAGTCAGGGAGGACAGAAGGGGTCCTCACATTCATCTGCCAGGGGAGATTTGACGGGTTTGGAGCCGCACGTGTGGACGAGGTGATAAAAGGAGCGCTCCAGGATGACGATCGGTCGATCGTAGTGGATCTCGCGGGAGTCCCGTACCTGAGTAGCGCAGGGATACGAGTCCTCCTTGCACACCGCAAAGCCCTCAAGGAGCGTGGGGGCACTCTCGTCCTCTCCAGGGTATCTGATTACCCCAGCCGCGTCCTTACCATGGCAGGATTCCAGGTGATATTCCCTATATACCAATCCCTGGAAGAGGCGGTATCAGCCTGCAGGAGGTCACTTGATGACGAAGGACTCCTCGGGGACCTCACCGGACCCTCGGTAACCATAGGAGACCTGACGTTTCGTGTCGAATCTGGGATCCCCAAAACGGCATCGATCAGGATCACCGGTGATCTCAATGATGTCCTTCATGCACGCCTCGACAAGACCAATGTTAGGACCCTGCGGTTCTCAGCCGCGAACTATTCCCTGGGGATTGGGGCGCTTGGAGAGGGGCCGGACTCTACCCTCCCTGTGCTGGGGGAGATGGTCACCCTCCAGGGCTCGATGATATGGCTCCCAACCGATGGGAACAACACCCCTGACTTTTTTTCGCCTGCAAAGGATACTGGCGAGGTTGAGATCTATACTGGCTTTACCGTCGTCCTCGACGGCCCTTTCTATGAGTACCTCACCATAGAGAGCACCCCACCCGGTGGCATCACCTACCACGAGCTCTACCAGGCCGTGATAGCCTATGCAAAGGAGAAGAAACGTCCGTTTTATGGGGTGATCGCCTGTGCAGTCTGGGGGATCCTTGCCGGACTTGAGAGCGCGGGGGTGAAGAAGGCCCCCCTGCTGGTATGGTCGCCTGGAGAGGGACGCTCAATCATGGACCCCGACCTCTTTCCTGAATGGTTCTCCCTTGATACCGAACCGAAGTACGAGGGCGATACCATCGTGAGCTTCGGTTTTGGCGTGGACCGGACGGCAGACCCCGGGGCGTACGACCCCACAGTCATTAAGGCTATCTCGTACACACACCCTGCTGAAGTACAGGACCAGACGCTCTATCTCCACAACCATGGCGTGATCTTCAGAAATGTTCCCTGGGACCCGTCGTCTCCATTTGACCGGAAAGTCAGGACCATCGTGACTGACGGGGAGTTTGTCGATATGCGCCACCTCCTCGATTCGACCCGGGTGAGAAAGGCTAAGATCGGGATCGCCTATATCGGCTCTCTCGTCCCTGCCGCGCCATAGCACTCGCTGCTTTCACCCACTGCCATTCCGAGGAGGCGATAGACCTCCTTGATCTCAGTGACATGATACTGCCCCTCGGCAGCAGGATCTCCCACATGGCAGAAGACTGCGGCAGAACCAAAGAGGGGGAGTATGGCCCTGAGCTGGCGGAACTGCGATCCCATTACGCCGGTTATCACCGGTTTTTTCGTAACGTTCGTGTACTTCATAAGGGTTATGGCGTCTTGTTGGGTACGGACGCCCACCACGACCTTGTGGATTGACCCATATGACCGCAGCACAGTGGTTAATGATTTCAGATCTCTGGCTAATGGCATTTCACCGGTATGATAGGACGCAATCACACAAACCCCAGCATTTTTTGCTATTTTGGCAAATGCATGATATTGTACCTCACAGTCAAGAAAGTCAACGTAAGGCAGGACAGCTGATGCGGCATGCGCCCACTCATTGTTCGTACCTGCAAATTCACCCCCCTGTTCCCGGGACCTGATCGTTGCAATGAGAGGGAGATCGGTTGCAGCCCTCGCTTCTTTTCCAATCGTTCGTGGGTCGCCCCCCATGAGATCGAGTCTGAGCTCCACCATGTCTGCCCCCAGCCGCTCTGCGGTTGCAACTTCTGATTGGGCCCTCACAGATGCAATGATCTTCCCTGTCGTTTCGGGCGTGAAGACCTTCGCAAGCATGCGATCCATACTATCCCAACCAAGGAAGGTTGAAGGTAAAAAGGGAGGTGGGGTGAGGTCCCAGGGAATGGTTCATGGACTGCGGCGACCTAAATAGGGGGGCGTGAAGGGCCCGCAGCCACTCCCTGAACTCCTCGCACCCGCCGGGTCAGTGCGTGCGCTGGAGGCAGCAGTAGCTGCGGGTGCTGATGCGGTCTATTTGGGGGGGCGGCAATTTGGCGCCCGGAAGAATGCCTCGAACTTTGATGACGAAGGGATCACCAATGCCATCGACTTTTCACACCTTTACGGGGTGAAGGTGTACATCACCGTCAACACCCTGGTCCATGATGCCGAGATGGATAAGGCCCTCACCCATATCGCGCATCTCCATGCTGCAGGTGCAGATGCTGTTCTGGTCCAGGACCTTGGACTCGCAATGCAGGCGAGGATCTGCTTCCCTGACCTCCCCCTCCATGCGTCGACCCAGATGGGGATCTGCGACGCGCAAGGTGTGCGGTGGGCCGCACAGGAGGGCTTTTCAAGGGTGGTTATGGCACGGGAGACACCGATCAGCGAGATAATCCCCCTTGCCAGGATGGCCGCGCCTCTAGGGACTGGGATTGAAGTATTTGTCCATGGGGCACTCTGTTACGCCTACTCAGGCCAGTGCCTACTCTCCTCATCGATCGGGGGGAGAAGTGGGAACCGGGGCGTCTGTGCTCAGCCCTGCCGGAAACCATACCGGTTCTTGTGCACCATAAGCGATATCTATGGGCGGCCTTCCAGAATACAATCCGCTCCAGGGGAGGAGAGGGTCCTCCTCTCGCCCCGGGACCTTGCCACCTATCGCCACCTCGATAAGGTTGCCAGATCCGGTGTTGCTGCCTTGAAGATAGAGGGAAGGATGCGCTCACCTGAGTACGTCTTTACCGTCGTCTCTATCTACCGCCGTGCACTCGACGCCATCGCTGCCGGTCGGTTTGAACCCTCGCTACGCGACGAAGAGGCACTTGCCCTTGCATTCAACCGTGAGTTTACCGGAGGCTACCTCCTGGGAGGAGGCCCAGGCATGGTGATGGGCCGCTCATGCGCGGGAAACCGGGGGCTCTTGCTCGGATCAGTCCCTGCCCTTGATAAGCGCGGACGCCCAGGAATTATCTCTTTTACGGGACAGATCATGCCGGGTCCCCATGACGGGATTGTTATCGTAGATCCGGATGGGCACGTCCTTGTCGGAGGACCGGTGCACCAGGTCCTGGAAGTGCGCAGTTGGGGATTAACAATCAGGAATGGGATAGCGGCCCCCCCTGGATCAAAAGTGTATCTCACTGCAAAGGCAGGGTGGGAGAAGGAGGTTCAGCACCAGGTCAGGAGCGCGATGGCATCTCGTCCTGCTACATTCACCCTCAACCTGCAGGTATCACTCTCTCCTGAAGAGCCCGCAGTAATTACCGGGACTGTCTCAACCCAGGGGAGAACTGTTGCGCCAGTATCCGTGCGATCAGATAACTCCTTCCCCAGGGCCACTACACAGGCGACCACCGAGGGAGAGGTCAGGAAGCACTGCACCCGGACGGGTGGGACACCATTCACCGTCGATCAGTGCAGAGTTGTGTACGAGGGGGGCCTCTTCATCCGTCCCGCAGAGCTGAACGCCCTCAGGCGTTCCCTCGTCCAGGAGGCAGCAAGCGTACTGGTAGGTACCTGGCGGCGTCCGCCGTCTCCCCAATGGAACACCGCGGGCTTTACCTTGGACCCGTCCCGTCAACAGTCCGATGAAGAGGGGACTGCGCACCCGGAGGGATGGAACCCTCGCATCTGTGTCCTGGTAAGTGATATCACTACGACACCTGCCCTGGCTGCAGAGGGGTGCACCTGCATATATTTCGAGCCGGTCCCTCCTGATCAGGAGGCATACTGCCAGAGGACGCAGGGTCCCGGTTCACCCCCGGGACTTCCCCTTGGAGTCCAGGTAAATCTCTTACGAGAGGCCCTTACTTACTGCACAGCATACCACATAGAATGCCACTGGAAGTGGCCGCATATTCCTGGACCGGCCTTCCTGCAAGAGGCTCTGCCCCATATTGGAGATCTTGTTACCTCCGGGCTCTCGGGTGTGATGGTAGAGGGTCACGGATACGGTGAGGCGCTTTTAGCAGCATGCCCCTCACTTTCCCTCACCGGATACCACGGCCTCAATACATACAACCACGAGACAGCCCGGCACCTCGCCAGGACCTATGACAGGGTTGTCCTCTCTCCCGAACTGACCCTTCATGAGATCCGGGACCTCACCAGGGGGGGCAGGGATGGCGGCCTGGACCTTTCATTCTACCTCCAGGTCCAGGGAAACCTTGAGGTCGTGGTGAGCCGTGACCTACTCCCTATGCTGGTGGGGGACAGGGAAGGGGGAATTTTAGGAGATGGAAGAGTATGTGGCCTGATCGACGAAAGGGCGCGTTTCTTCCCTGTCCACATCGACAGTGGGTGCAGGACTGTGATTGGGAACGCAGTTGAGACCTGCCTCCTCGACCACCTCCCCTCCCTTGCAGCCGTCGGGATCGACGCGATAGTAATAGATGCCCGGTGGCGGCCTCCCAACTATGCTGCAGCGATGACTGCTCTCTACCGTGACGCGGTTACGGTAGTGCAGAAGAGAGGCCTGGAAGCATCAGACAACTTGATCGCACTTCGAGAGTATGCAAGGGCTATCTCCTGGGGCGGGATCACCACCGGACATTTCAGGCGTGGCCGAAATGAGGAAGAAATTTGAGGCCCGGTCGCATATTCTGGGGTGAGGGCAGATGATGACTGCGCCATTCATACTTGTCAACTACAAGACCTACCTGGAGAGCACGGGGCAGCGGGGACACCGTATCGCCACCGCAGCCCGTGACGTTGCAGCAGAGAGCGGGGTCACTATAGGTGTCGCACCTGCTTACATGGATATCCACCCAATCTCCCGCCATTTTGAGATCCCGGTCTATGCCCAGCATGTTGACTGGGTGCTCCCAGGGGCCTCAACCGGGCACGTCACTGCCGAGGCGCTCCACCAGGCAGGAGCTATAGGCTCCCTTGTAAACCATTCAGAGCGGCGTCTCACGCTGGCTGATATAGAGGCCTCTATCCGGGCACTGCGCGAGAAGAAGATGGTGGCGGTTGTCTGCACCAACAACGAGCCGGTGAGTGCGGCTGCAGCTGCGCTAAACCCGGATTATATCGCCATCGAGCCACCCGAGCTGATCGGAAGCGGTGTCTCGGTCTCGAAGGCAAACCCTGATATAATCAGTCGCTCGGTCGAGGTGGTAAGGCGAGTCTACCCTGCCGCAAAGATCCTCGCCGGAGCCGGCATCCAGTCAGGAGAGTGCGTAAAGATCGCCCGCGACCTCGGTTGTGATGGGGTGCTCCTTGCTTCGAGTGTTATTAAAGCCAAAAACCCTGCTCTCGTCCTCCGAGACCTCGTATCTCCCTTTTAGCGCCCTAGGAGGGTGATGAGGTCGTGCTTGGTCACAACACCTTCCACCTTCCCCCCTTCTACGACCAATACTGCATGGTGGTTCTGGAGTATTCGTACCACTGTCTCGATGTCGATATCAGGCGGGACTGTGGGAAACCCGGGTTCAAGGAGACCATGGACCCGCTGGTCCTGGCGCCGGTGGAGACGCTGCTCCTCAATCGCGCTGATGATGGCGGATTCAGAGATGCAGCCGATTGGGACACCCCCCTCGACAACCGGCAGTTGTGAGATCCCATGGCGGTCCATGATCTCGACAGCCGAAGAGACCGTATCATTGGGGTCTACTGCAATGACCGGGGTATGCATCACATCTTTCGCAGTGACCACCCACGCATCGGCACGCTCAAGGACTTCAATAACCTTATTCAGTGTGCTGACCCGCGGGTCCACGTTCCCGGCCTCGATCCGCGCCACCATCGACTGGCTGATCCCTGCAAGACGGGCGAGTTCGGCTTGACGTATCCCGAGAGCCTCACGTCGTGCCCTGATCTCTGCAGGAGTGGGGACATGCATGGCTACCAGAGATCGTGAGGCAAGACAAGATAATACCTTTCAGCCCGCGAAGGGGCCTGATCACCCAGGTCACTTATGTGGAGTGGGAGGAGTAAGCCCCCTTCTGTTCAATGCGGCATTCAGCTGACGCGCCATACCCGGGCAGGCACTGGGCGGCCATATGCCCTGTTCTGGCTTGCACCCGCAGGGGTTCACCGTTTCACCGTATCCTGTCCGTCTCAGCTCGGCGGGTTGTTGTGGTGATGTCCACTTCTCGCCTCGTTAAAGGCTCAGTCGCCTCATCGCTCAGGACAGGCCGTGTCGTTTCTGTGTCATTGCCGTGACTCTCGCCACCCGTACTTGCATACGGCTGCGTGCCCAGCAGGTGGGGGGACTTTCCTCAGCAGCACCCTGTGTGCCACCGTCGGCCGCACTCTCCCTCTCCTATTATTACCGGGACGGATCATTATGTAATCTTGATGGAGGTCCTCAGCCCTGATGAAGGGGCACAGGCACTCAGTTTGGCGAGATCCGCCATCCTTACCCACCTCGGGGGGGGAGGAGAGATCGTTGCTGAATTAGCAGCGGTCTTTTCAGCCAGGCGTGGGGTCTTTGTGACTTTGAAGAGTGGAGGTGCCCTGCGGGGGTGCATCGGTTTTCCCACTCCGGTCCTCCCACTCGGCGATGCAATAATCGAAGCAGCAGTTGCAGCAGCCTCGCAAGACCCGCGGTTTCCCCCAGTCACCCTGGAAGAAGTCCCAGCACTCGATCTGGAAGTGACGGTTCTCACCGTCCCGGTCCCCCTCCCTGGCGACCCTGATGACCGCAGGAGGAAGGTGGAGGTTGGGCGTCATGGTCTCATAGTGCGTGGGTATGGAAGGTCTGGCCTCCTACTACCCCAGGTCGCGGTTGAACAGGACTGGGACGCTGCCACCTTCCTCGCTCACACCTGCAACAAGGCAGGTCTGCCACCCCAAGCATGGCGTGAACGTGCTGTAGAGGTCAGTTCGTTCGAAGGACAGATATTTCAAGAATAAATGGGCTGCCATGACCATCTCATTTGAGGTCGCGCATACCGATATCATGGGCCGGGTTGGCAGGCTCCGCGTAGGGGACAGGACGGTGCGGACACCTGCTCTCCTCCCGGTCTATAACCCCCATCTCCAGATCGTGAAGACGTCCGAGATGGCCCGTATGGGCGCCGAGGCCATCATCACCAATGCCTACAGCCTCTCCCGGAGCCAGGAGTTCCGAGAGCGGGCGGCTTATGAGGGGCTTCACCGCCTCCTTGACTTCGAAGGGGTCATCATGACCGACTCTGGCTCTTTCCAGCTCTCGGTCTATGGGGATATCGAGATAACAAACCAGGAGACCCTAGCCTGGCAGCAGGAGATAGAGAGCGACATCATCGTTCCGCTCGATATCCCTACGCACCCTGATGCACCCCGTGACCAGGCGGAATCGGACCTCCATACCACCCTTGCTCGGCTGCGCGAGGCGACAGCCCTGTATGGTGAGGGCGGGCGGGTCGCAGGCCCTGTTCAGGGGGGAAGTTTCCCTGATTTACGAGAGGCTGCAGGGCGGCAGGTCAGGGCAATGGGTTTCTCGTTCTGCCCTGTGGGTGCGGTGGTCCCCCTCATGGAGAACTACCGCTATGCCGAACTCGTGACAGTGGTACTGGCGGCAAAGCGGGGCATCGGAGCAGGTGCGTGCGTCCACCTCTTTGGCGCCGGCCACCCGATGGTCTTTGCCCTCGCAGCAGCGATGGGGTGCGACGTCTTTGACTCGGCTGCATATGCCCTCGCTGCCAGGGAGGGGCGGTACCTCACCCCTGATGGGACCCTCCACCTCAATGAGCTCCATGATCTCCCCTGCGCGTGTGCGGTCTGCAGGGGCTACACTGCCCGGGAGATGTCTGATGCAGAGGACAGGGAACACCTCCTCGCTCACCATAACCTAGCCGTCTCATTCGCCGAGATTGCAAAGGTCCGCCATGCCATCTATGAGGGGACACTCTGGGATCTGGTCGATGCTCGGTGCCGGAGCCACCCTGCGCTGCTCAAAGGCTACCGCGCCCTCCTCGGAAGAACAGGCGATTTAGAGGTGAGCGATCCCGTCTCAAAACGGCGTTTCTTCTACCGGGGGTCAGAGAGCTGTGCCCGGACAGAAGTGATGCGGTACCACCGTCTCATCGCCAGGCTCCAGATCGGACGCAGGTGCCTGGTCGCCATGGCCCCTCATCCCCCGCATGGCTTTGACGAGGTCCTCCTCTTCCGGCCCCCGTTCGGACCCTATCCCCAGGCCCTGAGTGAGACATTCCCAATTGGCCAGTCTGAAATTCCGGCATGGGACCCTGATATGGTCAGGAGCGGGTGTGCAGGGATCCGCTCCCTGGTAGAATCTCACCCAGATAGTACCCTTACGGTATGGTGCACCAGCCGGTGGGCACCATTCCTGCGCGAGGAGCTCCCGGGCATCGAGGTGGTCTGTGGGGACATATGACATAAGGCACCGCGACGGTCTCGCAAAGACCGGGGTGCTCACCCTGGCCGGTGTGGTCCTTCAACTCCCTGCTGCCACCAGGATAGAGGGTGTATTCCCCCACCTCCTGACCTGGCCGCACCCAAATGTCCCGCCCGGCGCAACAACCGATGAGGTCCTTGCCCACTATCCCAGTGACGCGGAAGACCCAGTCCCGGTCTATGCATCATATATTCCCCCACTTCACGATGCGACTGCCATCATGCTCCCCGGGTGGCACACGGTGCTGCGTGACCCACCCCGGTATGTGGCATGGCTTGCCGCGATCAGACGGGCTACCCCTCCGGACCTTGTATGGTATGCCCCGGCCGCAGCCCTCCCACAAACTGCCCATATCCTCTGCTACAGTGGCTTTGACCTCTTTGACTATACAGCAGTAGACCTCGCCACGGCCCAGCAGAAGTTCTGCCTCCCGACCGGGGATTATCCTTCAGACCTCACTTCGTCAGGAGTCTGTGCCTGCGAGGGTTGCAGTGAGGGCGACCTCAGCCTCCATAACCGCCTCTCCCTCAATGGAGAACTTGCCCTGATTGCCTACCACATCCGCCAGGGCACGTTGAGGGAACTTGTGGAGGGGCGGTGCCGCCTCTTTGCAGACCACGTCGCAGTTATGCGCCTGCTGGACCAGGAAGGGCGCATCATGGAGCTTGCGACCCCTGTGGCACGTGCTGCCCAGCTCGCAGCCCCGGCAACCGACTCTCTCATGCGCGCAGAAATACGGCGATTTGCAGAGCGGGTGATACACCGCTACCACCCACCCCGTACTGACGTTGCAGTTCTGCTCCCATGCTCGGCCCGAAAGCCCTACTCCCTCTCGAGGAGCCACCACCTTCTGCGAGGGGCGATCTGCGGTCGCGGCCATGAGGTGATCCTCACTTCACCCCTTGGCCCTGTCCCCCGTGACCTCGAGCTCGTGTACCCTGCCGCCCATTATGACATACCTGTCACCGGATACTGGGACCGGGAGGAGCGTGGGGTTATTGGGGGTATCCTAGCAGAGTACCTCACGAGCCACGGATATCAGAGGGTGATCGCCCATCTCGACGGGGGTGCAGGAGAGGTGGCAGAGGAGGTAGCAGCCACAACCGGTATTCCGACTGAGTTTACCGTCGGAGGTGACCCCCTCTCACGCCACTCGCTTGCAATGCTGAGCGATGCGCTGGACGATGTTCCTCGAGCTGATATAGATCCATTCGACGGGACCCTGCGCTGGCAGTTTGGGTGCCATATTCAGATGCGGGACCTCAGGATACGAGGGAGGTACCCCTTGCTCACCGCATGGTCAGGACATGTGAGAGTCTTTTCCATCGACCCCGGACGAGGCCTGGTCCGTCCCACATTTGATGGATGGCGGCGCATCCCTGGGATATACCGGGTCAGGATCGATGCCTTTGTCCCCCAGGGAGATGTTCTCGCACCAGGCGTTACAAGCGCTGATCCTGATATCCGCATAGGTGATGAGGTCCTCGTGGAAGGAGCCCTCGCACTCGCCACCGGGAGGGCTGCAATGGCCGGACCTGATATGTGCAGCGCACGCCACGGCGTAGCGGTCCGGGTACGTAAGGTAAAGAAGATTGCGGGATGTACGCTATGAGGTGCGTAGGGGAGTAGGAAGTACGTGTACCTGATAGAGGAGACAAAACAGCTGGCAGACCGTGTCTTCCAGATCTGGATAAGGGCACCTCATGTCGCTCGCCATGCGAAAGCAGGCCAGTTTCTGATGATCAGGGTTGCAGAGACGGGCGAACGTATCCCCCTCACCATATCAGCAGTCGATGGTGACTCGGTGCGGGTGATATTCATGGCTATTGGGAAGACCACCACCTGGCTCTCTCGCCTCGCAACTGGCGATACAGTCCTGGATGTAGCAGGCCCCCTGGGACGGCCCAGTGAGATCAAACCATATGGGACCTGCGCAGTAATTGGCGGTGGGGTGGGGATAGCAAGCATCCCAATCATCGCAGCGGCGGCAAAAAGGGCAGGAAATTATGTTATAGGGATAATCGGTGCACGAAATTCGGCGCTCCTCATCCTGGAAGAGGAGCTGGCCGGGACCTGTGATGAGCTCCATGTCGCCACCGATGACGGGAGCGGCGGGACCCACGGCTTTGTCAGCGATGTCTTAAAGACGGCCCTCCAGAAGCAGAAGATCGACTGCGCGTGGGTGGTCGGGCCGGCGATGATGATGAAGGTGACCTCAATGGTGACAAAGCCCTTTGGGGTGAAGACCTTTGTCAGCCTCAACCCGATCATGGTTGACGGGACCGGGATGTGCGGCTCATGCCGCGTGTTAGTAGGGGGAACGACCCGGTTCGCCTGTGTCGACGGACCAGAGTTCGATGCCCACCAGGTGGACTTCGACCTCCTCATTCAGCGGCAGCGCAGCTACCTCAATGAGGAGAAATCTGCAATCGAAGAGTACCTCGTGCATACCTGTCAATGTTCCGGAGGGTCACCCCATGCTTGAGCGCCCACCGAGGGAGCGCATCCATGACTTTGAGGAGGTCGACCCCGGCCTCTCCCAGGAGGAGGCAGTTGCAGAAGCGATGAGGTGTCTCCAGTGCAAGAAGCCCTCATGCGTGGCAGGGTGCCCGGTGAGTGTTGCAATCCCCTCGTTTGTCAGTGCAGTCGCGTCCTGGGACTTTGCAGGGGCCGCAGCGATCATCAAGGAGGAGAATATGCTCCCGGCGATATGCGGCAGGGTCTGCCCCCAGGAGTCCCAGTGCGAAGGCGCCTGCATCCTTGGCGTCAAGGATCTCCCGGTGAAGGTAGGGGCACTCGAGCGGTTCGTCGCCGACTGGGAGCGGGCTCAGGGTTTTGTCCCTCCGGCTCGTTCCCAGTCAACAGGCTGTCGCGTCGCGGTGGTGGGGTCAGGACCCGCAGGTCTCTGCGGGGCTGCCGAACTGGCACGACGTGGGCATACGGTGATCCTCTATGAGTCCCTCCATGCACCAGGAGGCGTGCTCCTCTATGGCATACCCTCGTTCCGCCTCCCTAAAGATATCGTTCAGGCAGAGGTTGCCCAGATCGAGGCGCTCGGCGTAGAGATAAGGACCAACCACCTTGTGGGGAGGAGTGTTACCCTTGAGGACCTGTTTGCATTCGACGCAGTACTTTTGGCTACCGGGGCTGGGCTTCCTTACTTTATCGGCATTCCGGGTGAGCAGCTCGCAGGGGTATATTCTGCAAATGAGTTTCTGACACGGGTCAACCTGATGCGGGCAGACCGGTTCCCAGCCTATGACACCCCGATCAGGAGGGGAAGCAGAGTGGTCGTAGCCGGGGGCGGCAATGTCGCAATGGACGCGGCCCGGGTGGCAGTACGTCTCGGGGCCAGTGTCACCCTGGTATACCGGAGAAATGAGGAAGACCTACCGGCGAGGAGGGCAGAAGTGGTGCGGGCAAAAGAAGAGGGCGTCAATTTTGAATTCTGCGCTGCACCGGTCAGAATCCTCGGTGAGAGCGAAGTTACCGGGGTTACCTGCGTCAGGATGGTGGTCTGCGCTCAGGATGGGAACATGCGGCCAGTTCCATCCCCAGTCGAGGGGAGCTCATTCACCCTCGACGCCGACCTCTTCATCGGTGCTATCGGGCAGGGGCCAAACCCGCTCCTCATCAGGGAGATTCCTGGGATTGCACGGGGAGAGGTGGGGAACGTGGAAGTCGATCCAGATGGAAGGACCTCTGTGTCCCGCCTCTTTGCCGCAGGTGACGTGGCGACCGGGGCAGCAACGGTAATCCTCGCTATGGGTGGTGCAAAGAAGGCTGCCCTCGCGATCGACCAGATGCTCATCAGGTCAGGGAGCGTCTGAATAGGCTCGAATAACATTGCAGTATACGGCGGTCGCGTTCTCAAGCGAGGCGAGGCTGACCCGTTCGCCCACTGCATGGAGCGTTGAGATCTCTCCAGGGCCATACTCTACCACCGAAAACCCGGCCGCCCGGAGGTGACGGGCGTCGCTCGCTGCCCACTGGACAAAGGGGGTGGCAGGAGCTCCGCAGACTCGCTCAATGGCCGCAAGGGTGGTCTGCACAACTGGGGCATCTGGGGGAGTGAGGGATGGAGCAGCTATTGCCGACGTCGTCACCGTGGCACGGTTCGCACGCAACTCGATATCTTTAATGAGTGCTGCGGGGTCACATCCCCAGGGGAGCCTGATGTCCAGGGATAGGTCGCAGTGCTGGGCGACGACATTGGCCTTCTCACCGCCCTTGATCGTCCCGGGGTTGTACATAACCTGGGTGAGGACTTCTTCTGCGTGTGCAATGCCAAATATCGCCTCCAGGACCGCAGAAGACTCTTTTATGACCTTTTCTAAAAAGGCCGGTGGTGCATACCGCCTGGTATGAACTTCCTCGAGGAATGTGAGGAGGGAGTAGGCCTCCATGATCGCACTCACACCCTGGGCGGGATAGAGAGACCCGTGGCAGGGATCGCCCTTGAAATGCAGATCGAGTCTGCAGAGACCTTTTTGGCCGATGCTCGCGTAGCGATCAGGGGTTGGCTCGGCAAGGAGGCAGTCGCATGCTGATATGAGGCCCCTCTCAAGGACCGGAACTACCCCATATGTCCCGGAAGTCTCCTCGTCGGCGACGAAGAGGACGTCGGCACAGGGCTCCCCTCCCTCTTCGCAGAGTGTGTGCAGTGCCCACATGATGGCAGCACAGCCACCCTTCATATCAGTAGCGCCGCGGCCCCAGACATACCCGTCCACGATATCACCTGAAAAGGGCGGGTGTCGCCACCCCTCCGGGAGGGCAGGGACCGTGTCCAGGTGTCCACAGAGGAGGAGGGGGTGACACTGCTTCTGACTGACCACACTGGTGCGCCCACCAGGAGAAGGGACTAGTGTGGTCCTGATCCCAATCTCATCCAAAAAACCCTGCACATAGTGCGCTATATCTGTGGTGTCTCCCGGGGGGTTCTCACTACGGATCTTAACGAGCGCAGCACAGAGCGATCCGACGTCCACAGCGTATCACAGGGGGCCCTTGGTAATTCCTGTATTCAGGTACTCTGTGAAGAGCCCTGCGAGGGAAGCGTCCTGGTAGAGGCTCTTGAGGAACTCTCCCTGGAAGAACTCCTCAGTCCAACGGTAAAACTGCGTCGGGGTGATCGATTCGTGGGCATCGGGGTCGAGCACGATCCGAAAGCTCCGGTATCCTGCTGGGTCCTGGGGATCATATACCCGTCGCCATAGTGAGGGGAGACGGGAAAATCGTTCAGAGTCTTTTATTTTTAGCCAGGCGATAAAGCCCGGGAAACGGGGACGGTCCCCGGATCTCTCCTGGTCGATCCGCCACCTGAGGTACTCTCCAGCCATGATGTTTTTTACCGACTGGTAGTTGTAGGAGAGTAGACCCAGGGTGTAGTCGATATGGGCCAGGGCATCAAAGAAATAGAATGAGAGGACCGGGTGGAACTGCGATGTGTCGTGGAGGATGAGGGATTTTTCATAGAGGTGCTCCATGGCATGGACATAGTCATTCATCTTATCTCCTGTTCAGATCCTCACACCTGATGCACAAAAAGTCATCTATAAGTCAGCTATGAACGAAGGTCCATAGAAGGCTATGCAACAAGAAGTGTTAGCATATCAGGAATGCCACCATGCTTTGAGATGCCCTTGTTCAATTTCAGGTATAAAAGGGCGCTCTGAGTGCGACAGCCTTTTTGATGAGGTCATCGAGTTCCTCCCCCCTCTTCCCTAGTATTGAGATGTGGTTATCTGATCTGAGGAGGCAGGGCTTGAGCTTCCCGTCTGATGTGACGCGAAGCCGGTTACAATGGGCACAGAACTCTGAGTTGTGGAGCGGCCGGACCACCTCGACCTCCGCGCCGTCAAGGCAGTACTTGCGGCGGTGGTGCATTCGGCGCGTGAAGATCTCCTTGGAATGTGCCGCCAGGGCTCCTTCAAGGGGGGTGAGGTTGAAGTGGTAGTGGCAGTCGGGACGGTCCATCAGTTCAATCAGCTGCAGGACCAGGTGTCGGTCACCCCTGACATATGTGAGGAAGTCATCCACCTCATCCTCGTTGATCCCCCCGAGTACCACCATGTTGATCTTTACTGGGGAAAGGCCTGCATCGAGTGCGGCGTCTATCCCGGCCAGTACATCGTTAAGGCGGTCAGAACCGGAGATGGCGCGATACGTCGTAGGGTGAAGTGAGTCAAGACTCACGTTCACCCTTGAAAGCCCAGCGTTTTTGAGGTCCCAGGCGAGATCAGCGAGGAGGGTGCCGTTCGTTGTGAGGGAACACTCCATCCCGGCAGGGACCGCGCTGACTATCTCACAAAGATCCGTGCGGAGGAGCGGCTCTCCGCCTGTGAACTTGGCGCTTCGAATTCCAAACTGCGTTCCCGCTGTTAAGATCGCGGTGATGTCATCAACTGATATTAGCCCGTCCTGTCCTACCTCTCCCTCCCGGTGGCAGTAGATGCAGTGTAGGTTGCATCGCGGGGTGACGCTGATCCTGATGTTACTCACCGGTCGACCAAACGGGTCCTTAAGCACCTACCTGTCCCTCCCGATAAAGTATTTTGCTATTATGTAGACCTCAGAACTCCCTTTCCTGCTCGTACTTGTCCGGTAAGCTTTTACTAACCTGAACTGAGGCCTGACCATAGCGATCAATTCAGGGAAGTCCCCGCCCTGAAACGACTTGACAACAAAGTCCCCCCCGGTCTTGAGCGTTTTTTGTGCAATACAAAGCGCTTCTTCACCCAGGGCTATGGCCCTTGCCTGGTCATAGCTCTTCTGACCTGATATCTTAGGAGAGGCATCTGATACGACGACGTTCACCTCACCAACTATATCCAGCACCTTTGCGGGGAGTTCTGGATCAGTGAGATCGGCGATAAGGGTTGTAACTCCATCAAGAGGAGCGATTGGGTTGAGATCAACTCCAAGGATCTTCCCACTGGTCAGTTCATTTACCACCTGGAGCCAGCTACCTGGAGAGGCCCCAAGATCGACAACGGTGTCGCCGTCGTGGATCACCCCGAACCGCGCCTGGATCTCGATGAGCTTGAATGCAGCCCGGGAGCGATATCCCTCTTTTACAGCACGCGTATACGTACTGTCCCTCGACCATTGTGATCCCATTAAATGACCTCTTGTATGGAGTTTTTTCTAAATTGAGAGCAAAGAACGATATTAAAATATGAAGATATACCGTATAATAGCATGTTCAGGGGTGCATGA
Source organism: Methanomicrobiales archaeon (assembly GCA_026394765.1). Lineage (GTDB taxonomy): Archaea > Halobacteriota > Methanomicrobia > Methanomicrobiales > Methanospirillaceae > JAPKXQ01. The sequence continues at coordinate 25,255 of JAPKXQ010000101.1, forward strand.
TGTTAAAAGCAACGATCAATGCAGACATTCTCAAGGAGTCAATCGAGGCGATCTCAGCCCTCGTGACAGAATGCAGGATACATTTGAGTGAGGATGGGATCTCAACAAGAGTTGTTGACACCGCAAACGTCGCGATGATCTCACTCACTCTGAATAAGACCGCATTTCAGTCATTTGCATCTACTATCAGTGAGCTCGGCATCGACATTGCTAAACTTAAGAACATCTTTGGGATGATAGCAAAAGACGATATGATGTCACTTGAGCTCCCCGAAGGACAGAACAAGCTCCTGATAGCATTTCAGGGCTATCGTTACTCCCTCGCACTCCTCGATACGAACACGATCCGTAAAGACCCCAACACACCCACCATCGAACTCCCTGGGCGTGTCGTCATCGCGGGGACAGATCTGAACAATGCGATCAAGGCCGCTACCATGGTCTCTGACAAGATTCTCATAGGAATTGATCCCTCAAAACCGCTGTTCTTTATGAATGCCGAGGGGGACAGCGACCATCTCAGGCGCGAGTTTGGCTCCCATGAGGTCAAGAGTATCAACGGCGTCGAAGCGCATTCACTCTTCTCACTCGACTACTTAAAGGACATGGGGAAGGTGATGAGCAGAGCTGCTGATGTGGATGTCGCCCTTGGAATTGACCACCCGGTGAAGTTCTCCTTCGATATAGCAGGTGGAATGGGCCATGTTGAATACCTCCTCGCGCCGAGGATCGAGGCAGAATGAGATGGGGGATCCTCTCGACCAAAAAGACCTCATCCACCTTCCATTCTTAAAAGAAGCACAACAGTTCCTGGGAGACTTCGCAAGCCCTCTCGATACATTCCTTACCACGCCTCTTGGAGAGCGCGTGGTCACCCGGGCATATGCCCGCGTGGCAATGGCGGTCCGGAAAGGACGCAGCGATCAGGGGCGTACTCTCTCTCGTGCCACCACCGATGCCCTCGGGATCAGGATTGAGATCGCCTCGTTCGTCCTCGCCCGTATCATTGTATCCTGCGTAAAAGACAGGTCACTTATTGAGCGGCTCTGCCGTTATGAAGCACAGTTGGCATACGAGGCCCTGGTTGAGGGATCAGAGAAGACGAGAGACCTCGTCGCAGAGCGGATCGGATTTGTCCCGATAAAAGGGTCAGTCCCGGTCGTGATGTACATAGAGGCAGTAGCAGGACTCCGTGAGGACCGCTGGCGCCTCGTGAACCGGGAGGTAGAAGGGGGTCTCGTAGCGCTGACAAAGAGTGAAGCCGATGAACTCATGCGGGAACGGATCAGAGTGATGCTCACCCAGCAGCTACCCTTAAGTGTACCAGATACCGTCTGCCGCTACCTTGAACCTATCACAACTGATCTATTAGCTATGGTAAAGGCATCGATCCTTGAAGAGTTTGGTGAGATCGAAGAGGGGTTCTTCCCGCCCTGTATAAAAGCGATCATTGATGCGCTGGCAGTAGGGACCAACATCACCCACCCCGGAAGGTTCGCCCTTACCGCTTTTTGTCATACCATTGGGATGGCTACTACCGGGATAATCGAGCTCTTCAGCCGCGCCCCTGACTTCTCGTACGACCGCACGATATACCAGGTCGAGCACATCACAGGGCGGGGAGGCACCGAGTACAGCCCGCCCTCATGTGCAACGATGCGGACCCATGGCCTGTGTGTGAAGCCAGACCCACTCTGCACAAAGGTGAACTTCCCAATCAGGTATTATAGCGTCAAAAAAAAGTCCCATCTACCCCGGGAAGGAGGGGAGACTTCACAGGGTAGCCCATCTACGTGATTGTCCGGTTCACCATGTAGCCCGTGCCGGTCATGTAGAAGAGAAAACCGATGATGGCGGTAAGGTATGCAAAACCTGCAGGTATCCCTGCAAAACCGAAGATGAGCGGGAGTACCGCGATAAGTACGAGGAGCACGAAAAACCCGATGGTGCCGAGGATGATATCGAGGAGGCGGACATCCATAGTACATCCTCGCATGCAGGCCATATCATGATTCTGCATGCCGCTGTCATACCATTTCTGATCCGAAGATACTTCGCTCAGACAAACCATTCTGTCATAGCATGGGGGATTACAACGCAGAGGAGGTTGCCATACTCAGCGCGCTCGCTTCTGCAGTGCGCGCACTTACAGACTCCATGGACTCCCGCCTCATACCCGATGCAGGGACCAATATTGCGTATGCTAAACAGAAGGCACGGATGCCATCCGACGTCGCTGCAGTACAGGGGCGGATTGTGAGGCTGGGGGGTCGGGTGCACCCTGTTGGAGATGTCGCATTTGGTGCCAGCGACCATGTCGCCCGGATCGTCCTCTCGGCAATGCGACATGACCCATTGGTGCGGTGTGCAGCCAATATCCGCAACTGTGTCCCTGCAGTCCAGAGCCTTACGGATATGTTCTTTGAAGTCGGCGAGTTCGACCGTGCGCGGGAGCCCCCTGGAATCACGACGATGGACTGGGGTACTGACTTCTGCTGTAGGGATGGTGTCCCGGATGCGATCATCGACCACGGGGCAGTTGGAAAAGAAGCGATGATCCGGATCCTTGGCGAGGACCCTGAAGATGTCGTAAAGAAGATTAATAACCTGTCAACTCGAATTAAGAGAGCACGTTAAATTTGAAGGGATCACCATGGGGATAAAACCTTCGTATATCAAAAGCACAGGCCACACGCTCCTCAACCGTTTTGGCGACCGCTTCTCCAGCGACTTTGATGGGAACAAGCAGGCAGTGATGGAAGTCACATCCATCGGGAGCAAAAAGATGCGTAACCGGATCGCCGGGTACATCACACGAAAAGTACATACAGGAAGGCGTTGATAGATCCCTTATGTTCGAGGGAGTTTTTCCTGCGATTATTACTCCTTTTAAAAGAAATCCCGCACAGGATATTGATTTCGATGGCCTTCGGGAGAACATTTTGTTTCTCCTCGCTAATGGGGTCCATGGGATAGTCCCCTGTGGTTCCACAGGTGAATCTGCAACATTGAGCTTTGAGGAGCATGAACAGGTGATTGAGGCCGCCATCGACACGGTTGATGGCAAGGTCCCGGTCCTCGCTGGGACTGGTTCCAACAACACTGCAGAGGCAGTGAGGTTCACTCGCGCGGCAAAGGACCTCGGTGCTGATGGGGCACTCATCATCAGCCCCTATTACAACAAACCCAACCGCGCAGGCCTTGTCAAGCACTATACCCGGCTTGCTGATCTGGACATTCCCATTGTCATGTACAACGTGCCAGGGAGGACAGGACAGAACCTCCAGCCCGACCTTATAACTGAACTCGCGCACCACCCCGGCATAGTCGGTGTCAAGGAAGCGAGCGGGGATATCAGTCAGATCTCCCGGATAATCGAGGGAACGCTCGATGAAGACTTCGCGGTCATATCAGGAGACGACGGCCTTACCCTCCCGATCCTCGCTCTTGGAGGGGTTGGTGTTATCTCGGTCGCTGCCAATGTCGAGCCTGGACGGATGGTCGCTATGTTCTCGCACTTCTATGAAGACGAATTTGAAGAGGCGCTCGGGATCCATTATGAACTCTCTCCCCTCTTCCGTGCGATGTTCATCGATACCAACCCCATCCCGGTGAAGAAGGCCGTGGAGCTGCGGGGCATGGCGGCAGGCCCGGTCCGCCTCCCTCTCGATGAGCTTGACGATGAGAAGACCTTAAAACTGGCCGAGGTGCTCGCCCGCTATGATTGACGCGGTTATCTGCGGGGCGTTCGGAAGGATGGGAAACACGATCAGCCGACTCATCTCTGAATCTGATGACATTCGAGTCGTTGGCGGGGTCGATGTTCGGGCTGGGACCATCAGTGGTGCACCGGTCGTTGCAAGTGCAGAGATTGGCGACCTCCTTGCCAAGACAAAGCCTGATGTCGTGATTGACTTCACTATAGCATCTGCTGTGGTAGCAAATGTGAAGGCCGCTGCTGCTGCAGGGTCTGCCCTTGTGGTGGGCACCACAGGGATCTCACCCGAACAGAGAGCCGAGATGGATCGGGCGATAATGGGCCATGTCCCTGCCGTCATCTCGACCAACTACAGCATCGGGGTAAACATCTTCTGGGAGCTGCTCAAGGCTGCGGCCCCGCTCCTGAAGGACTATGACGTGGAGGTGATAGAAGCCCACCACAGGTACAAAAAGGACGCCCCGAGTGGAACGGCAAAGACTATCCTCCAGATCCTTGACAATGGGCTGGGCGAGAGGAAGAAGTGTTATGGGCGCGAGGGGATGACCGATCGGAAAGACGAGATAGGGGTGCATGTCATTCGCGGTGGCGATATTGTTGGGGACCATAGCGTCCTCTTTTCGGGGAATTATGAGACAATAACTCTATCTCACCATGCCTACGACCGCTCGGTATTTGCAAAGGGAGCGCTCCAGGCAGTGCGCTGGATAATAGAAAAAGAGCCCGGGACCTACGCGATGGCTGATGTCCTCGGACTTGTACGGTAAAGAGACCGTTCAGAGAGAAGAAGAGAAACCTATTTTTAGGGTTTAATAAAAACCAGATGAGAAGATACGTGACAGCAATGACCGCAGTTGTTGATGATACCAAGTGTACTGGGTGCGAGACCTGCGTGGACGAATGTCCCGCGGTCGCAATCGAGATGATGAATGAGAAGGCCAAGGTCATTAAGGACCTTTGCGTGGACTGCCAGACCTGTGTGGATGTCTGCCCATCTGAGGCTATCCGCATGGAATAATGGGAATTGCTGATAGAGAATCTCCAATCAGATAAGGACGGTCACTGTATGATGAACGTAGGCGTCCTCGGTGCAACCGGGGCAGTCGGCCAGAGATTTGTGCAAGTCCTTGCAGACCATCCCTGGTTCTCCCTCACTGCACTCACTGCATCTGAGCGGAGCGCAGGGAAGCAGTACCGCGACGTGGTGCGTTGGCGCCTCGATACGCCCCTGCCAGAACAAGTAGCGGACATCAAGGTTCGCCCAACTGATATCAGGAGCCTCAAAGACGTCGACCTTGTCTTCTCCGCACTTCCTGCTGATGTGGCAGGGGGTATCGAGACTGAGTGCGCGGTAGCAGGCCTTGGCGTCTGTAGCAATGCAAGCGCACACCGGATGGAGCAAGACATCCCCCTGGTCGTTCCTGAGACGAACCCTGACCACCTGGGACTGATAGACCTCCAGCACGACAAGGGGTGGGACGGGTTCATTGTGACAAATCCCAACTGTTCCACCATTATGCTGGTCCTCGCCCTCACTCCACTCAGATCGTTTGCCTGTTCAGACATCAGAGTCGCGACGATGCAGGCAGTCTCAGGTGCAGGGTTCGAGGGTGTACCTGCAATGGCCATTTACGACAATATTATTCCGTATATCGGCGGCGAAGAGCACAAGATGGAGACTGAGACCTTAAAGATCATGGGCTCGCTCCAGAACAGGTCTATCAGTCCTGCGCCATTCATCGTAAGCGCAAGCTGTCACCGGGTCCCGGTGATAGACGGACACACAATGGCAGTCTGGGCTGATATCAAAGCTACGGTTGAGGAAGTAAAAGAAGCATACCGGAAGTTTGTCCCCCCCATCAGTGGTCTTCCTACCCAGCCTGAAGCATCAGTCCTCCTCCTCGACGGAGATGACCGCCCCCAACCCCGGCTCGATAGGAACCGAGGGAGAGGGATGACGGTATCAGTCGGGCGCGTCAGGGAAGGACTCCGATTCGTTGCAATGGGGCACAACACAATTCGGGGGGCCGCGGGGGCATCAGTCCTCAATGCAGAACTTCTATTGAACCGACGATACCTTTGAGAGGTGAGATCAATGATGATGAAGGACAACACAGTATTCGTAGGAAGCAAGCCTGTCATGAATTATGTCCTCGCAGTGGTGACACAGTTCAACAATGGAGCACCTGAAGTCGCGATCAAAGCCCGTGGAAAGGCCATCTCGAGAGCGGTCGACACCGCTGAGATAGCACTGAACCGGTTTTTAGACGGGGTTACGAAGAAGCATATCGTCACTTCTACTGAGGTCATCGATACCGACAGCGGCAAGACGAATGTCTCGAGCATCGAGATCGTGCTAGAAAATACTCGGCCTGGCACCTCCACAGTGCGAAACTTCCCAGTCAAGGAACAGCCCCAATAATCCTCTTTTCTGATTTGGCCTGGTTTTAATCGACTAAATGCCGCAACCATAAAGGATATACCAGTGCGGTTCAAAGAGTTACCTCAATGGTTCGATCTCTCTTCCTTGTAGCGATCCTGATCCTGGTCGTCGCATCAATTGCGCCAGCAGCTGCAGTGCCAGGGGATCGTTACAGCTACCTCACTGTGAATGAGGTAGTGGTCACGCTCGAGCGGGGAGATGCATACATACGAGTGAACTATACGATCGACGAAGGGGCGCGGGTGATCCTCCTCCTACTCGGGACACAGGATATCAAGGGAAAGATCTTGAAGATCCTCAACTTTGAGGATGCTGAGTTAAGGTCGATAGATACCACCTCGGCAGAGGTATTCGTCCCTGATATCTCCTATAATTATGGGCGCGGGGTCTTCTGGTTCCCTGAACATTCATTCAACATCGTAATTCCTCACCTTACCATCATATCACCCCAGACCTCACGGGAATTATGGGTCACAAGCGTGTTTCCCGAGGGTATGGGATATTTCGCAGGGGATAACTGACTTTTCCAGATATGACTGATATTCATCCCCCAAATATTGCATTTGTTTTCAGGAGAAACCCCATGAGCGCCGAGCGCTCATGTATAATGCATAAAAATCTGCAGCAGCCCCAAGTCTCAGCACGGTCTGCATAGGGCTGCGTTGGGTGCTGGAATGGGATTTTCATTAGAATTTAAGATTATTTTGGATTTGACATGAGGAGAGAGCCCTATAAATCTCCCCCGGATTTTTACGTGATCTCTATCAGTTCTCTGGTGCCCTGTCGATTGACCCACCGGCTCACGAGGTACTGTGCAACAACGCCCGCTACAGATGCGATGATCCCTGCCAGTGTTCCGATAAAGATATGAGACCTTGAAGTGTCAGGGCTGAAAGGAAAATCAGCAACATTGCTCATCGCCATCACATAGACACTCGCACCATATGCCACAAGTCCTATAGCAGCGATGAAGAAGGGGAAGACCACCACCTTTCCCAGTGAGTCCCGCTCATAGAGGAAGTTGTCCACGATCACACCAAGAGATATGATGATCCCTCCGGCCGTGAGCCACTGGACTGATCCATAGAGGAAGGTGAAGAGGTAGAGGAGGATCCCAAACGTCCCGTCCAGAGAGTAGTGGACAAGGACACTCATGAGTCCCATGATAACTCCAAGAATGAGGAGGAGGACTCCAACAACATACGTAACGAGCGAGAACCGTCCCCTGTTGAGGGAGATACGGATCGAGTTCATGAGATCGTGGGTGACCTCATCTACCCCCAGGCCCTTGTAGAGAAGATAGATCCCGACTGCACCCACCACCACGATGATAGCGACCTGAGGATAACCAAAGAGGTTGGCAGCGGCGTAGAGTAGCATTGCAAGTCCGGGCGGGACAAGGATAAACCGTGAGAACTTCGGATCGCTGAGGACTTTTTTGAGGATATAGTACGTCCCCTCGAGGTTCGGTATCTGGTTCACAATAACCCGGACGACCGATTGAACTGGCACCTGGGACTGAATTATAGGGAGGACAAACTCGTCTTCTGCGCCGTCTGATATCAGGATACAACCCGTTGCACCAGTCGTTGAAACAACATCGCGGAGATTTGCAGCGATTTTTCGGTCCCCCTCGAGCATATGCATGTGGTTGCCGGCAAGAATTGCCACGACTGCATCTTCCCCCTCTGCGACCAGCTTGTCATAGATCTTCACTGCCTGATAGATCGCATTGAGGTCTGAGTCTTCAGGGTCGGCAAGACCCAGGCGGGTCGCTGCATCAAGGCAGGCCGCACGACCAATTACGGGGCTCTCAACGTCTGCTTTGAACCCTATGTCGTCGTCACGGTCGACACCCAGTACAAGCGTTCGTTCACCCGTCATCGCGCATCAGATAGAATCGTGATGGAATAACTATTAAGCGTTCCCTGCAAAGAGCCAAAAAAGAGGGTTAAATTAGTTTTGAGCGCTGGAGAAGGAGAATATCATCGGTTGTGAGCTTTTCACCGGCACGGAACATCTTAAAGATGTGTTCGGCTTCTTTTCTCACCGCTTTCTGCTCTTTCGTTGTCTTGGTCTTCTTGGTCTTCTTCCGCAGGCCAGAGATGACCTTGTCATAGTCCCTGAGCTCTTTTTGGCACGCGATGAAGAACTTGTGCTCATCATCCGCCGCCTCCTGGGCCTCTACAAAGCTCTTGTGCGCCTGGTCGGCCTCCTCCCTTGACTTGTCGGCCTTCCGGTACAACTCTACCATGAGGTCATGGTGCTTCTGAGCCGCCTCCGCGAGATCGGTCACCCTCGCATGGAGTTCAGACGCCTGCCTCCGCAAGTCCCTCGCACTCTGGGCCTTCACACGGATCTCTTTATTCTGCTCAAGTTCGGCCTCTTGCTCTTTGATCGAGGTCTTCATCTGCTTGATCTTGTCGATAAGCTCCCGCTCCTTATCGGTACTTATGACCTCGGTCTGCTGCCTGAACTCCAGGTGCTCTATCTGTTTCTGGAGCTCCTTGATCCCCCTGTTCTTGAGGCCGCCGTGCTCTTTCTTGTAGGCTTCAATATCAGTGAAGAGGACATTTGCCTCGTCATTCAGCTGGTTGCGCGTCTCTTTCAGGGACTGGACTTCGGAATTGAACTGGTCCCGGTTCTCCTTATTAGTCTGCGCCTCGTCCACATACTCCCTGGTCTTCGCATTCAGCTCGTTCCTCGTCCTCGCATGGGAGGAGGCCAGCGCGTTCAGCTCGTTACGTCTGTTCTTGTGCTGCTCCGACTCTGCGAGGATCTTCTTTCTCTTCTCAATCAGTTCGTTCAACATGCGGTACCACTCCCCGACCATCGATCCGGGTCATGCCTGTCTCTTATGACCGATCATGGAGATGAGATCATGGGCTTGCCATATCTGGCCTCATGGGCAAGGGGCATGCACCTTCCCCGCCCCCATCCACGGTTGTCCCGACATCACATCTGTCCGAAGAGAAGATGGACTGCCATGTGGGGCATGCGGTCATATACGGCCGACACTCCATGTTATTCAACTCCCGATACCATCCCAGGTCCTAGAAAATCCCCAGTCTTGCGACCCGTCACACACCCTGGTGCACGTGAGGGATTCCCAAAGATTTTCTACTATTTAAACGACATTTTGCATATTAATAGTTTCGAAGAAAAAGAGACCGGTGGCGATGTGAATGCGATCACACCTTTCCTGGCAGCATACCAGGACCATCACTGCAGAAACCCCCCCCATGGCAGATAGGGGGAGTACGGATTGTAACCTTTTACCCGACCCACTCCAGTAGGCATCCCCCACTTGCAAGGTCCCGTGCTTTTCTGTTCTTCGGGAGCTCCACCGCCTTTGGGTGCGTTTTCTTCTCTTCTATCTCAGCGACGACGTTCTTATACGATTCGCGGTGACCAAGGACCTTTGAGCCCTGAACTCCGGTCATTATCGCGAGGACACGGACTCGGCCTTCCATGTCATTTCTTACTCTCGCGCCCCATATCACGTCAGCCTGGGGGTCAAGCTCGTAGGTGAGATTTGTTGCGATCTCTTCTGCATCCGAGAGGGTGAGATCGCTCCCGCCTGTGATGTGGATGAGGCTCCCGGTTGCACCACGGTAGTCGATGTCCAGCATAGGATTGGAAAGACACTCGCGGACGACACTCTCAGACTTGTTCTGCTGTTTGCTCTCCCCTACGAGCATCACTGCGACGCCGCCCTTACTCATGATCGCGCGAACGTCCGCATAGTCGATGTTGATAAGGGATGGCTCAGTGATTGTCTCAGAGATCCCCTTAACTGTCTCACCAATGAGCTGGTCCATGACTGAGAATGCCTGACCAAGCGGGAGGTTGGGGACAAAACTCTTCAGACGGTTGTTGTCCAGGACTATCACCGAGTCTGCAGCTTTTCCCAGGGACTCGAGGCCTTCTTCTGCGCGGATGAGGCGTGCCTTCTCGACCTGGAAAGGATAGCTCACCATACCAACGACGATGGCACCCATGTCTTTTGCGATCTGGGCGACGACCGGGGCAGAACCTGTCCCAGTGCCACCACCCATACCTGCGGTGATAAAGACCAGATCGGCGTTTTCCAGGAGCACTTCGAGTGTGGGACGAGCCATCTCAGCCGCTCTCTTCCCCACATCCGGGTAGCCACCTGCACCAAGACCCCTGGTGAGAGACTTTCCGATGAGGACCCGCTTGTCAGCCTGTACCATGTCGAGGTGCTGCTTGTCGGTGTTGATAGCAATTGTCTCAGCACCCGCGACGCTCATATGGTGCAACCGGTTGACGGTGTTGTTTCCGGCCCCGCCGCACCCGACAATGACGATCCGTGGTTGACCGATGAAGTCCTCATCGGCCTCGGATACGCCACCCATCATTTCCTTCTCAATCTCCGCGTTTTTAAGCGCTTCGTTGATGATGCTCTGCACGAAATTACCCTCCTAAACCTTGAACGAGACCTGGTCGCTGTCTTTTAAGACACGTCCTGCACGCTTCTCAATGAGCTGGCGGACCGCGTCCCTGACTGCCTCAGATACGGTAGGAAACTCCCCAGCATCCACCATCTGTTCCATTATCTCTATCTGTTGTTCCGGCAGTCTGATCGTGATCCGCTTCATCACCTTAATCACCATTTCTGACATATAGCAGACAATTGTCGGCCTAATGTCTGACATATAGGACACATCTGTCTGACCAGGGACAAACAGCAATTATTATTTCAAAGTATATATAGCTTATCCAGATCCCTCGAACACAAACAATAAGTGACCGCTTCGGTAATTTCTTTGGCTGATACAAAGTGCCGGGTGAAAGATCAACTCTCATTAAGGTAACTCACGGGGGCGGAGTGAAAGCACGAAGGGAGGAGACCGGGCGGGATTATATCGATTTTAGTGCCAGTATCAACCCTTTTCCCCCTAAAGTGCCCTTTAAATTCGACGAACATCTCATTCGAGACTACCCTGACGACTCGTATGCCAAGCTCAAGGAGATTATCGCCGCCCGGTTCCACCGCGACCCTGAAGAGGTTGCGGTCGGTAACGGATCTATCGAGCTGATAAGGGTCTTTTCCCAGGTGATGCTCACGCAGGGGGGGAAGTTCTGGATCGAAGAGCCTACCTTTGGTGAATACCGCCTCTCTGCCGGGATAGCAGGTGCCAGGGAGGTCAGTACGCCTAAAGAAGCGACGGTTGGGTTTATCTGCAACCCCAACAACCCGACCGGAGCGCTTATGTCGCAAGATGCAGTTGCTGATATCCATGCGACCTGGCAGGTATACAAGACATTTCTCTTCCTGGACGAGGCATTCATCGAGCTGGCAGACCCCTCGCAGAGCTATGCACCGGATCGATGCAGGGGGGTCTTTGTCTCGCGCTCTCTCACGAAGTCGTTTGCAGTGCCTGGGTTACGGTTCGGGTACGGGTTTGGAGAACCGTCCCTGGTCGCGAATATGGAGACTGTGCGCCCCCCCTGGTCTGTAAACGCGGTCGCCGAGGCATTTGCAATAGAGGCGTTCCGGCACTATGACGCACTATCCGACTCCACAAGGGCTCTCGCGCGGGAGCGTACCTGGTTTTATGAGGCACTCATAAAGGCTGGGTTCTCACCCCGCCCATCTTCTGCAAACTATTTCTTAATCGATCTGGAGAAGCCTGCCGGACCAGTCGTTGCAGCCCTCGAACAACACGGCATTCTCGTGCGCGACTGCAAGTCATTCGGACTCCCTGCAGCGATACGCGTTGCGGTCAGGTCCCACGAAGAGAACATCAGGTTCGTGGAGGCACTCACCGCATGCTGGCACTGATCATGGCCGGGGGGGAGGGGACCCGCCTTGGAATGGGGGAGAAGCCCCTTGTTATCGTCCATGGCGCCCCGATGATCGATCACGTCATTGCAGCATTTCAGGGCGCGTGTATTGAACCGGTGGTCGTCCTCTCCTGGATGACCCCGTATCTTCAGAACTGGTGTCGTGCACAGGGCGTTCTCTTCATCAGGACCGCAGGGAGAGGCTATGTCGAGGACCTTATAGAGGCAGTCATAGCCCTGGAAGAAGAGGGCCCGCTCTTCACATGTGCTGCCGATCTCCCCTTTCTTGACCAGGCCCTGATCATCACCATCTACAACCGCTATCAGGCAGCTGGGACTGATGCATGCTCTACCTGGGTACCCCGCGAACTTGTTCGTGGTGCGCGATGCCGCGAATCATATGTGGAAGTGGTAGATGGCATACCCGCATGCCCGGCGGGTGTGAATATTCTCCTCGGGGCACATATTGAAAAGCCCCAATCCGAGGTGAAAGTCCTGATCCATGATCCCAGACTCACCTTCAATGTCAACACGCGGGAAGATCTCGTTTCTGCCAATGATTCGGAGATTGGGAACCTTAAAGCGCCCAATTCAGGAGGTCCGCAATTGAGCTGATGAAGTCTTCTGATACTCGTTGGCTTCCCGCGGTGAAATCTCCATAGTTGTAGGATCTCCCGTAAATTCCGCCGAAGACTAATATATTTCCCACGTAGACTCTCTCTGGTATGGCCGCTGCCGAGGAGATCGAGCTCGTTGGGCACATCATAGATTCTGGGATCATGACCCGGGTCTTTGACCGGATCATGGACTTGGGAGGGAACTTCGAGATCCTCGTCTTCGATGTCGGGAAGAAGAAGACCGACCCGAGCTATGCGCGCCTTAGAGTGAGTGCTGACGAAGAAGAGTGCCTCGCGCTGATAATTTCAGAACTCCACCGGCTTGGCGCTCGGACCCTCTCGGTTGAGGACGCTACCCTCGTCCCCGCAGAGCGTGACAGGGTCGTTCCCAAGGGTTTCTACTCCACCACCAACCACCCGACGTACGTGAAGGTAGGGGGGGAGTGGCGCCCGGTCGAAAAGATCGAGATGGACTGCTTAATTGTTCTAGACCCTGAAGGTGAGACCCCTCTGTGCACCCCACTCTCCAAGCTCCACAAAGGCGACCTCGTTGTGATCGGGGAGCGTGGGGTCAGGGTCGCCCCACCCGAGCGGCCCCGTGTCCAGAGTAACTTTGAGTTCATGCATGGGACCGTCTCATCTGAGCGGCCCAGCGAGAGCATCATTGCAAAGATAGCAAGTGAGATGATCGAGATCAAGCGACGGGAAGGGAAGATAGCACTCGTGGGGGGGCCTGCTATCATCCACACCGGAGCAGCGCGGGCTCTTGCAGAGATCATAAGGAAAGGGTACATCAACGTCCTATTCGCAGGCAATGCCCTGGCAACGCATGATATCGAGTACAACCTCTTTGGGACCTCGCTAGGGATGGACATCGCAACCGGAAAACCTGTGACCGGAGGGCACAAGCACCACATCTACGCGATATCAGAGGTGATGAGGGCAGGGTCCATCAGGAATGCAGTGGCACAGGGAGTCGTTACCGGGGGGATCATGTATGAGTGCATCAGGTGCGGAGTCCCGTTCGTCCTGGCCGGGTCGATACGCGACGACGGGCCGCTCCCTGACGTCGTCACCGACATGGTAGAGGCACAGGACCGGATGAGAGAGCAGATCCATGACTGCAGCATGGTCCTGATGGTAGCAACCCTCCTACACTCAATAGCAGCTGGGAACTGCCTCCCCTCATATGTCAAGATCGTCTGTGTCGACATCAACCCCTCCTCGGTTATGAAACTGATGGACAGGGGGACCATGCAGGCGATCGGCGTGGTATCGGACGCAGGGACTTTCCTTCCCCTCCTCGCCAAGCAAATCGAGGTCCAGAGAGAGCACACTACCTCGTGAGGGGCATACGAAATGGGCGCTCCTCATCAAGGATAAACTCCCATTCCCTTTGGCACGCACATCCACGCTTGACGAGGGCATCGAGCAGTGCCCGATCGCCGGTGAGGCTGAAATCGCGGATAGCCGGGAGGATATCGCGGTCACATGTCCCGCAGTTGTGGGGGCCGCGCGCGTGGCCACCCCCTACCGGGTCACAGGTGACGTTGACCTGTGCGCCCAGGAGGACAGATAGGACACTCCAGAGGTATGCGGGCCGATACGCGCCCTGCCTCCAGAATCGCTCCATCTCGGTCCCTTTCTGTACAGTTGCCGGGTTAAGGGAGATGAGGTCGGCATAGGGGAGGACTTCCTGGATTGAACGGTGCATGTCGTCCAGTGCCTGTCGCTCGGTGAGGAAGAGGGGTTTATGGAGGAGGTAGGCCTTCACCCCGGCCCCTGCACGGTGGGCCCGGGATGCAGCGTCCCTGAAATCAGCCCATGAAAACCCTTTTCTGATAGAGTAGTCCCTTACTGCGTCACTGGTGGTCTCCAGGCCAATTGCAACATAGAGCACGGGATCTTCCTGCTCGCCTTTGAGAGAATCAATGCACCGCCCGATAACCTCCTCCTCCACGAACTCAGGACGGGTCTCGAAAAGAAGGGTCTTTCCCGCTGCGATACGGCAGAGGTCCTCCAGGAAGGCAGTCGGAACTTCACAATGGTCTAGGACACTCCCGGATGTATATACCTTGATGAGATCGGCCTTGTCGAGAGGGAGGTTGTCGCTAACCCATGCAAGCTGGCTCTGGAGCGACTTAAGCCGCGCTGCCTCATCGACCGCGCTATCCCGGACATGGTGGTACCCACACATGCGACAGCGACCCCACCGGCACCCTCCTGCCAGCAGGATCATTGTGACTGAACGAAGCGTCCTCCCTCTGATCTGGTCGGTCCCTGCCCATGCCGCAACGGGCTTGATTGGCGATGCCAATGGGATCATATCGTATTCAACTCGTCTCCGGGTGTGAAATAGCCGTCTCCTATTCCACATAGGTAGGTTACCCAAAAAATTCTGTATGTCAACGCTTTCATGATTTTATAGGATCAGAGAGACCTTTATTGCACTATGGGCCTGCACACTGTTTCAATATCCCACCGTACTGATATCAGGTTATCAGAGTGGGTCATCATCGCCCTCATTGGAGGACTCCTCCTCATTACACCTGTCTCTGCCTACCAGATCATCCTCCAGGCCCCGTCGAGTGTCGTGGTCGGGGAACCCCTTCCAGTTACCGGGACCACCACCCTCCCCGTAGGGACTACATTTTTTGTGGTCTTCTCCCGATCTAATCAAATGACGGAGGAGATAGCGAAAAGAAGCGTGACGGTACAAGACGACAAAAACTTTGGCGTGGTCTTTGAAACAGGGGGTCTTGAGGGGGGGATCTACAAGATAGAGGTCCCAAAGATTCCAGATTATCAGCTCCTGGGAGACTCGGTGACTACGCGAGTGGTCGAATTGATCGACCGATCCAGCGAGCTCGAGATGCGTTCACCCCTGACCCAGGAGTTCAATGGAATACTCTGGATCTCAGGAACCCTGAAGGGTTCAAAAAATACCGGGATGAAGGTGACGGTAATGACCGATGGAACAAATATATTTGGACCTGAGTATATTGCAACAAACAAGGACGGTGTCTTCTCCAAGGAGGTCCCGATAGTCTCTCCAGGTAGTTACTATGTCTCTTTTGCCGACACGATCAGTTTTATTGCGATGGTGCCCATGACCGTCACCAGCTCTTCTCCAACTACCCAGCCAACCCCCTCTGGTTTTCAGACGACATCTCCCACCACATCAGCGCCCACCATCACGGCCACCGCTGATGCCTCACGGGACCGACCGGCTTACTTCGCGGTGACCTCCCTTGGAGGCCCACTCACCTTGAGGACTTCGTCAGGGATCGACTGGGTGATCGAGTACGCCGATGAGAGTGGGGGTCGTCAGAAGGTGAACAATGAGGGGTCGACAGGGGCCGAGCAGGTGACAATTCCCCAAGTGGCAGGGACCCTATCTGTCAAGGTATACCCCTACAAGTTCCAGGACAATGGGACAGTGACGCTATCTGGAGAGAACGCAGGGACAATCCAGGTTATGGGGAGTCCCCCACCAGTCTTTGCTGACCAGACCCCCACAACCACTCCACCACCCACTACCAAGTCGCCACTCCCAGGAGTGATACCTATGAGTGCAATCGGCATTTTCATCATTATCATGTTCGCTCCTTATCGGAGGTGAGATGGGCCCCCCCATTCACTTCGCCATCCTTGGCATACACTGCCCCTTTCGGATAGGTTTTTTGCAGGGCAGGAGTACCTGTATACCACTGCCGGGGTAGTCTAGTCCGGAAAGGCGGTGGTCTTGAAAACCACTGGTGCTCTGCACCTCAAGAGTTCAAATCTCTTCCCCGGCGTAAGAAAGGATGGTTTTCACTCCTTTTGTGAAAATAATTGTAAATTGGACTTTTTGTAATTTTTACTGTTACCCCATTTCCGATATACATCATATAAGATTTGACGCCCCTTCTGGGTGTCTTTTATCCTGACCTCCCAGAATATTAGGCGCATAAATTGAACGCTCCTAAAATCGCCCGGTTTTTCTCGGTAACCTCACAAACCATTATTTTTTATTCTCAAGTTTATACTTCTCGATCTTTTTTAGTGCTAAAAGCATTATCTCACTTGAAAATTATTTGACAAGTTCATTCTCTTTCATGACAATGTCAAGTTTGTATGTTTCATATTTCCAAAGGCTCCCGTGACGATACACGGTCACATTAATGTTAATAATTCTAATCACAACTGCCAGGGTCTGTGCTTTTATTTTAAGCGCATAAACAAATTTAACCATTCGGCCCATAGAATGGTTAAAATTAAAAATAAAGAATTTTTGGCGACCTTTTGCCGTTATATATGGAGTCAAATTTGAAGATTTGCGCTTATGGATCGGGAGGTCAGGTTTTATGATTGGTACAGCAGCGAGGAGAACAGTACCTTGGGTAGTGTAATGATTCAACGGTAATTTCTGCAACCCTGTATGTGTTATGAAGGAAAGCCACGCAGAATCTGACCAGGAACACGCGATGTATAAAAAATAACGGTGAGTCCTTGCCAAGTGCAAATGAGCGACGAGAGAATCACGATGCACCTTCAATATATTGATATTGTTCCTGGATAGCAGGTCGCGAGGGGCGTGTGAACCTATCACCGGTTGTCCAGGTCCCGGTCTGGTTATTGAAGTGCTTCTCCAGACCAGACCAGGTCCTGCTCGTCTCGTTCACAGTGATGACGAGATATCCAACCTTCTGATCCTGCTTGCTGATGTTCCAGAGTGGGTACTCGATAGTGAGGAGAGGATCGGCGTTGGCAAGGGAGAACGACTGCATCGGTGCACCCGCATTTCCACTCACGACCTGCTCGACCCCCTGGACATTACCCCTCGCATACAGGTGGGCGTGTCCGCAGAGGTAGGCCGGGATTTGGGTGCGAACCAGGCTCTGCCAGAACTGATCGCGCTCTTCAGGGTGAATGGGAAGGCTGTACAGCAGGTCTTCAGGGTCATCATCAACGAGATACGCGGGGGAGTGTCCTACCACGAACATAAACGGGCGGGTATCACTAGTCAGTTGGCCGTTCACCCAGCCCTGATTAACCGTCTCCTTCATTTCGTTGTGAGCGATATATTCGTCGATAACAATAAATTTCGCCCCTTTGTGTGCGAAGGAGTAAGACAGCTTAACTTCTCCGGGAGGGCCGTTTGTAGGCATACCGAATGCCACAGTGGCGAGATAGGCATTGAGGAGGGGTGTCGTGTTACCCGGCGGACCGTCTTCATGGTTACCCCGTGCAACATACAGGGGGATTCCGCGCCCAGTGGAATAGTCATGGATGGGTGAGACTGCTGCCATCCAGTTTCCGAACTGGGCCATGTAATCCCGCTGGACAGGTGAGTCATTCCCCAGCGACCATCCGCTGATCAGGTCACCTGTAAATATCACAAGATCCGGTTTTTCCGCAGCGACAGCTGCAGAAATCAGGTGTATATTCGGGCTGATCCCGGTTGTCGAGTTTATCGCACCATCCGGTGAATCT
Organism: Methanomicrobiales archaeon; assembly: GCA_026394765.1. Taxonomy (GTDB): domain Archaea; phylum Halobacteriota; class Methanomicrobia; order Methanomicrobiales; family Methanospirillaceae; genus JAPKXQ01. Next base: position 43,319 of record JAPKXQ010000101.1, read on the forward strand.
CCAAGGACAACAAATTTCCAGGTCCCGTTTCCAAAAAACCCTGCCTTCTGGAGCTTTATCGTTCGTACGGTAATATGAGGCCACTTCACCGTGAACGATCCATTCCAGTCCCTGTACCCCTCCTTAGTGATCTTGAGGGAATGCACACCCTCGGTGACCTTATAGAGGTTGTTCGATACCTTGGTGGTGCCAGTGGCTACCCCGTCGATGAAGACTGTTGCCCCCGAAGGGATGGAGGTGACGGAGACGAGCGTGGTTCTCTCTACTGGATGGGCGAGGACCGTGATATACTCCACTTTGGTATGGGTATCAGAACCTTTCTGCCCTGTGACGGTGAGGCTAACCGAATAATTGCCAGGGAACGAGTAGATATGAATGGGATTGGAATCATGGGAGTAACAGCCGTCACCGAAGTCATAGAGGAAGGTGTCGGGATCACCGCTGGAGCGTGAGGTGAATGTAACCCCGAGAGGGGCGGGTCCTCTCACGGTGTCGGCGGAGAAGTTAGCTTTGACATCAGTTGTCGAACTTTTCTTCAGCGCGATGCTGTGGTGATATCCTCCAGCTACGGCAAAATAGGTGTTCCCGCTTGGGACATTGCACTGACCATAATCATTCGACCCCCACGCAGCCAGTGAACCATCGGGTCTGACCGCGACACAATGTTCGGTTCCGGCGTCAAACGCATAAAACTGATTTTCTCCCGGAATATTACACTGGCCATAGAGGTTTTGCCCCCACGCGACAAGCGATCGGTTCATGTGCTGGGCTAGGGAAAAACCGTCTCCCGCACTGATCGCGATGTAGTCATCTCCTGGTGGGACATCACACTCATGGTAGCTGTTGTCCCCCCACGCAGCAAGCATCCCGTATGATGTCGCGAGGGTGTGTCGCAAGCCACCTGTGATATACATGTAGTTGTTGGGAGAGGGAACGGTACACTGACCACTTGTATCGTCCCCCCAGGCTGATACTTTTCCAAAAACCGTTGCTGCCAGGCTGAATCGCCCCCCTGCGCCAATATTCGTGAATTCATCCGGAGGGGGAACGTTGCATTGTCCATAGCTGTTGTCTCCCCAGGCGACTATTGGGTTGGTCGCCTCCCCTAACCGCAAACCGAGGTTGTGGTTGCCCCCCGCCGCGATAGCGACGTAGTCAGGGTTATATGGAACGATGCACTGGTCATAGGTGTTGTCTCCCCAGGCTACAATAGTCCCATCGGCACGGAGCGCGATGTTATGATTAAATCCCGCATCGATGGCGACGAAGTCATTCCCGGCCGGTACATTGCACTGGCCGTAGCTGTTGTCTCCACATGCCACGATTGAGCCGGTGGTCACTGCGCCGACCGAACTGATACACATGCTCAATACCGTGATGATGAGGAGGTACCTTCCATATTGCATCATTCTCATAGAGTTGCCCCACGATACGAGGCATTTACGCTATACAACCACTTATCGATATTGATCCCGGAGTTGACAGGTCACGTCCCTGTATTGTTCGGCCCTGCACTTGATGGGGAGTTAGAGCGGGTGGCAACTCGAATACCCACTCACCGGATAAATGCCTGGCAGGGAAGACCGTGACGATGGCGAGTTGTGAAGGAAAGAACTTCATTTCCGGTGCAAAGGTGACGCTTCCTAAGATGGGGCCTGTGCATCAGAGCGAAGAAAGTGAAAGTAGTCTCTCCTAAATGCGTGAAGTCTCAATACTCTTGATCATTCACGACCGGGTGTGAAAAGTCAGCGATGAACAGAGAGTTCATAGAAGTCTATGAAACACGAAGTGTTTCATATCAGAGAAGATTTTTTTTTCCCTTGTTTTCATTCATCAACGTGGTAACTTGCGATACACGAAGGGAATTTTTATGCAAAATAGTTATTGCGTGCCTGTGGAGGTTGATGGGACGGGAGGTAAAAGAGGCCGTGGGGGTCTCTTATTAGCCCTGCTGATTTTTGAGCAGAGGTCTCTCGACACTAGGCCAGAGGCGGAAGTACTCACTCTCTGGATGCTATTTATGATGATACAAACCGGTAACTCCGACTTCAAGCGCAGGGGACAAATTCACGGGTGGAAATGTTCCGAGGGTCACTCCAGATATCCCATCCCTCTTCCTAAAAGAGAGGGATGACGTGACCCCGGCATAATTATGAAATGCATAATTACCTTATCATTCTCTCACACCCCTTCTGAATTAAGAACTGACAGAATCCATCAATGATGAGTGGCACCGGGTCAAGACGGTCATAAATGGCTACAAAGATGGCGACTTCACACAGGCGATGAAAGCCGACGGCATATCAAACTCTGATGAATATCATTAGATATGTTAGGACCGCGGAAAATTACCTTTCTCTCCTATCAAGACCACAAGCCAGACACATCTACTACCCATTTACGAAAAAAAATGCCCCGGGGGCGAACATGAGAAAGACGACAATTCTTAAGATGATGATCAATGATCCGGAGATCCTTGTCATTCCGGTTGTCCATGACGCGTTATGCGCACGAATCGCTGAGCAGGCTGGAATTAAAGCGGTCTTCTGCGCGGGATATGCAAATAGTGCGGCACTCCTTGGAAAACCCGATGTCTCACTCCTTACCCTGACTGAGATGGTGGAGTGTGCATCGAGGATTGTTGATGCTACCTCGCTACCCGTCTTTGTGGACGGCGATACCGGACATGGGAATGTGACAAATGTCATCCGGACCGTCAAGCTCTTTGAAAAAGCGGGTGCTGCAGGGATTTTCATCGAAGACCAGGTCTATCCGAAACGCTGCGGCCATATGGAGGGAAAGCAGGTCATCCCTCCTGATGAGATGGTCGCAAAGGTCCATGCCGCGGTAGATGCACGGGTCGATCCCGACCTTGTTATCATGGCCCGCACCGATGCCCTTGCAGTGCATGGTTTCGATGATGCAATCGATCGGGCAAATCTCTACCGGGACGCAGGGGCTGACCTCATCTTCGTCGAAGCTCCACGGAATATCTTCGAGATGAAACGGATCTGTAGCGAGGTCAATTGCCCAACTTTTGCTAACAACATACCTGGGGGGAAGTCACCACTTCTCACTGCCAGGGAACTTGAAGAGATCGGATATGCAGTGGTTGCCGATGCAGTATCATGTACTTACACCATCGCCAAAGCCGTCCGGGACCTCTTTCGGACTCTGTCAGAGACTGGGTCTGTTGCCCCGCACCTCGGCCGCATGATGCTCTTTGATGAGTTCAACGAAATTGTAGGTCTGGAGAAGATAAGACAACAGGAAGACCATTACTATTACGCAGGAGATATGGAGATCATAAGTAAGAATAGAGAGTGATATCCCCCCGCTCCCAGTGGGTGGGTATGAAATGATCACCCAAAAGCAATATCTTCTATTCCACACCTGCGCTATGGGAACTGGTCTGATATCTACAAAGGGGGGGAGATGCAGATCTTATCTCCACGTAATGCCACACAGCCGCAATGCGGATGAAGATGCACGCCGCAGGGTCGAAGAAGCAGTCTTCAGACTAGGAGAGTCCCGTACGAAGGGGGACCTTGGGCAAGCCGTTGGATGCGAGGTAATAAAGTTCTCTCTCCAGGAGCTTCAGGTTATCGGGGGCAGGATGGCAAACGAGGTGAATAAGTTACCTTCACCTTACAGGGAGAAGATCCGCCCCTACTTCACTGAGCAGCTCTTCGGAATGCACCACCGGCTGCTCACCATGTACCACTCAGGGTACCTGATGAAGATGCATGAACCGATCGCAGACTTTGCGGCCTTCCAAAAGTTCCTGGCTGTGGTCCCGGATGGGTGCTTCGGGAGCCCCAGTGACATGGGGACAGAGTTTCGGTTCGGAGAGCCCATCCGATCTCTCTTCTACTACCTGATCTCAGCATTTGCGATGTTTGTCCTGGATGAGCCCGGACACCCGGTGAAGATGCCTTTCCCCGGGGGTTTTATGGTGGAGCGACGGGGGTCCAGTTATTACTGTCCTATCCGGGATAAAGAAGAGGACATCCCTTTCTCAATCTGCAATTTCTGCCCTGCACAGCAGATGGAGGGAGTATAGGGGAGAGATATCATGCCCATGGTGACAGCTCACTGGTTCCCTGGAGGGAGAGACTTATGCATTGAGGTATCAGTCACCTGGGTTGGATCTGTCGCGTCATCCACCTGAATGAGAAGAATTCATTTGTTATCGGTTAGGTCAGAATTCTATTATCTGGGCTATTTCTGATCAACAGAACACCCGGGGTTTGATCTTTCATATCCTACTCATTCTCAATTCGATTGCCTTCAAATCCACATCAAGTTCTGTAATTAATGCCGTACCGATGAGGAGTCGAATTGTACTAACTACACCAGTAAAACATCATCAACAACCCACAGTCTAATTTTGCTTGACTGATCGCTAGGTTCTTCTTTAGGGTATAGATGTGAAATGAAGACAGGATACTTCTTTGGGAGTGACTCCCAATGGAGGAATCCCTGCTGCTACATACTCATAACTGGGGGATTAAGGGTAAGCCCATCTTTCCCCCCCAAAATCACCAGCAATATACTTCAAACGATCCTCACGTCATTTCCGAGTCAGATGCTGCGAATTTCCAGGAAACTATCCTTTTCCTGATTTCGGAATAAAAGAATTTACCTGGGGTATCTTCGAGATGATTGGGTATTAATCCCGATAATTTTTCTTGCTGAAGGGAGATGTGTATAATCAACCCTTTAACAACAGACAATATATCTCAATTGTGTGCACTCATTTGCTTATTCTCTCATCAATCCTATTCAGATTATCGAGAATATCCTTCACAAATATGGTGCTTGCTGTACTACCCGGAATCAGTACAGTGGTGGTTGCATTCATTTGATCATTAATCCTCGTAATCTCTTTTCTGATCTCATTTGATGTATCGCCATCTTCGCTTTTACTACCGCGTTATCTGCAATGGCCTTATTTGCCTCTGTTATAGCCCTAATAGCACGGGCATCTGCGGGTACACGTCCAAAGTAGTACCCAAGGACCACTCCTGCAAGACCTGTAAGGATCACCAAGAGGTCTTTTGCGTCGGTAATCTTTAATGGATCACCCACGTATCCGGCAACAATCCCGAAAAATAAGAGCGTGGCACCGATAATTGCGAAGGCAATCACTGCGGTAACCCCTTCCTTGAATAATAACAACCACTCCTGAAATGTCAATACCATAAGTAATCCCGTTATAATTAGTTTCTTACTTTAGTAAAAATATATTCGTCTCATCCTATAAGATTACATTCCTTCAGATGCCCCCGTTATACTACCACTGCCTGGGCTCTTTGAATTTATTGGTGTGGCATTCAGATGAGCAATTACCTAATATAAGTAACCTAAGCCTAATCGTTCATTGTTTTGCATTCAATTTTAATTTTCTCAAAAAAACTGTTTTCCAATAAACCTCCTCACGTCGGGTCTGGCATCTTCTGCGCAAGGTAGTAGCCATGAACCGCAAATATGAGATATATAGGGAGAAAGAGTGCATAGGAGGTGTTTTCATCCATCATAGAAAAAGTCCAGAGGGTGAGGTACACATCCATCTGGAAGAGGAGGACACCCCACCAACGGCCGAGGTAGAGATAACCCATCCCAGGAAGGAGGAAGTTAAGAAGTGCAGTGACTGCAGGGCTCTTCTGGGCCCGTGGCCTCATGGCGAGAGCCCGGGGGATGGACATCAGGGGCACACCTGCCTCCGGAGCGACCAGTACCGCCTGCCATCTGACCTCATCACGATCATCTGCAATGCACTTGAGGAGGAGAGGGACTGCGCCAGGGTCTCCGACCTTTCCCAGGACCTCCGCTGCCTTTCGCCTGATTGATGGGTCTCTATCTGTCACTGCGAGTGAAAGTGCGGGCAGAGAGGCCGCCCCAAGATCAGCAAGGGCATCCCATTTCTGTTGTGCCCCCCAAAAAAGGGCAACTTCGAAGTCTCCATGAGCGGTCCATCCAAGAGTTATGAGTGAGAGCGCAGCCCCGTGCCTCACATAGGAGCTGGCATCTTCCAGTGCAAAACGGAGCGGTGGGATAACAGAATGGTCGGAGAAAGACCCAAGGGCAAGAGCAGCTGCCCATCGCACCTCTTCTCGCTCGTCGTGAATCGCTTCGGTGAGGGGGTCGATCGCTCTTACATCCCTGATGCGTCCTAAAACCCCCGCTACCCCGATCCTTTCAGATGGACTCCCACTCCGGAGAGCGTTGATGAGGGGCGAAATGGCAGACTCCCCGGCCCTTGCCAACATATCAGCCGCTTCATCTGCACTGGCAGGATCGTCCTGACCGAGACTTCGGATCTGTGCCTCTATTGAATTACCCGGATATATGATCATCACAGATCACCCTTCAAGAGGAGGTATTCGTCTGGCAAGGGTCCAGGCATGGAGTCCAAGCAAGATCCCAATGCAGTACGAGCTGATCATAGGGATGAGGGGGCCGAGAAGGAGGGAGGCGATCAGGACTGTGGTAAGGTTTGCCTGAAAGATGAGGAACCCATACCAGGCGCCAAGGTAGTTGTAGCCCAGACCAGGGAAGAAGATATTCAGGACCAGCGCGTACCTGGGTTCCTTCGCCCACCGACGCCCCTGCCAGACGCCTGCCGGAATTATCGACCAGGGCACATCGAACTTTTGGAGTGCCCCAAGGACCCTGCTACGCAGTTCACGTCGTGGTTCAGCAAGGAGGATCTTTAGTGAGTCAGGAGGCAGTACACCCCCTATAATGGCTAAGACTTCAAGTGCCTTGGTCCGGAAAGGACCATCCCCCCATCTGATAAGGGACTGGAGGGGAACTACCGCGTCCTTTCCACACATAGCCACCTCCTCCCACTGTCCCAGGGCGATCAGGAACCATACCCTCTCTTCTCCATCTGGAGGCTCGAGTCCGGAGTACAACAGGTTCCATGCCGCTGCCAGCCTCACATATTTGTCTGGGTCTTGGAGTGCCCTGATAAGAGCCTCCCTTGCAAGTCCCTCGCCCTCACCCTCAATGGCGAGAGCCGCTGCACACCTCACCTCATAGCTCTCATCATCTGAGAGGAGGCACATGAGATTCGAATTGCATGCGGGATCTGGGGATCTCTCCAGTGACTCGATAGCCCCGATCCGCATCTCCAGGGTGCGGGATTGCAGTGACTCAAGAAGTACAACCCGGCGCAAGTCGCCAAGGCTGGAGAGTGCTGAAGAAGCATCATCCCGGACTTTTGGTTCAGGAGAGGCAAGGAGAGAGGCAAGGCGCCTTGCACCCCGTTTCCGGGTGATCTGGCCCACCTTGTCCTGAACAACTGGCATGCATCTACCCCATGTCATATCGGTCAATCCAGGTGGACGCCAATATTAGAAACTCCGCCTACGTGACAGTATGATCACTACAAGCAGGATCCCAGCAGCGAGTAGGGGAATCGTTCTTAAGACCAATAGTCCTGCATCGGCAGCGGCAACTAATGAGGGGTTCTCCAAACTATTGCCAGTTTGAGGGGTGGGGACTGAAGTGGCTGGCAGAGGAGGCTCTGCTGTTACCTGCTCGGGTGCTGCTCTCTTTTCGTCACTGCCCTTGTCAGTACTCATCTCAACTATTGGCTGGGGTTCACCCTGTAAGGTGGAATGGGATCCATCCTCTGGTTCAGCCTGCATAACCTGGGCAGGTGGTGAAGTCACGCTACCTCCCCCCCCACCTCCTCCACTGCCACTTCCCATGTTTCTCTTTCCAACACTCCTGTAGAGCATCTGGAGCGGGTTCTCTGACTTCGTGAGGCCTGCGAGGGTGAAGGTTGAGAGACCAACAGGTGAGGATACTTGGAATGTGTCCAAGTCATTTTTGTCATCATGCCCAAGAAATGTCGTGGGAATTACCATGCTGGTGCCCTGTCCGAGTGTGCGAAGGATCCATACACTACCCCTTGAACTCCCAGTTGCCCGGTCGACCTGGCAGTTATTTACAACCCATCTACTGTTAATGCTCATCGAAAGGGTTGCATTGCAGTCTGGGACATTATCGGTATCAAACTGTAGTGCCCACCCCGTTGCACTGATCCCTGAGAAATCGGAGGTATATACTGCAGGAAGAAGGAGTCTGTACTCTTCCTCTCTGATCTCTCCATATGCAGTGGTGAGGACTTCTCCACCATAAGGGAGTGTTGGGAGTTCCAGTGAGTACTGGAACGTGCACCCAGGACCGAGAAGGGGTGGCAGGTCATTTGGTGTGATGGCATCAGAGTTGATCACCACCCCGGATAGCAAGCCGGAGAGATTGCCCCCCTCATCTTTAGAGAATCCTGCTTCATGAGCATAAAGGTCTAACGATGCAATTCCTTGCGAGGGTCTTGGGATGAGTCGGATGTGGGTCGGAGTAATATCAGGATCAAAGGTCACGTTGCCAGAGAAGGTGGAGTTCACTGTGAGGAACGGAGTCCCGTTCTCTTCTGTTTGGATGACCCCGGTCATCTCTTCAATCCTCATGATATGGGTACCGTTCCTCACGGATATACCGCCATTCACAGTCCAATTGCCCTCACCATATGCGTTTCCTGCGGTGAGTGTCACGGTATAGGTCCCGGGGGTGAGATATGTGTGGAAAGGGTTCTGAATATCTGATCTCCCTCCATCTCCAAATGACCAGTTCCAACGGGTAGGTGTGCCTTTTGAGGTATCATTGAATGCCACAGTCATTGGGGCGCATCCTGCCGTGACGTTCTGGACGAACGACACTAGCGGGGCCATATTCACCGTGATAAGCCCTTCTTGTTCCCTCCGGTCCCTGCAGGACGCGGTATTGACCGTAAGAGCGACGTTGTAGCGACCCGGGACCGTGTAGGTGTGAGACGGTGAGAGTTCATGGGATCTGGAGCCATCGCCAAAATCCCATGTGACCAGAACATCATTATAGGTGGATCTTGTGGAGAAGTTCACCTTTAATGGGGCTTCTCCAGTCATCCGGTCTGCGATGAAATCTGCCATCGGGCAGGTCTCGGTAGTACCAAGGGTTACAAGGGTTATTGATGAAATCCCTCCTGCCCGCTCCTCCCAGACAATACGGTTATTTCCTGCGGCAGGCGCCGAGATGACGCCAGAATCCTCTAATGGGGAGAGTGTCACTAGTGATGAGAAAGGCCAGGTACCTGCTTTGACTGTTGTGGCAATGCCCGAATTTTCCAGGAATACAAGGATACCGTCTCTGAGTGAGGGTCTGGTCTGCTCGACACCGGCCCCCGGAGAGAGCAATAACGTCCTGTTCTCTGATAGGTTGTAGATATTGACGGATCTTGTCCCAAAACGATCATCAGTCCATGCGATAAGGTCTCCTGATACTGCAGGGTCGGCCTGGTTGGATCCATCAGTTCCTTCTGTGATGCGGGTGTGCCTACCATTTGAGGTATCATATGCCATGATGTCATATCCCTGCCCCCCTGCATCGGTGATATAGACTATCATTGTACCGTCAATTACCGCGCCCCATTCGTTCGAGGTCTCGGTCCCGGGAGTGAGGATAAATACGCTCATATCACTGATATTTGCGACATAGACATCCCTGGTGCCGGCTATCAAGTCTTCTCCGGTATAGACGACAGTATCACCACAGATAGCAGGAGATGAAGGGTTGTAAGGTGAATCCAGAGGTGTGATGACCAGATCAGAACTACCGGCAAGATCAATATACCTGATAGATGCTGGATAGGTAGTCATATCGGTATAGATGAGATGACTCCCTGATATGGCAGGTTCGAGTTCATCGGTGGTGGTGGTCCGGGTAAGGACCCGTTCCTCACCTGAGGTGGCATTGTAGAGGACGAGGTCATAGCTCGAATTGTTATACCCGGCCCAGACGATCAGGTCCCCTGATGTTACTGGGGTGATCTGGTCCTCTCCAGGCCGGCCATAGGATATCCGGGTCCTAGTATAGGGTTTACCAGAGGCATTGCCAATTACATGCACTGATGAGTTCTCGCAGCACCCATAACCCCCAGAATCACCCCCTTCCCCACAATCAAGAGAGAGACAGGTGATGTAATCCCCCTCACGGGTGTAGAGATGAGAGGGCATGCTCTCATTGGAGTAGGACCCATCACCGAAGTCCCATTCAGGACGACCTCCCTCACATCCCCCCTTGTATGAAAAGTTTACAAGTAGGGGCGCATAGCCCTCGCCCGGAGAGAGGTAGATATGGCAGGAAGAGGTCTCGTTTTCTCCATCATCCGGTAGAGTTGTGGTGTTTCCACCCACCGTTACTCTGACATCTGTTGGGGTATCAAGAGGGATCTCACCTGATGGACTGGAGAGATTTGACCAAGTCAATGAGAGTGAAGTCTCCCCCGGGGTAATCCCTTTAATAGAGAGGATAAAGAGGGGGACTGGTGGGGATAGGGGGGATGTATTGTCCCAAAAAAAGTTTCCCTTCACTAATTCACCCTTTTCTGAGATCTCTACTGACTCATTGCAGGTGGAATTGGGAAAAGTATGCCATGTATCGATGACTGCAACATCAGGATCATCTATCCTGAACAAGAGTTCAATGCCAGATGCATCATCACCGGAACATGCAAGAAATATTGCTAAATCTGCACTCTCACCAGGTGCTGGAATGAAGAGTGAAGATGTATTGGTATTGAGCATGGATGACCCGGTCCCAGTGGCACCCGCTTCTATACCACATACCAGGGTGAGAACGATTGTCAACGCACATAAGAATTTCATTGAGAATACACCCGATATGAACAAATGACCCCCCAGGAGTGTCGAGGGGGCCTATTGTCTCTTCAGAGATATCCGAATGCCAGGAAGTATTTCTAGAAGTCAATTGCGTTGATAGCGAAGATCCCATCATTCAAAGTGGCGAGTTGGATCCCTAGCCACGATCCCTGTGTATAGGTGTCCTGGGTAGGATCAGGGCCGCCCCGTGGATTTCTCAGTACGATATACTTCGCTGCACCGACTGTTAGAACACCCAGTAGGGCGTATGCATGGTTTATCAGGATTCCTGCCGGATAAAGGACTCCTGGGGGGGCAACCGCATAGGTCCATGCGACCATGGGGTTGATGGACTTTCCCCCCGCACATTTCGCCTGGATGAAGTTTGCGGTGGTAGTGCCATCGGCAAAGGTAGTAGTCTCCTTGATCTGAAAGGGGTTGTTTGTGAGATTAATAAGGGCATTTGCACTGTTTCCGCCCCAGGGGACCTGGTCGAAGTTGAAGGTGTCAGCCGCAGTATTGAGGAGAAACTTGGCATATGCCTTCTCCCAGATCGCAGGCCAGATCTCCCCAGTGGTGATCGAGCTAGCGTGCTGGAGAAGTCCTCCCGGTGTGAGGCAGAGCTTTGCAGTGACCCAGGTGATCTGGGGAGCCCCGGCTTTATAGAATGTGACTCCGTATTCGAGGCCCCCTGCCCCATTTCTGGTCTGTTCTGGTAACTTTAATGGGTCTACCCATGATACGGCGATGAGTGCCCCAATAAATGCACAATTAGGTGTCTGGGAACCTTGTAACGGGTCTGTAAACTTCTTCCCGGCAATCATATACTGGGAACCGGCAAGTACCTGCCAGTTACAGGGCATCTGATCCAGCCTCCGATTCAGGTAATACTGATCTCAATGGAATTCTTATCTGTGCCATGGTGATCCATACCTTTTCCACAGGAAGACAGCGGTCCATTAACGTTCCAATTAAGGAAATTGTGAGTGGAGTCAAACATATTTGAAATTTCAGATAACCATTATCGGTTCTCAACCCCATCTGGAACACTGCTTTTGTGGGATAAACGATTACTTATAATCTAGGTTTAAAGAATGTTTCGTTCTCAAAGGTGGATTACGAGGTGAAAATGCCAGTCTAAATTAAATTATTTAATTTCATGAAACCAAATAGACGTCTGATTAATATTTCCTAAAGGCCAAGTAGGGTAAATAGTGGGGCGCGCATAAAAAGGGTTCAGACAGATGTATCCTTTTCCGGTTGTGCATTGGGGAGAAAAGGAGCTTTGAAACCAAGATGAAAATTCCCGCCAGCCCAATCAGCCGGGTTAGACCTCTTTCTCCTAAATAACCTTCATAAGAAGTCCGGGTGGATCTCTATGCGTCATCCTTGCACCCCAAGCAGTAACGTTTCACAGGCGCAAGTTGCCCCACGTAAGTCTGATCTGGTACGAGATGATGCCGACAGGAATGGCCTAAATTGATGCCTGGGGGTGCTCCCCAACATCACCTCCTCAATATCAATAATCTATCCAATCAAGCCTAATTCTTATTATACAGATCACGATCGAGGTCTTTGATACAAAATCCCTTGATTGCTTTGAGGTCTCTTACGAACTCGGTGATATGGTTGGGATCTCTTTGATCGAGATGTCCCTCCTGCACA
>JAPKXQ010000025.1 GCA_026394765.1 Methanomicrobiales archaeon
TGTTATCAATTACTATTAGAAACCCACTTGAGGCTTCGCCTCATGCTTAACCTATGAAATTCCATAATTTTGCTCCCGTTTTGAATTCTATCCCGAAGTTCATGGGAAATTCCATCCCAGCTCCCTACGCAGCCCGTTATGGACCGCTCTGAAGTTGAGGGCTGCCTCATATTTTCATTCATTTTGCCTGACCGCAGCCGGTCATAGGAGATTTCAATGAAACACTCAATGAGTGCGAATATACCGATATGATAGACAAAAAGAGCCGGTAAGCCATCTCAATACCACTATTTGCAGAATAGTTCGATGCTATTACAATAATCGATGAATGAGTTGCAGAAGGTATGCATAAAGGACCATTTCTCCTAGCGCTCTGTATGGGTAAACGCTCCTCTCCACTCATAAGAGCATAATTTGTCAGGACAATAAAAGAGGAAGGGGTTCGTTGAGTCCTCACTGACGAAGTATAATTCATGGGGGGGGGGTGGAATATCAGAGAGTCCTATCCAATTTTGATATCTCCGATACCAACCGTGAAGCACCATTCGCTCCGCTTAGGGACATTTCCGCTCCCAGTCCCAGTACAACCTTCAAGCGAGGAGAAGACAACGGTGTTGTCCCCGCTCTTGAGAGAGACCGGGAAAGAGCCGGGTGTAGCGGTGGTACCAACCGCCATCACCCCAGTCTGCACCCCATTAACGGTGATATCAAGGGTGCGGGGGATGGCATCACTCATTGCCACAAACGAGAGTGTAGCGTTTTTCACAGTACTTGAGGGGATAATGATCGTTCCGTTCCCAGTGACCCATCGGAGCCTGGAGCGCTCGCTGACCTCTGCATCGTCCCATCCCTTTGCGCGAAGGACTTTGTCCTTGATGGCGACATCGGGCTCCTCCCACCCACCTGCGAAGTAATATGGCGCCCCTGTGGAGGTGTCCGGTGTGGCAATGAATGTGTAATTCGCATAGAAGTAAGGGACACTATTGAAGTTCGAAATGTCGGGCAGGAGGGGAAGATCGGTACCAAAGTACCTGTTGAAGATGGTTCGGAAACTATTCACCGGGCTGATATTTGCATGGATCATACTCTGCCCTGGCCCGGGCAGACGGTACGCATTGAGGATCAGGAGGGACTCGTCCATGTTGTGCTCACTTATGTAGCGTAGACGCGGACCATGGTCTCCCTGGATAATTATCACTGCAGGATTACGAGATTTTTTCAGAATTGTACTTATGAGCTGGCGAACCCTCTTGTTGGTATAGATAACCTGGTCCCGGTACCCCTTCACCACCGAGATCTTGTTCCGATTCGTAATCTCCTCACCATTTGGTCCGAAGATGAAGGGGGGATGGGGAATGAGAATGTGGGCGAAGACAAACTTTTTCCCAGGCATCTCAGGGACGTCCTCGAGCCTTGCGAAGATGTCCTGGGTGAAGTTCCTCCGCCAGGCCACGTCAACCGGCAGTGTCACCGGATTGAGAACAATTAACGGGTTGACCCTGTCAGGGAGGTGCCGGGCGTACATGGTGGGGACATCAGGATTGAGGACAAGATCAGAATCGTCGATCTGGTTTGTGAGGAAGAAGTCAGAACGGGCGGAGATGATCTTATACCCACGGGACTTGAGGAACCGGACCACTGCATTCTGCCGAACACTCCGGATGAGGCCAGCCTCTACTACCGGGTCGGTGAGGTAATGAGAGTCTGTCCTTTCACCGAAGTACTGCATATTAAGGGAGGAAGGGAGGGAGAGGAGGGTCTTGTAGTAGTTCGCGGCACTCTGATTTGCAATTAAAAAACCTTTCGCAGTGAGGAAAGACTCGAAATCACTGTTATTAAAGTCATAGTCCGCGGAGAGCACCCGGGAGCTCGTGTAACCGTCAAGGATGAGGTAGTAGATGTCAGGAGACGATACAGGGTCGTTCGCGTTGGATATTGCTTGAGAGAGCGTCTTCTCGATGGATCCCGTGTCCACAGGTCCCCCAGGCGAAGGGACAGCAGCGATACCAATAAGCGTTAATCCGACCAGGACGATACCGAGGAAGTTCAACACCTTCGTAGCGTTCCCCAGGTCTCCCCTGAAACGGAGGAGGAAGAACCCGAGTAGGATTGCAAGGACAATGACCACCCCGAGGTAGGTTGCGGGGAGGAGATGTTCTGACCCTGTGTAGAGGAGGATATCCTGGAGGTACCCGGGGAGGAAAATGATTACGAGGACAATAGTTAGACCGAGCGCACTCCGCGGGAGGTCCCACTGCATACGCCAGGCCACCGCGAGGGCTCCGCTGACCAGAAAGACGACTGCTGCCACCGGAACGAGGAGGTCAGAAGGAGAGGCCATCGCCGCGTACTGCTGATACGTGGCGAGGAGGGGAAAGAGCCCAAAGAGGAACGGGTGAAAAGGGAGTGCCTTCCACTTCATAGCGTCCCCCTCCGCCGCATGAGATATACCCGTCGCTCTGAGTCCACGACCCCTTCTGACCGTTCCGTGATGAAGTGATGGGAGAATGCCACTTCGAATGCATCCTGGGTATAGGATGTGAAGATATCCTCTCGCAACTGAACCATCCTCCTGACCTGGCTGTCTTGGGGTGGGACGAACTCAATGATTAAAGTACGGCAGAGATCGGCAAAGAAGGCGGCAATTCGGTCGAGGGGGAGGTTGTTGACGAGAGCGAGGTGGTGGACAAGTGCGAGGGCCAGCACTGTATCAGTAGGGCCCCGTGAAATGAACGACTTGCGCTCACAGTTCTCCCACCCGATCCCAGGACTGGGGTTTCCAAGGTCTATTACGAGGGGGAAGAGATTGTGGTCCCTACGGGCAACCGCTTCATTATACATTTCTTCGACACATAGGGGATCAATCTCGAATGCGACTGTTGGGACTCCCATGTCTGCCGAGATGCGGCTGAATCTCCCGGTGTTTGCACCAAGGTCCCATACTTCTGATGGCCCGGCCTCCTCAAGCATGGCCCGCACGACAGACTCCTTGTGGGTGAGTCCCGCGGGAGTGTAGTTGTGCTCCACACCATAGTAGCGAGTCCATTCTGATGCACGCTCACCGAGGGTGAGGCGACGGATGGTCCCCTCAAGGTGGTCGAGAAGACCGAGGAGTGACCGCTCTTTCACCATGACCTGGTGCTTCTCCAGGACGTCTCCCCCGTGCTTTCGCTCACTCCTTGCATGGAGATGGATGTGCATGAGGAGGCCGGTGGAGAGGCGTGTCTTCCAGGGGAGGAGAGTTGATGCGAGGTCGAGGGGGACACCGTCGATGTACACCCGGAAGAGCTGGGAAAGCCGAATATCGGTGTACTGCATGAGGGCTAGGGGTGCGAGGAAGTGCTGGCAGAACTGGCGGTACGGGAGCCAGGGCGTTCCCTCATGGTAGAGGTCAAAAGAGAGGGTGTCGATTACGAGGGGCCGGCCCTGGTGGAACGCGACGTTGTAAGCGCTCGCGTCTTTTAAGGTCATTTTATAGCGCATGGCGGTCTTCTGGACCTGCATCGTCACCGCTGCTGCGTCTTTGAGCTGAGAGAAGCACCACTCGTGGGGGTAAGAGATGAAGGGGACCTCTTCGGGTTTAATAACCTTGTAACAGGTTGTGGGGCTGGGGGGGGGCAGATCACATTCGGTATGGGGAATGAGGAGGCCCCTCTTCACGAGTTCGTCATAGAGGCCTGAACCCATCAGGTGATCGTACTGCGCACGGTACCGCTCGTTCACCTGGCGGTAGAGGACGCCACTTGTTCTGAAGACAAATCCGCTTGGGTCCCGGAAGGACCCCGCCTCGATGGCAGACGTATCCATAGGAAGTTACTGGTCTTTTTTCTTCCCGGCAAAGAACGCCCTGAGCCGGTACCAGTAGACCTTCATAGTGTAGCCCACCCCGAGGAGGACTGCGGCGATCATCTGCCAGAGGATCGAGCCGACGCCCGGGTCCCAGTATGCCGCGGCAGGCTGGGTGAGGAGGAGAAGAGTTATTACAAAGAGAATGAGAGGGAAAATCCCAGTATTCTCTCTTTTTTTGACATTTCTCGCAGGTGCCATGTGACCACCAGGGACCTCGCTGCACTGATATCGAACCATTGTTGGTATAAATATGTCATTGTGGTATTGAAATGATTTGGGATAATTGTAAGTTCTTAAATATGGCCCCAAATAAGAATACATAATCTCCCCGGGGTTTATGCAAAATTACTGCTTAATTCCCAGCTTTTTTAATTAATATCTGTCCTCATGGTTTCATAAAAAAAAGTTATGGGACGTCTGGTTTAATAGGGTTTTATCACTATGAAATCCCTATTCATCGTTTTTAACCC
This sequence comes from Methanomicrobiales archaeon, assembly GCA_026394765.1. Taxonomy (GTDB): domain Archaea; phylum Halobacteriota; class Methanomicrobia; order Methanomicrobiales; family Methanospirillaceae; genus JAPKXQ01. Next base: position 4,320 of record JAPKXQ010000025.1, read on the forward strand.
GGGTTATCAGTCGTTCTTGCTACTCACATAGCCATAATATAGCCAAAGGCCATTTAATACCGCGCCGCATCTGTCAGGGTCTTTCATCACCTGCATACGATCACTTTAATGAGGGCAAATGGAGGGGGGATGACTGCTTTGTTGGCCGATCAAGGAGGTATAGCATCGATTTTCTCGCCACACCGTCCCGGCAAACACGATTCCCAGAAAAGAGGAGATTATCTCATCCTCCGAGGGTGAATGCTGGGCCCCCCTGGCTATCAAAGGCCTCGGACAATGCAGGAGAGAGTTGAGCAGGAATTGTTGCCAGAGACAATGGTGAATATGAAAGGGTCTGATGTGCCCCCACCCAGGGATGGGTTTACGACCAAAACATTCACTTCACCGGATCTTGCAAGGTCTGTTGCAGATATGATGGCAGTCACCGCAGTAGAATTGAGGTACTTAGTCTCTCTCCTGGACCCGTTCCAGTAGACCCTGGACCCGAGGATGATATCACCGACAATTCCACCCAATGCCTGCCCATCCGGGATCCCGCAGATGGTCCGGCCGGGGATGAAGTTCGCGCCAATAATGGTGAGGACCAGTCCAGCATTCCCTGCGACTGCTTGCGGGGGTTGGAGCCTATGGCGTCATTATGGGGTTAGATAAGTTAAGTTTGAAAAACCAATCTTCAACTGAACAGCCCTCTTCGAGTAAGGTCACAAATCTCTTTAAAAATTCTGACCTTTTAACGTCAGAGCGGACCATTTCTTTGCTTTCATAGGGTTTTATCAAGATCCACGATTCACAAATATCTTCTCGTGTAATATCCTGCATCACCCGAATAAAGTCTTTAACCTCCGAAAAAACTTCTCTCACGAGGCTGTTGCATGAATAAAAATAAATAATAATTATTAAAATATTGTATGAAATTAGAAGTTAATTATTTATATTTTAAAGTCTAATAATATGTATGGGAGCCCCAAACGTAATTCGCGGAGTTCATCCTGATCAACGTTTTTTCTTACCACTTGACATACGAGATTTGTTACCCAAAGATGA
>JAPKXQ010000105.1 GCA_026394765.1 Methanomicrobiales archaeon
TGTTTTTCATAACCTGAAGAATTGAAGATACACGAGTCTGCTGACTCTGTAACACCATAATAATTTATCGTGGTTTAAGTATTTTAAACTTCTATTGCTTAATCTGTCGCTATTTTTGATTTACCCGAAACTCATGTTATACATTAGATCCCACGGGATGGAGCAAGCGGAGCCCCACGTCATCCGTGAAGATATCGAGCGCTGGTGCGGGGGGAATTTGATACGCGAGCCACCATTCAACCAGGAATTCGAGGGGGGAGATGAGTCCCAGGTGCAGGGATCAGCACGGGTAAAAAAGAGTGAGAGTGAGTGGCAGAACATTCTCCCCCAAGACCTCTTCCACGTCGCCCGGGAAGGCGGAACCGAGGAGCCCTGGACTGGGTGCTATGTTCACTGTCATGAGAATGGCAGGTACCATTGCGTGTGCTGTGGGGCCGACCTCTTCTCTTCAGGGGAAAAGTTCGATTCAGGGACAGGATGGCCGAGCTTTTCGGCTCCTGTTGTAGAAGAAAATATCACCACACGCCCTGACACGAGCCAAGGGGCTATCAGGACCGAGTTACGGTGCGCCCGCTGCGATGCACACCTCGGGCATCTCTTTCTGGATGGACCGCCCCCGGGAAGACTTCGATATTGCATCAACTCTGTCTGCATAACCCTTGTTCCTGGCTCCCGATAAAGACAGGTTAAAGCATTAGGGGGTGCTTTTTGGAGTATAGTGAACAAGGGTGGCGTATCGGAGACCATAGGATAAAAAAAGAAGTTTTCAAGGAGAACACAGACCTCTTTATCAGCTCCCTACATCGACAAGGACCATGTTAGTATCCAGGGTAACCAAGATCGCATCGTAGTGCTTGCTTATTGAGTTGAACATGTCGTTCGCACCATAATAGTCTCCTTTCTGACAGAGCTGAACACACGCCAGGTACCCGTCTGAAGTCTTGATCATGTCGGGCATGATGGAGAGTGTCACCTCAAGGGGGTCTTTCATCCCTGACGGGACGAGTGGCATGGCCCGCGCGTAAAGACTCTGTGCAGACTCAAAGTGGCCCTTTGCCTTGGTAAAGTGTGAAGTCGTGTTCTGGAGGATTCCAAAGGACGTGGGACCTGATCCCCGAAGGTTCACCGCCTCCATAAATGTCTTCCTGCCCACTGCGATCTCTGCCTTTGCAGCGGTCAGTTCAATGTTCGCCTTATTGAGGAGATCAACATAGTTCTCAACAGGTGTTGGAATCAGGGTCGGGACCGGAGTCGGTGTGGTCGGGACAGGAGATGGTAGAGTTGTAGGGGCTTCAGTCACCTGGGGCGCCGCGAGTGGGATCTGCTGTGTGCAGCCAGCAAAGAGGAGCGCAGGGATAAGGATGATGCCACATATAAATTTGCGATCCATTCAAGATGAGATTGAGATTAACCTATTAAAATGTTGTGGACAATGTTTTTGTAGAGTGCAATCTCCAAGTGAAGCTGACTGGGCGTTCATGAACCCCTTGTGTAGATGTCCTATCTCTCACAGGTGAATAATAAGAGTGCATAGCAATTCCCAGGGGAATGAAGGGTCATGGATCTCTCCTTAAAATAATTCTGAACCCCCTTAAAAATGGATGATATCTTGTCAGGAAGTCCTGAATTCGTATCAGAACCGGATAGTGCAGATAAATTATTGGAATAATCGAGGTCCTGCCTGTGCCAATAAAAAGCAGGAGGAGAACCTGGCAGTTCTCTTCTGCATAAGGGAGGGAAAAAGCCGAGTGCTCACGATTTTACTTAAACTGGGCCAGATATCACTGGAACCTGATACCTTCCGCTGCCCTGATGCACCCGATTGAGGAGGTAAAAAGGGGGGACCGGATGAGTCCCAAGAGCTGGATGAGACTCCCCCACAATACTTCCAGTAGAGCGGAGCGCAGCATCCAGAATCTCTTACGACCTATGTCACACCTCACCGCGCGATCTCCCCCTGATCAGCGGATCATTTTCCCCTATACTCATCCAAGGGAACCTCCAGAGCGTGGCATCCTAAGGTTCCTCTTCACTCACCCTGACGTCCGCTCAGGTTCTGCAAACTACCAGGAGTGCAGGGTCTGATCCTGACGTACCTACTGCTCTTTTCAGGATAAGAAACGTTCATCCCCCCTGCCACTAACCCTGCTCCCGAAGAACCATGTTAATTCCCATTCCCCCCAGACAGACCGCCTGCATCGTCCTTGCGACCCTTGCCCTTCTGCTAATAACACCTTCGGCCCTCGGTGAGACATTCACCGCAACGATTGGGGAGAAGGTCGAATTAAACGGCACTGTCCCAATAGAGGAGATGGTCTACCTCTATGTCACCGGCCCAAATCTCCACACCAACGGAGTCAGGATGGACAACATCAAGCAGCGGGTCTATACAGGAAATCCCCTCACCTTCACCCAGGTCCCGGTTGAGAACGACTCCTGGCACTACTCCTGGAACACCGCCAAGGTGAGCGGGTCGCTCGCCGAAGGTCACTACGTTGTATATGTAGTAACTAAGCCGGTGGGAAAGGAGGACCTCAACAGCAGTGTGAAGTACGCCACCAAAGAGGTCATCCTGAAATACGGTGGAATGGACCCCCCACAGACGACCCCTGTATCATCCCCGCAGACGACAACGCAGCTGCCTATTAGTACCCCAATTGAGACGCTGGCAACTCCACTCGTCTCAACTACGCTCTCCTCCCCAACACCATCACTACCACCCTCGACCACTGCAACACCACTCCCTGCACCCCTTGTGGGTTGCGCTCTTGCAATCGCATCTCTGTTCATGCTGACTGGAAAGGGTAGGATTGGGTAACCTAACCCTGTGTATTCCGCCCGTTTCCTGGAGGAGTTGGGAGAGAAATGCCATGCAGACCGGGGGGGTGCCGACGCGAAGAGTTATTGTATATGCACCAACTACCACCTGGTATGCGACGAAATGTGGGGACGCTCTCCCTCGCACTGATCATTGCGGTTCTCCTCATCGCAGTGCCGGCATGGGCTGGGACTTCCAGCCAGGATACTGCCCAGGGTTATGGAGGATGTGCTCCATCCGGAGTATGCACAGATGCGCGGTGCGGGTGCGGGCAGGTGGACCTGGAAGCTACTGCCACCCGACTCAGCCCTGATGTCGTAGAATCGAACCTCGCAAAGGTCCGCGAAACTATCAGGACATATAACCTCTCCTGGCGGGCAGGGTACACCTCACTCGCCGACCTCCCCAGGGAGACATACCGGGCGATGCTGGGCGTTAAGCATCAGGACCCTTCGGTTCCTGTGAAGGTGAGACCCCCTGGTACAGTTACGATCGAGGGATTGAAAGGTCTCCCCACCTCATTCGACTGGCGCAGCAATGGGGGCGACTGGACTACGCCGGTTAGAGACCAGAGGTCCTGCGGGTCCTGCTGGGCGTTCTCGGTGATCGGGGCCTTTGAGTCCTACTGGGAGCGATACAACAACAACCCTGGGCTCAACCCCGACTTCTCAGAGCAGTACCTCGTCTCATGTGACGGTGACGAGTGGGGCTGCGGGGGCGGGACCAATGACGCCTTCGGCTACCTCCTTGACGAAGTGGGCGACTCAGGAGGAGTAGGGACAGTAGAGGAGGGTTGCTTCCCGTACGAAGCCAGGAACGTGTGGTGCAAGGACCTCTCGGGATGTACCCGCTACACCCTCCCCTCGGGCGGCGACTGGTTCTATATCAACAGTAACCCCAACCTCATCCCATCGGTGGACGAGATCAAGGCGACCGTCTACCAGTACGGTCCTGTGAGCGTCTACATCTATGCGAGTGACAACCTCGAGTACTACGACGGAGGGATCTATGAGGAGCCCGGGGCTTCAGGAGAGACGAACCATGCAGTCGTGATCGTAGGGTGGGGGAACGATCCCTCGAAAGGAAAGGACTACTGGATCGTGAAGAACAGCTGGGGGACATACTGGGGAGAGAGTGGCTGGTTCAGGATCTATACTGACCAGTGCCGCGTAGGGGAGGGCGCAGCCTACCTCACCATGGGAAGCACCACGCAAGGGCCTGGGATCACTAGTATCTCTCCAACAAGCGCGTCGGCAGGCGGCCAGGACTTCACCCTCACCGTGAGCGGGAGAAACTTCGCTTCCGGGAGTACAGTCCTCTGGGACGGGACCGATCTCGTCACGACCTTTGACTCTGCAGCACGCCTCACTGCGCAGGTAACTGCATCCTTGATCGCAGACCCAGTGACGGCGACTGTTACGGTAGAGAACCCTGATGGGTCCAGCTCCTCTGGCCTCACGTTCACGGTTAGGGAAGTGGCCGTATCCGACCCGGTGATCACCTCACTCGACCCGACAAGCGCGCAGGCGGGTGGCTCCTCGTTCACCCTGACTGTTCGGGGGTCTGCGTTCATCCCCGAGAGCGTAGTCACTTGGAACGGCATCGATAAGACTTCGACCTACTCTTCATCACGACTCCTCACCACGAAGATCGAAAGGGCAGACATCGCCAGTGAAGGGACTGCCAGCGTGACAGTCTCCAACGAAGCGGGGGGAGGAGGGACCTCAAACACCATGAGTGTCACCATCTCCGGTCGGAGGAACCCAGTCCCTCGAATATCGAGCCTTTCACCTCGCTATACCCTCACAGGCCGCGGGGAGTTATCAGTCCTGGTGCGGGGTAACAACTTCGTCCAGGGGAGCAAAGTCAGGTGGAACCGGTCGGACCGGACGACCACCTACATCTCTTCGACGATGCTAAGGGTACGGATCCGGGGCACTGACATCATGCGACCTAGCTCCAATTCCATCACGGTGTACAACCCGTCACCAGGGGGTGGGACCTCGAACCAGTACCCATTCTCCGTGGTCCGTGGGGGTTGGAGCATCGCAAAATAGCGAACTATCATTTTTTTCTCTCACTTCTCTCCCATCCTTACACCTCCATACCTAAGAAGATCTCAATATCATCACCACGAAACCGGCTAGACCGAGGACACTTTAGACCATTAGGGACGATCCGATCGCATGTTCAAGGACAACAGGGTCTGCGTTCATCGCCGGACCAGTCTAGCCAGTGGAAGCGAGGGCGAGAGAGAGAGAGGGGGGGGGATGCTCACGAGTTAGACCCCACGCATTATACCGGGGTTTCGGATCGTCGCCGAGAGGAAAAGACTCCGTCCCGGCCTGCTCCCTGGGAAGTGCCCGCATCACCTCGGTATAATTGAGATTCATCTATTTTCTGACTTCGACTTTCATTTACAGGAGAAACATGAGAGAATGCTCTGTAGATGAGGGATGTGCCGAAGCGAAGAGTTATTGCATTCTCCCCCATCACCACATGGTATGCGACGAATGGTGCTGATACTCTCTCTTGCCGTCATCATCGCTGTCCTCCTCATCGCGGTGCCAGTGTGGGCAGAGAGTACCACTCTGGATACTGGCGTGACAGGAGTAGGGTGTGACACTACTGGGGTGAATGCGGGAGCGCGTTGCGGATGCGGCCAGGGAGAGAAGGCGGACCCTGTAACAAGGCTCAGCCCAGATATAGTCGAGGCGAACATTGATGCAGTCCGTGCAACTATAAGGGCACAGAACCTCTCCTGGCATGCAGGGTACACCTCACTTGCAGACCTCCCTATAGAGGTACGCCACGGGATGCGAGGGGTGCGGCATAAGAACAACCCTGCTCCAGTGAAAGCAAGACCTCCAGACATCGCGATAATTGAGGGAATGGAGAGCCTTCCTATTTCTTTCGACTGGAGGAGCAACGGGGGAGACTGGACCACACCAGTAAAGGACCAGAGGAACTGTGGCTCATGCTGGGCATTCGCGGTGACCGGGGTCTTTGAGTCCTATTGGGAGCGGTACAATAATAACCCGGGGCTGAACCCTAATTTCGCCGAACAGTACCTCGTCTCTTGTGACTGGGACGAGTGGGGATGCGACGGAGGGACTAATGACGCCCTGGGCTACTTCATGGATGAGGTGGGTCATTCAGGAGGTGTTGGAACTGTAACTGAGAGTTGCTTCCCATATGAGGCACGGGACATGATATGCAAGGACCTTACCGGATGCACCCGATATACGCTCCCACCAGGAGGTGACTGGTTCTATATCAGGAGTAATCCCAACCTGATCCCCACTGTTGATGAGATCAAGGCGACCGTCTACCAGTACGGCCCGGTGAGCGTATACATCTACGCAAGCGACGATTTTGACTATTATGAAGGCGGAATCTTCGAAGAGCCCGGTGCCACAGGACAGACGAACCACGCAGTCGTTATCGTAGGTTGGGGGAACGACCCCTCGAAAGGGAAGGACTACTGGATTGTAAAGAACAGTTATGGAACTTCCTGGGGTGAGAATGGCTGGTTCAGGATATACACCGACCAGTGCCGTGTCGGTGAGGGGGCGGCCTACCTCACGATGGGGACCACCCCACAAGGGCCCGGGATCACCAGTATCTCCCCAACAAGTGCGTCAGCTGGCGGACAGGGCTTCACACTCACAGTGAATGGGAGAAACTTCGCTTCCGGGAGTACAGTTTTCTGGGACGGGACTGAACTGGTCACTACCTTTGGCTCTTCCTCACGTCTGACTGCCCAGGTGACCGCGTCTCTGATTTCAGACCCAGGGACGGCAACGGTGACCGTGGAGAACCCGGATGGGTCCAGCTCTTCAGGCGTCTCATTTACAATAAGTGATACCCCAGGCCCGGTGATCACCTCGCTCGACCCGACGAGCGTTCAGGCAGGTGGGGCCTCATTTACCCTTACGATTCGTGGGACCTATTTCATCCCCGATAGCGTAGTCACGTGGAATGGGGTCGAAAAAGCCACCACCTACACTTCATCACGACTCCTCACCGCGAGGATCGAAAGGGCAGACATCGCCAGTGAAGGGACTGCCAGTGTGACTGTCTCCAATGAAGCAGGGGGCGGGGGGACCTCAAATACCAAGAGTGTCACCATCTCCAGTCGGAGAAATCCAGTCCCACGAATATCCGGACTTTCACCTCGCTATGTCCTCGCAGGCCGCGGGGAGTTCTCAGTCCTCGTGCGGGGCAGCAACTTCATCCAGGGGAGCAAAGTCAGGTGGAACCGGTCGGACCGGACGACCACCTACCACTCTTCGACTATGCTAAGAGCACGGATCCGGAGCACTGACATTATTCGACCTGGATCGTATGCTATCACGGTGTTCAACCCGCTCCCAGGGGGCGGGACCTCGAACCAGTACCCCTTCGCTGTGGTCAGCGTAGGATCTAGCATTGCGAAATAGTGACCCCCCCTTCTTTTCTATCCCCCCTCTCCATTTCTCACGTCTTTATCCCTGCTAGAGCCCTCAATACCATCACCACGGCACCGGCGAAGCAGAAGAGACTCCCAATTATAAGGACAGATCCGATCGCATTTGCAAGGGAGAGAGGGTCTGCATCCATCACCGGACCATTGTAACCATAGGAAGCCAGTACAAGCGAGAGGAGGAGGCTCGCAAGCGTGACACCAAGCGTCATGCCAAGGTTTCGGATCGTCGCAGATACAGAAGACGCCATTCCGGTCTGCTCCCTGGGTAGCGCCCGCATCACCTCAGTATTGTTGGGGCTCTGGAAGAGCGCGCTTCCCACAGCGAGGGGAACAAAACCGACCACGATGAGGGGCAGGCTCATCATACGGGCTGAGTAGCCCATTAATAGGAGCGAGAGCCCGCAGAGTACAAGGCCAGCCACGGTGAAGGAGGGGGATGGGTGGCGGTCATAGAACCACCCGGTGAGGGGGGAGGCAATGACCATGATTATGGGTGCGATGAAGTAGACCATCCCAACCTGACTCGGGGATAGACCTAGCACCAGCTCGAAGTAGAAGGGCCCTATCAGGTTGACCATAAAAAAGGCGACGAAGAGGAGGACCATCGCGAGGCAGGATGCAGTAAACATCCTATTTTTAAAGATTGAGAGGTCGAGCAGGGGACAGGGGTGACGCCTCTCGATGAATAGGAATCCACCCAGGCACCCTAAGAAGATGAGTATGAGGAGGGGGGTCTGGCCACCACCCCCGTTCACGGTGCCGAGGAGGAGGAAGAAGGCAGAGATAGCTCCAACCATCGTGACCGCTCCACCCCAGTCCATCCCCCCAGGAATTTCTCTATGAGGGGCTACAAGGTCCCTCATGTACCTCGCCGCAATGATGAGGACCCCAACCCCGATAGGGACATTTATCAAAAAGATCGACTCCCAACCGAAGGCGTCGGTGAGAAAACCGCCGAGCATGGGGGCAAAAATTCCTGCAATAGCAACTGTTGCACCAATCATACCCATCGCCCTCCCCTGTTCACCCAAAGGATATATCTCAAAGATGAGTGCAGCGCTGATCGAGTAGAACATCGCTGCACCTACTGCCTGGACAACCCTGAAGAGGACGAGGGCCGTGAGACTCTGGGAGAGACCGCAGGCAAGCGAGGCCACTGTAAAGAGGAGAAAGCCGGTGAAGAAGAGACGACCCTTCCCAGTGAAGTCCGCGACCCTGCCAAAAATGAGGAGAAGACTCGTCTCGGTGAGGAGATAGCCGGTGATCACCCAACTGGACTCCTCTACCGGAACCCCAAAGTCGTGGGTAAGGGTGGGGAGCGCGATACTCACAACGATCCCATCGAGGACTCCCATCCCGACCCCGAGCAGGATTATCAGCATCAGGACCCGACGCCGGGGATGACCAGTTGACGAGAGTGCCGCGTCGGTATCCAAGACTACTCCTTCCATAATACCAAGATTTAGGAACGCAATCAGACCATGTGAAGGGGAATTCAGTACAGGTCTCTTTCTTGGGCTACGAAAAAAGCACCTGAAAGGGACATGCTACCATGTGCAGGACATGCACAGAACGCACACTTTCATTCCCGCACCGGAATCCTTTTTCCAACTGCCCATACCACAACAATGGAGTGATGCATGGAGCATGGACAGAAGAGAGCGCGTCCTAGAGAATCAGCCCCCCACTGATAATAACAAAAGACCCGTGCCAGGAGAGGGCAGTATAGCACAGCAGGACCCCCTGACGCGCAGTCTTGTGAAGTGGTTCGGATATGATACGTTCCTGCCTCTACAACGAGAGATCATCGCAGACGTCATTTCCGGACGCGACGTCCTTGCCGTCCTGCCGACCGGGGGGGGAAAGAGCCTCTGCTACCAGCTGCCTTCTCTGATATCAGGCCGGATCACGCTGGTTATCTCCCCACTCATCGCACTGATGCGGGACCAGGTGACCGGACTACGGTCCCATGGGATCCCTGCCGAAGCCCTCTTCGGGACCATCTCTTACGCAGAGGAGGCACGGGTCTTTGCCGATGCGGCCGCCGGGAAGATCAGGGTCCTCTACCTCTCACCCGAGCGGGCGGTCCAGGAAAAGACCCTGAGACTGGTCAGGTCCTTTCCCCTCGGTCTGATCGCGATCGATGAGGCGCACTGCATCTCGATGTGGGGGCACCAGTTCAGGCCAGAGTACCAGCAGCTGGGCCGGTTGAGGGACCTCTTCCCCGGCATCCCGATGCTCGCACTCACTGCCACTGCAACACCCCGTGTGAGAGAAGAGATAGTCGCATCCCTGCGACTCCGGGGCCCCGCAGTGCACCTGGGGTCGTTTCTCAGGGAGAACCTCGCGTACCTGGTCGATTTAGAAAAGGACCGGGAAGGCAAGATCACCGACTATATAATCGACCACCCAAACGAGTCAGGTATCGTTTACTGTGGTACGAGAGATCATTGCGAGACTATTTCTGCACGCCTCCGGGATGCAGGGGTCAGGGCCTTTCCCTACCACGCAGGGTTCTCCAATACCGTCAGGGCGAAAGTCCAGGACGAATTCTCCAGAGGGGCTGTAAAAGTCGTCTGTGCCACAGTGGCATTTGGGATGGGAGTCGACAAGTCTGACATCAGGTTTGTCATTCACGCCCAGATGCCCAAAGACCTGGAGTCTTACTACCAGGAGACCGGGCGGGGAGGGAGGGACGGCGCACCCTGCACCTGCATCCTCTTCTACCAGCGCCGGGACCGCCACCTCAACGAGTACCTTATCCGTCACAACGGGGAAAGCCCTCTTCTCATGGAGGCGGCCCTCGCACGGATGCGTGAGATGGAGGCGTTTTGTACATCCAGCACGTGCCGACGCGCCTACCTGCTGCACTACTTCCATGAGCCTGACATTGGGAATTTCTGTGGGGGCTGTGATGTCTGCCTC
>JAPKXQ010000078.1 GCA_026394765.1 Methanomicrobiales archaeon
CCTGAACAGCGTAATCTGATCACTACAAAACAACGCATTCACAAAATAATCTTTCAATAACCATCAGATTGTTAAATAGAGACTGAATCAATGACTAAAAATTTATTAAGTGTAGTGTTCAATTGGTAACTACAAGATAAGTCAAACGTGGCAATCTGGTTAACCTCTATGACTGTACCAGTGTAAGGGAAAACGGGAAAGTAAAAAGTAAACTCATTAGATATCTCGGAGTTGAAAGTGGTGTGTCCATGGTTCTAACACCAAAAAACAAGCGTTTATACCCCGAATAAATCTATTCATCTCGATCATTTTGTGCGGGAGATGTTGCCCTTATATGGTGTTAATATGCAAAAAAGACGCTGAAGTACCTGATTGATGTGGGTCTTGATATTGCGTTTAAGGGTAAGGTAAAACGTTGTAGTGATCATTTTTTTGCTGTTCAGGTTGCATATCAGACTGGGCTGTGAGATGCATATGCTCCATCTGGGCGCCTATGTCCCAGTGTCACCAACCTTTTTTAAAGATGAGGGAGAGTTACCTCTTATCTTATGTTCCATGTCCTGAAGTTCTGGATCTTCTATATCTGCATTTATATCATCGTCATCGCGATCGGGTACTTCAGGGGGGAATTTTTGATCATGAACTCCGAACAAATGCTGATGATGGGTGTCTGGGTCGGGGTCTCGACATTTGTCCTGGGAGTCATCTCCCGAGTTCTCCTGATGGTGTGGGATACGAAGCGGATCATTGCAAGATTCCTTTGCCTGCTGGTCGCCGCCTTAATATTCCTCTTTGTGATCCGGTATCTCCGGGGGATCGTATACTGAGCCTGGGTTCTTCCACCCAATCATTTTTCCAGCTCGGGAACAACCGCGTGGTATGAACATCTGTACCACTGTCATCAAGAGCCGCCAGTCTGTCCGCTCATACAAGCCCGACCCGGTAGATGATCTCGTCATCAGGGAGGTCCTCGAGTGCGCCCGCCTCGCACCAACTGCGATGAACAGACAGGACTGGGTCTTTCTCGTGATCCGTGACCCTGTGATGCTCTCTAAACTGGCAGGTCTGACTGAACACGGAAAGTTCATCGCGCAAGCCCCGGTCTGTTTCGCAATCTTTGGAAAGAGAGCGCACGTCTACTATCTCGAAGACTGCTGCGCTGCGACAGAGAACCTGATATTAGCCCTCCAGGCGCATGGAGTTGGTTCCTGCTGGGTCGCGGGGGACAAGAAAGCCTATGCCGGGGCGGTACGGGAACTCCTCAATGTTCCTGGTGAGTTCTCACTCGTCTCCCTCGTATCAGCAGGGTACCCCGGCGATGTGAAGGTAGTTGCCAAAAAACCCATGAGCGAGGTGGTATTCTATGAGTTGTACGGGAACCCGCCTGTCCGCTGACGCGCACAGCCCCCCCTGCTTTCCTGTACTATGCTGGGTTCTCCCCACCATGGTGCTTTATACCCTGTGGTGTGCCAGATCTCCATGATCCAATGGTGGACCAGGACGCGGCACACCTCCCTCTCTTTGTATTCTCAGTAGGTCATGTCACATGTGCCCTCCCCCTCGGTGAGGTGGAGCAGGCAGTCCATATGGTCGCAGTCACCCCTCTCCCCCGACTTCCTCCCCTTGTCAGGGGGGTCATCAACCTGCATGGCAGGATCGTCCCTGTGATCTCGGTAAGAACTGCACTCGGGATGCCAGAGAGAGAGGTACAGTCCTCTGATGTCCTGGTGATCGCAAGGACTGCGCGTCGTATCTTTGCCCTCCATGCAGATGCTGCTTTTGGCGTTGTAGAACAAGAGTCGCCAACCGTAGCACCGAATGAGTTTTCAGGAGAGCGCACCGCCATCCGGGGGGCAATAACTCTTCCTGATGGGGTCCTCCTCATCCTTGACCTAGATGCGTTTTTGAGCTCAAAAGAAGATGAGGCACTGTCAGCAGAACTTGCATCTGCAGGGGGTGCCGGTCCTGGATCCTGATATCAAAGAAGAGGACCTATTTGCCATCGGCCACATCATCGCAGAAGTGACAGGCCTTGCATACCCTCCCTCCCGGTGGAATGAGATGCGGCGGGGGGTCTTTGCTGCGTGCCGCGAGGTGGGCCGGGAGGACCCCTCTTCCTGCATCGCATGGGTGCGGTCAGCAGCAGAGGACCCTGGGGTGGTCGAATACCTCGTCCGTCACTTAACAGTCGGAGAGACCTACTTCTTCAGGGACAAGCGGCTCTTTGAACTCCTCGGGACTGACCTTCTCCCCTCCCTCATCAGGGAGCGCAAGGGAAGTTCACGGTACATCAGGCTCTGGAGCGCTGCCTGCAGCACTGGGGAGGAAGCCTACTCCCTCGCTATCCTCCTCCTAACCCTCATCCAGGTCCCAGGGGAATGGGATATCCGGATCTTTGCAACCGATATCAACCCGAAGGCACTTGAACGGGCACGTACCGGGGTGTATTCGTCATGGTCATTCAGGGATGTCCTTCCTGTTGCAATGGCCAGATTCTTTAGTGAGACCAAGGACGGTCATTTTGTGATCGACCCTGCTGTCAGAGAGCTCGTCACGTTCAAGAGGCAGAACCTTGCAAAAGACCATTTTCCCCTGATGCAGACAGGGGCCGCAGGAATGGACCTCATCCTTTGCAGAAATGTGCTGATGTACCTAACACCCGGCAATGCAGCGAACGTGACCGCGCACCTAGCCGCCTCACTGATCGAGGGGGGCTACCTCATCGTGAGCCCGCAGGAGGTCTCTCTCTCCTCATTCCCCACTCTATCCCTTGAGGAACGTGGTGGTGTCCTGATCTATCAGAAGGGTGGCATAAACGAGGTTCGAACTGTTGATACTTCTGAATCAAAGTTTCCTACTCTTCCTGCAAGGGATGTGGACATCACCCAAGCACAAGACCCAATTGAAGACCTGTGGGTGCAGCGCCTTCCAGATGGAGTAGTGGAAGACTCTTCTTCTGGAGTCTCTTCCACAAATGACCTCACCCCTGTACCTGGTCTATCCTCCCAGGTATGCCCTCCTGATGAGGTCTTACTTGCATGCGCCCTGGCAAATCAGGGAATGGTCTCTGATGCTCTCCTGTGCTGTGAACGAGCGCTACTTCGCGACCCCTTAAATCCCAGGGTTCACCTTATCAGGGCCTCCATCCTCCAGGAGTCTGGAGACCTTTCAGCCGCCGCCCGGGCTTTCAGACAGGCCATCTTTGCAGACCCTGATTTTGTCCCGGCTCATATCGCCCTTGCACGCTTGTCAGCCCTCCAAGGCAAGTCAAAAGATGCAAAGCGCCACCTTGGAAACGTTATCAGCGCTCTTGCAACAGTTCCAGACGATGGAGCAGTTGAGGGTATGGACGGGATGCAGGCAGGGCAGGTGCGGGCACTGGTCAGATCACTTGGGACTGGGCTATGAGATTATTAAAAAATGAGGTCATAATGTGCACCTTCCAGAACGAACCCACCCCTGCAAACCCGGTCGTGACTCTAGTGGTAGTTGCCCTACTCCTAGTTGCACTTTCCCTCGTGGGGTGCATGGGCAAAGAACAGGGGAGTTATGTGAATGGGACTCTTAACGTCAGTGCTGGACAGGTGCTTGCGAAATCTCTCAAAGAGGCGACAGACGTATATGCAGAGGAGAACCCGGCAGTCCAGGTCACGGTCAGGGATGTCGGGTCTGTACAGGCCCTGGATGAGTTCATATCCGGGCGATCTGACCTCGCACTCCTCACGCAGTTACCCCTTCCGGAAGAGTATATGCTGGCTGAGCAGCAGGGGAAGCGCATTCACCTCACCACCTTCGCCATCGATGGCATTGCGATAATCGTTCCCAATGATAACGAATTGAGTGGGATAACTCTTGCTGATGCACGAAAGATCTTCTTTGAGGGGACTCTCTCTACCTGGGAGCAGGTCCCGGGAAGTGGGCAGAGGGGGCATATCCGGGTATATACCGGAAATGTGTTGAAGCACGCGACTGCCCAGTACTTCAACTATGTCGTCGCAGGCAACAGGACTGCTCCTTACATCACCGGTGCCATCCCCTTATCAGAATTAGAACTCATCCCAGATGCGGTGAAGAGCAGTCCTGACGCAATCGGGTACGACTCACTCGTCTACCTGACTAGAAGTGGAGGCCCCATGGTCCTCCCTGTGGACGGGGTGATACCTGCACAGCGTGCTCTCCTTGATGGGACATATCCTTTGGCGCGCAATGTCTATCTCCTGACTGATGGGCCCCCCAGGGGTGTGGCAGGGTCCTATGTCGCGTTCCTCCTCAGCCCCAGGGGGCAGGAACTTATCGGCCGGTCGGGGCTTGTCCCGGTCTCCCTTATAAGACACGGTGGGAATACAGGCTGATTGGATTATGAGCAACTATCCTGGGAGTTTTTAGCGAAATGTACTTCAATACAAGCCTGACAAGTGACAATAGGGGTCATGTCACTGGTTCAGGTATGGGAAGACCGGATTCTGGGGAAAGTTTGGACGCCCTCCTCATGAGACGGGCGAAAGATCTTGCAGCACCTCTGACTGAAGAGAGACGCTCTGAAGATTCGACAGCGTTCCTTGAGTTTCATCTTGCCCGGGAGAGGTACGCAGTCGAACTCTCTTATGTCAGTGAGGTCCTCTTCGTGCGCGACATCACATCAGTCCCCGGGACTCCTCCATTCATTGTCGGTATCACCGGGGTGAGGGGGAGGGTCCTCTCATTAGTCGACCTCAAGCGGTTCTTCGGACTCCCAACCGGTGGGATCACCGAGTCAAACCGGGTGGTGGTCCTAACTGACGCCAAAATGGAGTTTGGGATCCTCGCAGATGGTATAACCGGTATTTCTATGGTCGACCGGAGATCGGTCCTCCCTCCGCCAGCTACTCTCTCTCCAATTGGTGCCAGGTTCATCATGGGGATAGTAGAAGGACCTCTCATCCTCTTCAATGCCGGGTCGATCCTGGCTGAACCGATGATGGTCGTGATTGAGGGTGGAGAGACACCTAAAGTTGGGAGGCTTCCCAAGGTTTAGGCCCAGTCAGGGATATGTATGGAGAAGAGACGCATGACATGGCTTGATAACATCAGTATCAGGATAAAACTGGTTGGTACATTCGTAATCATTGGTATCATACTCGTTATGGTGGCAGTGGCCGGATACACCAGCCTGAGTGGACTATCAGACGGGAGTTCGAAGATTTACGAAGAAGGTCTTCTCCCAATTGTTCAGCTTAAGGTTGTCGATACAGAGATTCAGGAGCTCAGGGTCGATCTCCTGCGGTACATCGACTTCCCTGAAGAGCGTCCTGCACTCAAGCAGAGTATAGAGCAGCGTGTCGCCGATATCAACAGGGACCTCACCTTTTACCGAGTCAACTACATGGACAGTGACGAGGTGGGGGACGTCACCCTTCTCGAGGAGTACTTTGCTGACTATTCCCGAGAGCTTGCAAAGATCCAGCAGGAGATTACCACCGGAAACGCGACGTATGCCCATGCGAGTGTATCCCAGTCAGGACGGGCAGTAGAGATCAAGAGCCGAATGAATGATCTCCTCCAGAAGATGGTCGCGGGAGAGTCGCAGAGTGCCGCATCGCTTAACGAGGTGAACCATCAGGCAGCCGGGGTCGCTGGTGGGTTCATCATCGTGACCACTATAATTGGGCTGATCGTGGCACTTGGTCTGGCCTATCTCATCACTAAGGGGATCATCGGGCCGCTGTGGGAGGCAGTAACAGTCGCTGAACGGATCGGGCAGGGGGAGTCATCAGCCAGGGTGACTTTCTCCCGTGATGATGAGCTTGGGATTTTGGGTTCGGCCCTGAACCAGATGGGTGGCCGTGTCAATGCTATGATCCAGGACGTCCAGAACCTTGCCGGTGCAGCACGCCGTGGGGACCTCGCAGTAAGGGCCGATCCCTCTACCCATGAAGGGGACTATCGCAAAATCGTTGCAGACGTCAATGAGACCCTTGATGCGGTGATAGGTCCCCTCAATGTCGCGGCTGAGTATGTGGACCGGATTGCACATGGGGATCTCCCGGAAAAGATCACCGACGAATACAAAGGGGACTTCAATGAGATCAAGATCAATATCAACAACCTTATCGAGATCCTGAAAAATCGGGGACAGGATGTGAACTACTTAATAGAATCCGTGATTGCAGGAAATCTTGCAATCCGTGCTGATACCACGAAGTATATGGGTGTTCACAAGAACGCTATTGATGGAGTGAACCGTCTCCTCGACGCAGTGATAGGTCCCCTCAATGTCGCTGCTGAGTATGTGGACCGTATAAGCCGGGGCGATATTCCCGAAGAGATCACCGAAGAATACCAGGGGGACTTCAACGAGATCAAGAACAATCTCAACCAGTGCATCGCTGCGGTGAACCTTCTCATAGAGGATGCTAACCAGTTAACAAAGGCAGCTATAGCAGGGAAACTCACTACAAGAGCAGATCCTTCGCGGCATCAGGGCGACTTCCGCAGGATCGTTGACGGTGTTAACAGCACACTGGACGCGGTGATAGGTCCCCTCAATGTCGCTGCCGAGTATGTGGACCGGATAGCGCATGGGGAGATCCCGCAGAAGATTACAGACGAATATCAGGGGGACTTCAACGCGATCAAGGACAACCTCAACCAGTGCATAGCTGCGGTGAACCTGCTCATCGAGGATGCAAACCTGTTAACAAGGGCAGCGGTAGCAGGGAAACTCGTTACAAGGGCAGATCCTTCGCGGCATCAGAGCGACTTCCGCAGGATCGTTGACGGTGTTAACAGCACACTGGACGCTGTTATTGGACCGGTGTACGAGGCGATGAGGGTGTCAGGGGAGTTTGCCTCAGGGAACTTCTCCGCCCGTGTCGATGAAAAAGTCCAGGTCGAGGGGGACTTCATCGCATTGCGCGACGCCCTGAACAGTACTGGGGTTGAACTCTCTCGTATGATGACACTTATCAACAAGGAACTCTACGAGGGAATATCTGTACTCTCGACTGCATCGAGCGAGATTCTCACCATCACCCAGCAGCTCGGAGCCGCGACCTCTGAGACCGCAACTTCGGTAACCGAAACCTCAGCGACGGTTGAAGAGGTGAGGAAGACTACTGAAGTCTCGCATGAGAAGGCAAAGGCCATAGTTGAGAAGGCGCAACGGGCAGGACAGGTGACCCAGACAGGTCAGAAGGCGGTAGAAGCGATCCTGTTGGGAATGGAGAACATACAGCGGCAGATGGAGGCGATCGCGATGACGGTAGTGAAACTATCAGAACAGAGCCAGGCGATTGGAGAGATCATCGCGACTGTCGGGGATATCGCCGAACAGTCCAACCTCCTCGCAGTGAATGCATCAATAGAAGCTGCAAAGGCAGGAGACCTGGGGAGAGGGTTTACCGTCGTCGCCCACGAGATACGGACCCTTGCAGGCCAGTCCAAACAGGCTACTGCCCACATCAGGACCATCCTCACCGAGATACAGCGGGGTATCAGTTCCACAGTACTCTCCACCGAGCAGGGAGGAAAGACGGTTGCTACAGGGGTCACCCTCACAGCGGATGCGAGGGGAGCCATCGACCTCCTCGCCCAGAGTGTGACTGATGCCTCCCGGGCATCGGTCCAGATCGCAGCGACATCGAAAGAACAGGTGGTCGGTATGGACCAGATCGCACTTGCAATGGAAAATATCAGGGCCGCTGCCCAGAACACCCTGGAGATAACCCGTCACGTCGAGAAGACTGCACAAGACCTCCATGACCTCGGCCTCAGGCTCAAGGAGATCACTGGACACTACCGGGTATGACGAAGGCTACCTAATGACCGGGATGGACCAGGGGTTCCATGAGCGCCTCCTCGGCATCTTTGCAGGGGAAGCAGCAGACCACCTCGTCACCATCACCCGTGGCCTGCTCTCTCTTGAGAAGTCAGGGGTTGCTACTGGCGAGCCCGGTCTAGTGGAAGGGATCTACCGGGAGACCCACAGCCTCAAGGGAGCGGCCCGGGCAGTAGGCCTTCGAGAGATTGAGGGGGTCTGCCAGGGACTTGAAGCTGTCTTCTCCGCGATGAAGAAGGATGAGTACCTCCCGGACCAGAGGGGATTTGACGCCATCCACGCAACTATCGACCTGCTTAGTGCGCTACTCTCCGGGAAGGCCTCTTTCGGATCGGGGTCCCCCAACCCCGCGGAGATGGTCCAGGTCCTGCGGGGTCTCCTCCCCAGGAAGGGTGAGGGGGTGCCAGTACCTCATCGGGAGGTCTCCATCAGCGTAAGACCTTACCAGGGAGATGAGGGTGGTAGTCTCCCTCCTGTTGGGCCATCTGTCCAACCGGCTCCGTTCCCCAGCCCACCACTACCCACCGGGGCTGACTCTCCTCCTCCCATGGCCATGCCCGGGGAACCCCGCATGGTCAGGGTCATGGCAGAGAAGCTCGACCGTCTTCATGCTGATGCTGATGACCTCCTCGCGGCGAGAATCTCCCTCGGAGCACGGTTAGAAGAGATGAAGGGCATCCTTGCAAGGATTGAGGAGTGGCGAATGCGTGCTGCCCAGTCCGGGAGAATGAATGAGTTCCTCGCATACAACAAGGAATTCATTGGACGCCTCCACCGCGACTTTGAACTGCTCGTCGATGCAGTGGTGAGGGACTCGGACACCCTCGAGATGAGTGTGGGAACGCTCGCCGAGGGGATCCGCGATGTGGTGCTCCAGCCTGTAGCAACCCTTTTTGAGATGGTCCCCAGGGCTGTTCGGGACCTCTCTCATACTTTTGGAAAGACTGTAGAGGTTGTCCTTACGGGAGGGGAGATCGAGGCCGACAGACGAGTACTTGAGGCAGTGCGCGACCCCCTCATCCACCTTGTAAGAAACGCCATTGACCATGGGATTGAGGCGCCCGCAGTCCGCGTTGCCTCTGGAAAGCCCCCTTACGGAACAATCCAGATAACCGCAGCTCTGCATGAAGGGGGGATGATCACCCTGTCAATTGCAGATGACGGGGGTGGGATCGACCTCGCTTCGGTCCGGCGGGTAGCACTGGAACTGGGATTTTTGGCTCCAGGGGACTCCTCATTGCAGACAGATGCTGATGTAATCCCCCTAATCTTCAGGTCAGGTCTCTCGACGAGTAGTATTATCACCACCATATCAGGCCGCGGCATAGGTCTTGCGATCGTTTATGAGAAGGTGGCAGCACTTGGGGGCACCGTGGTGGCTGATACAGAACCAGGGAGGTCTACAGTGTTTCACCTGTCCCTCCCGGTCTCACTCTCAACCTTTCGGGGACTCCTTGTAGCAGCAGGAGTCCACCGTGCAGTCATACCCCTCCAGGCTGTTTCCCGGGTCTTTCTGACGAGTCGTTCCCGTATCGCCACAGTAGAGAACCGAATGGTAGTTGAGGACGGAGGAGCTACACTCCCCCTCATCACCCTTGCCGGGGTGCTGGGAGTTACTGATAGGGCAAAGGACTCTCGGCAGACAGCGGGCGAAATGATGCCGGTTGTGGTCATCACTGCCGGGGGGGAGCGCGCGGCATTCCTAGTCGACGAGGTCCTGGGAGACCAGGAGGTGGTGGTGCGGGGCCTTGGGCCCCAGCTCAAGTGGCTCAGCCGGGTATCGGGGGCCACAGTCCTTGGGGATGGGAAGGTCGCACTCGTACTCAAGCCTGATGGTCTCATCAACGAAGGTATAAGGATTGGGCAGGGGGGTCGGGATGGAAACGCTTCTCAGGAA
This sequence comes from Methanomicrobiales archaeon, assembly GCA_026394765.1. Taxonomy (GTDB): domain Archaea; phylum Halobacteriota; class Methanomicrobia; order Methanomicrobiales; family Methanospirillaceae; genus JAPKXQ01. Next base: position 9,714 of record JAPKXQ010000078.1, read on the forward strand.
GAGACGGCTGCTCCACTTCTCCGCGTCCTCGTCGTCGAGGACTCGGTCACCTCAAGGGTCCTGCTAAAAAACATTATTGAAGGGGCGGGCTTTATCGTAGACACCGCAGTTGACGGGATTGACGCCTTCACCCTGCTGAAAGAGAAGGCCTTTGACCTCGTGGTATCAGATGTCGACATGCCCAGGATGAACGGCTTCTCGCTCACTGAGAAGATACGTGCTGACCCGGGACTGGAAGACCTCCCAGTGGTACTCGTCACCTCACTCGACTCCCGTGAGGACCGTGAACATGGGATCGCAGCAGGGGCAAATGCGTATATCGTCAAGAGCAGTTTTGATGAGGGAAACCTCCTTGAAGTTATCCAGCGTCTGGTGTGAGGCTGAGCGATGATCAAGGTCCTTATCGTTGATGACTCCCTGGTTGCGCGGGAACTCCTCAACGAGATCCTAGGGAATGAAGAAGGGATCGAGGTGGTGGGGGTTGCCACCGATGGTATAGAGGCAGTGGAGATGGCAGCTGCTCTCTCCCCTGACCTCATCACCATGGACATCAACATGCCCCGCCTCGATGGGATCAGAGCGACCCGGCAGATCATGGACCTCTCTCCAACCCGTATCCTGATCGTGAGCGGTATCGACAACCTTGATGAGGTCGCATCGTCATTTGGGGCACTTGATGCAGGGGCGCTCGCAGTGATGCCTAGACCTGGCGGGACGAATGACCCCTCTTTCCAGGAATCTTCCCACGCATTCGTTGAGACTGTCAGGACCTATGCAGAGGTGATGGTGGTGCGGCACTGGAGAGTGCCTAGAGCTGGAGAGCAGTATGAGGAATTCTCATCCTTACCCATCACACCTCGCCCAGTCTACGGTCCCGTAAAGCTGATCGCAATGGGTGCTTCGGCAGGTGGGCCCCCGGTGGTCCGTGAGATCCTCTCTATCCTCCCTGTAGGTCTCCCTGTGCCTATCATCCTTGTCCAACATATGGCCCCCGGGTTTGTGACAGGCTTTGCCGGGTGGCTCGCAGGCGAATCCTCCCACCCGATCCATGTGGCTGAGGATCGCGCCATACTCCTCCCGGGCCATGTCTATATCGCCCCTGATGGTTACCACCTCGGGGTGGAACCATCCCTTCTGGTGAATCTCTTGAAATGCCCACTTAAATCTGGAATTTGCCCCTCTGTCACGTATCTCTTCAGGAGTGTGGCCGCGTCATGTGGGCCCGGGGGTGCAGGGGTCCTCTTATCAGGCATGGGAGAAGACGGGGCATCAGGCCTTCTCAGTATACGGGAGGCCGGGGGGCTCACGATCGCTCAGGACCGGGAGACCTCGATGGTCTATGGCATGCCTGGTGCGGCGGTGGCGATCGGGGCGGTCCAGTTTGTGAAGGAACCTTCCGGGATAGCTGACCTCCTGTGTGCAGCACTAAAAGGTTGATGTGTTAGGGTAGACCGAAAATAATGTGGCCGCAGGAGCAAAATGCATGGAGTATAGATCCGGGGATGAGACGTATGGCTGATGAAAGGTTAGCATCAGGAGTGGCATGGGACCCTTCTTCAGGGTCCAGGCATGAGGTATGTATCCTCATTGTCGAAGACAGCCCTACCCAGGCAGCGATACTGCGCCACCTCCTTGAGGGGGCAGGGTACAATGTCAGTGTTGCAGAAAATGGGTGTGTAGCCCTTGCAATGATCGAGCAGGCGCAGCCTTCAATAGTGCTGACCGATATCGTGATGCCCGAGATGGACGGTTATGAGCTCTGTCGTCAGATCAAGGCAACTGGTGCGACAAAAGATCTCCCTGTCATCCTCGTCACCCAGCTCTTCGACCCTGGCGATGTTATCCGGGGCCTTGAGTGCGGGGCAGACAACTTCATCATCAAGCCATATGACCCCACCTACCTCCTCTCACGGATCGAGATGATCCTGATAAATGTGAATATCCCGCGTCAGTACGGGCTCCAGATCGGCATCGAGGTCTTTTTTGCAGGAAAACGTCACTACATCACCTCTGATCGTCTCCAGATCTTAAACATACTCCTCTCAACCTATGAGATAGCGGTAAAGAAGAACGCCGAACTCCAGGAGGCACAGGAGAAGCTCGCAAACCTGAATGATGAGCTCAGCACCATTGTCACTGATCTGAAGTGTGCCAACGATGACCTTCAGAATGAGATTTTAGAGCGGAAACGGGTGGAGTTCGCGCTTCGTGATAGTGAGGAACGCTACCGGCAGATCATCGAGAGTGCGCCTAACCCTATTGTCATCAGCAGTCCTGATACCAACCAGGTCCTCTACCTCAACCGCCCGGCCGCCTTGCTATTTGGGCTCTCCCAGGAAGAGGCAGTGGGAATGCTCACCCCTAACTTCTATGTAGACCCAAAAGAGCGACAGCGTCTCATTGAGTCAGTCCAGCAGAAAGGTGGGGTCAGTGACTTTGAGACCCGGCTCAAGACATCGGAGGGAAGGCCCTTTTGGGCATATATGTCAGCGATCACCACGAGGTTCGAGGGAAAGCCTGCGGTCTTTGTCTCGTTCTCTGATATCTCTGAACGAAAACGGATGGAAGAGGCACTATCAGGCGCGCTTAAGAAATTATACCTTCTATCCTCCATAACCCGCCATGACATCCTCAA
>JAPKXQ010000011.1 GCA_026394765.1 Methanomicrobiales archaeon
GGTTGCAGCAATTGAACTTGACCTCAGAGCCGTACCGGGATACCCCGCCCGGCAAGGTACTCCTTGACCTCTCTGACTGTAAACTCGCCATAATGAAAGACGCTCGCTGCGAGGCAGGCGTCGGCATGCCCGCTGACGACCCCTTCATAGAAGTGCTCCAGGGTGCCGACCCCGCCACTTGCAATCACCGGGATGCCGACCGCATTTGATATAGCGGCAGTTATCGGGATGTCAAAGCCGTCCTTTGTCCCGTCGGTCTCCATACTCGTGAGAAGGATCTCACCTGCCCCCCTTTTTTCGGCTTCACATGCCCAGGAGACCGCATCGATCCCGGTAGGAGCACTCCCTCCATAGATAACCACCTCATACCAGCACTCGCGGCCGTCGGGGAGGAGAATGGGTGTGGCCCCATCCCGCACTTTCTCGTTCTTCCTGACGTCCATCGCCACCACGATGCACTGCGTTCCGAACTGAGTTGCGCCCCGGTTGATAAGGGTGGGGTCCTTCACCGCGCTCGTGTTGATGCTCACCTTATCGCCACCTGCACGAAGGGTCTCTCTGATATCATCCAGTGTCCTGATCCCGCCCCCTACCGTGAGGGGGAGGAAGAGTTCGTCAGCAGCCCGGCTGATGACGTCAAGGAGGGCTCCGCGGTTCTCTTTCGAAGCGGTGATGTCGAGAAAGACCACTTCGTCGGCACCCTGGTAGTTGTACCTCTCTGCGAGTTCTACAGGGTCGCCTGCGTCCCGGAGGCCGACAAAGTTGGTCCCTTTTACTACCCTGCCATCTTTTAAGTCGAGGCACGGGATGATCCGTCGTGTGAGGGGCATGCTACTGTGGTTGGGGGCAGCACGGTATCAGGGTTATGAAATGGATCGACCACCCATTTGTTAGGGTACGACATCCATTGGGCCAGGGGACAGAAGGGCTCATCCATCAAAGATGTGAGATACTAGAGGTAACTGAAAGGAACCCAAGGGACCCTGGAGTTTTGGGAGTCCACAAGGAACCCAGGGCTACCAGTCACACACAGGGAAGTGCATGCACGTCCCTATCAGTCCTGACATTCAAAGGTTCCAGGCACCCCAGGTGAGGAGAGCCATGCATACAGGAGAAGCAAAGATAGCATGGGCCGGGCAGTTCATGCCTGTGCTCGCCGTAATACGGCGTCGGTTTGAGGAAGAGAAACCCTTTATAGGACTTTCGATAGGGATGGCACTCCACGTGGAGGCAAAGACTGCCAACCTTGTCCGTGCCCTCGCTGCAGGGGGTGCCGAGGTCTTCATCACGGGATGTAACCCCCTCAGCACCCAGGACGACGTAGCCGAGGCGCTATCAGAGACATCGGGTGTCCATTGCTTTGCCCGAAGGGGGTGCAGTGCTCGCGAGTATTACCAGGCGATCGATCAGGTACTCGATGGACGGCCCCATATCACCATCGATGACGGGATGGACCTCATCCACCGCCTCCATACGACCCGGACCGAGGTGCTGGATGGTGTGATCGGCGGGTGTGAGGAGACGACCACCGGGGTCCACCGTCTCAGGGCGATGGCTGCAGGAGGAGATCTTAGGTTCCCTGTTGTAGCTGTGAACGACACCCCGATGAAGCGGTTCTTTGACAATGTCCATGGCACAGGTGAGAGTGCGCTCACAGCGGTGATGGTGACGACTAATGTCTTGATCGCAGGAAAGACCATAGTCGTTGCGGGTTACGGGTTCTGTGGCAGGGGGCTCTCGCAGAAAGCGCGCAGTCTCGGGGCACATGTCATTGTAACCGAGATCGACCCCAGGAGTGCCCTCCAGGCCCATATGGACGGCCTCGTGGTGATGCCGATGGACGATGCAGCAAAGATCGGGGAGATCTTCATCACCACAACAGGAAATTCCGGTGTCATCGCGGGTGAGCACCTCGCTATTATGAGAGACGGGGCGATCCTTGCAAATGCCGGCCACTTCAATGTGGAGATCGACACCTGCTGGCTCTCTGATCATGCACGGGAGGTGGTGCGCCGTGAAGGGATCGACACCTACCTGATCGGAGAAAAGAGGCTCCACCTCCTCGCTGAGGGTCGCCTGGTGAACCTTGCCACACCCAAGGGGATGGGCCACCCCATCGAGGTGATGGACCTCAGTTTCGCCCTCCAGGCCCTCTCTACTGAGTACATCGCAAAAAAGGGGAGGTCCCTCCTCCCAGGTGTCTATCTCGTCCCCGAGGCTATCGACAAGGAGGTTGCGGGTATGAAGATCGCATCCCTCGGGATTCGGATCGATGCTCTCTCCCCTGCCCAGGTGACCTATCTCTCATCCTGGGACATAGGGACCTAAAAAAAATGGAATGGTACATTTACCCAGGCCCACTCATTTTTTCTCTGCGCTTTTTCTTTGCCGAATTCTCGTCTCCTGATATCTCGGTCTTTGGGGTGAGGAGACGGCGGGCTGCATAAAGGTACTCCTGGGCATAGCCGGCGTAATTTCCAAAGTGGCGCCTCCCGAACTCCCGCACCTCCCGCTCGCGGACTTTGAGGTGGCCTGGAAAGTAATGCGCCGCAATGATTCGGTGGATCCACACATCGACGGGAAATGCGCGGTACTCCTGGAACCCGAAGAGGAGTGTGCAGTCCGCGACCTTGGCCCCCACACCCGGGAGTGCCAGGAGGGTTTGGAACGCCTGTTCATACGGCATTGAGCGGATCTTTACTGCCCACTTTGCATCGTCCATGACGGCACGGGAGGTACCTGCGATAAAAGGGGCCCGGTACCCCAGTCGGCATTCCCGCAAGGTACAAACTCCTCCTGAAACGAGTGCATCTGGTCCTGGAAATGAATGGAATGTGCCCCATTCGTCTGCTCTCTCCTCACCACAGCGTTCTGATAGTAGCTGGATCTTTTTTGTTATCCCGGGGATGTTCGAGAATGTAGCGCAAATATAAGAGGCGAGCACTTCGAAGGGCTCCTGTCTGATGACCCTGAGACCGGCACACGCCGACAGTGCGGTATGGATGGTGGGGTCGCGGTTAATTGAATCGACAATAGCTGGGAGGTCTGCATCGAGGTGGAGGTAGTGGATGACCCAGTCGGGTTCTGCCCCCTGCACCGTTATTACATGCCCTTCCTGTTTCAGATGAACCCGCCGGCCTCCAGCAACCCCCCTCCACCACTCCTGCTGTTTTGCCCAGCGGAACGCTTGACCACACCCAAGGGTCAGGTCGAGGTCGAAGGGCTGGTCGCGTGGGACCACGACCTCGTGCATCAGGCAGCCCCGGCTGTACCGAGTATGGGGAGCACGGCCATACAAGAAACGACGTTCAAATCCCTAGGTGCCAGGGGCTCTCGAATTGCCTGATGGTTCTTCTGCATATGGTCAGTAGTGGCGACTCCCAGCCAGAACACTCCACCGGTTGGGTGGTGCAGGTGATGCATAGGCACGATCATCTCACTTTCATCCCGCACGCAGAAGGTTTTACTGTGGTCCACACGCACGGATTGGTATGGAGATAGCTGAGAACCTTAAGAAATTTCTTGAGAGCGGGGATGACTGGGAGCGCAGGCCAACTTCGGTCAAGGGAGTCTCTATTGTGCGACTTCCCCCGACAAAGAGCCGCCCGGCCGCCCTTGCGGTGGACATCAACCCTATCGGGTCCAAAGGTCTGCCGATGAAGAAGAAAGGGGTGATGGTGATGAACTCTGAAGAGATCATTGCGTTTCGGGAGGTCTTTGGGAGCGAGAAGGTACTTGCACTGATGCAGGCATTGAATGAGCTCGCCCCGGAACGGCGCCCTGCGCGTGGGGAAAAAGACGAAGTCATCATGATCTGAACTACCCTTCAGAATCAGCAGGGGTTTATGGGTGACCCCATCCAAGTGCGGACCCTGCAAAGGAAGAGAGTGCAACAGACGCGGGAATGGGCCAGATTCTCTCATGATACCCGGTTCAGGAGTAGCTGGGACACCCGGTTCCCCCTGGTGAGGGTGAAGGTAATCGCCGTCCTTATGGCATGATGCTCTGTTGTGCAGTACCGCACGGCATACTTGCATTGTGCATTGGTAATTACTGGCGAATATCCTGTATCGAAGTCCCGATCATGGCAGGGCACCTGTGAGGGAAGAATGACCCCTCACTTGGTTTTGTAGATACAGGACTGGATGTCGTGGCCAATCCTTCCTATTGCGTCAGCCCGGCAGCGCTGACAGTGCCGCATCTGGCGGACGTACTGTGCACAGGAGTCCTGCATCTTTCGCTTCATCTCTGGTGTCGGCGGGGTGATGTTGGCGAATTTGTACTGCGCGATGAGTGGTATGACATTGAATGTATATACTCCCATTTCTCCCACCTTCTTTGCAATTGCGGGGATATGGTCGTCGTTGACCCCCGGGATATAGACTGTGTTCACCTTCACGATCATCTTGCGCGCGACTGCCATCTCGATCCCTTTGAGCTGGTTCTCGAGGAGGACTCTGGCCCCCTCTATCCCCTGGTAACGCGTGCCATGGTAGTTGATGAACTCATAGATCTTTGCCCCAATCGCGGGGTCGATCGCATTTAGTGTAACTGTGATGTTTCCTACGTCATACTCCTGGAGGAGATCGATCTTTTCAGGGAGGAGGAGACCGTTGGTGCTAATGCACTTGATAACACCAGGGAACTCTTCATGGAGTCGTCGGAGGGTCTCGAGGGTCTCTTCATTCGCAAGGGGTTCTCCCGGACCTGCGATCCCGATCACCTTGATGTAGGGGTAGTCGGCGATAACTTTACGCGTCATCGCAACCGCTTCTTCAGGGCCAAGGACCTTTGTAGTGACACCCGGACGGCTCTCGTTCACACAGTCAAAGTCCCTGATGCAGTAGTTGCACTGGATGTTGCACCGCGGAGCGACCGGGAGGTGGCACCTTCCGAATGCATGGCAGGCTTTTTCTGAAAAGCACGGGTGTTCCTGGACCTTCCGGAGCTGTTCCGGGTCCCACTGGACCTTCTGCCCCTGTACCACGGCTTCTTTGTACCCTTCCTCAGCCATAGAATTCAGGGAGATGTGGGGCCTTTCCCTATTTACAGGTTTCAATACTGTCTCTTTTTACACACCTCTTCTACTTACGCGACTACAGGAGTTGGTGCCCCGGTTGGATAGCAGGAATTATTACATTCCTACTTCATGGGCTCTTCAGCAGTGAATGAGTGTGATTGTCTGAACAACTGTTCTGATTCCTTTCATATCGCACTATACGGTATATGACATTGTGCTTCTCGCGTATTTTATTCACCTGGGAAGTAGATTCAGTAGGTACTATGACCCTGCTTCACCGCAGTAGCACTCATGGATGGAAGGGAACAGCCCCCTTGGCATCCCTCCTCCTCTGCATCGCGATAACCACTGTCTTTTTTTCGGGTTGCACCGCCCCAGCGGGAACTACCCCTCCCACAACCGTTCCTACTATAGGGGCCCGGGAAGGAGATTCGGTGAAGGTCTTTTACCGTGTTGGTCTGGAGAACGGGGAGGTCTTTGAGTCCAACTACAACCAGACTCCTCTGGAGTTCACACTTGGTTCTGGCGTGATGATCAAAGGCTTTGAGCAGGCAGTGCTGGGGATGGTCCCCGGAGAGACCAAGACGGTAACTTTCCCCCCAGAACTCGGGTATGGTGCAACGAGACCTGAATTCATCGTCGCCGTCCCCAGGAGCGAGTTTCCTGACAACTTCACTCCCATCGTGGGTGGCATCGCAAAGTACCAGACCGCTTCAGGGACTGTGGGAACCCTCACAATTGTCGAATTCAATGAGACCACCATCACTGTAGACCAGAACCACCCGCTCGCAGGAAAGACCCTCCAGTTCATGATAACGCTTAGTGAGATCATGAATGCGAAGGCCTGATTGGGTTGATGTGTAATTGGGTGATGCTGGTGCATGCCTCCTCAGCGAGGGAATTGAAAGCCTGGGTGCAGTGCATAGGGTTCATGAAAAGGGAACATACCCTGACTACGAGGATCCATGCAGATTGTTGCATGGGATTGCCTCCTTCGAGGGTACTCTCACCTATCCTCTTTAACTCAAGACTGGGACACCCGTGCTCTCCATCTGGCCGGGTTATGCGATTTCGAAGGCGAAGGTTTTTGGGGAAAAATCGAAGAGGTGATGCGGCACCTGGATTCTGATATGAAACACTTTATGTTTTATAGTCTTCTATGAACCCTCTGTTCATCGCTGACTTTTTCCTTGCATCTTTGGACTTGTGGAGAACTTCTTGCCCGTGATGGTCGTCTGGACTTGCGTGCCACTCGTCCCGGACCCGGGGGCATAGAGAATGGACTATCCCAGCGTTATCCGATCGAGTGTGGAGAGACGAGCGGTTTTCTTTTCGAATCATGCCCGGGTGAGGTTATTTGAAAGAAATATCTCCAGCAAAGAGATATTGGCTGTGCTAAACAACAGTCAGGTACTGGAACATTACGACGATGATATCCCATGTCCTTCTGTCCTCCTTAAAGAGGTGTCAGAATGGGAAACCATCCATTTTGTCGTCGCCTGGGTGTCCTGATCACATGCGAATCGTAACTGTATATTTTGAAGATGATACATAGTAGAATGGAGGAGAGATGAGGAGAAGAGAGAGATGATCCCTGATGCGTGGCAGTTCTGTAAAGGTACATTAAAAGAGGGGAAGACAGAGTTTATCGCCCGTTTCGATGACTAGGTTGTTGTCATCAGAAATGTCTCTGCCTACCTCTGTAACCGGTGTGGTGAGTCATGGTTCAGCCTTGAGACATCGGAGAAGATTGACCTGGTTGATGAATGAGGTCCATGCAGGTCATCTGTGCATGAAGCCACTTGCAGCCGGGGAGATAGAGTTACCTGCATAGCAAGGATCTGTTCTGTTCGTTAGATAATTTTCACCGCTCTGTACCATGAGAGAATCTCTTGTAAGGTAGTCTCTCACCCTGCTCTTTCTCCAGAACCGACATAGTATGAAAAGTTCGGTCAAGGGACAGGGATTCTGTAGAGGTGCCTCCTATCACTTATCTGGAAAAGGGAATCAGGCTATCAGGGGACTAACTGAAAAAAAGGGGACGAGATCCGGGGGAAAAACCCTCCTCACTTCAACCATCGGCAAACATAGCAGTCCCGTTCTCCCCGCCGCCCGATCCAGGTGAGGCCACCGTCACCGTTGCCTTGCCTGGCATGACGGTGTCAGAGGCGAGCACCATTGCGTTAACCCTTTTTGGGGCAAGGTACTGTGTCTATCGGTTCCTCCCGTTCCACTAGACCCTGCTTTCACAGACGAAGTTGATATCCTGAGTGCAATCCTGAGGGTCTTTGCTTCTGCCTTTGCAATCGTTGGGTTCACCTGGTTGAGCTTTGGTGCGGGGTTGGCGATGGTATAAGACACGCAGTCGAACGTGCAGAGTTATCTACATAAGATAAACAAAGTTCCGTGTAATCTGATCACTGCCCCATGTATAGTAACACTACTGGAAGTCAATAATGTACTACTATCCGTCCCCATTGATGGATAGCCTCTAATTGTTTCAACCAATTTTCAACAAGAAACTTATACTCCTAATCCAGATTAGTACTAATCATGATTAGGGAGTTTGTCGACCGGGAGAGAGAGCAGACACTCCTTGAGGAGGAGTGGAATAAACCCGGTGGAAGGTTGATCATCCTCTATGGCAGGAGGAGGATTGGAAAGACCCGCCTTATCAGCGAGTTTATCAGAGACAAACCAGGGGCACTTTATATCGCCGAGGACACGTCCCCCTCACTCCAGATGCATCAGATGCAGGCCGCCTGTGCAACATTCCTCGATGATTCACTCCTCGCATCTCTTACGATACAGTCCTGGGAGCAGCTCTTTATGTATATCGCCAAAAATCCTCCTGCCAGACGGGGATACCTGGTCATTGATGAGTTCACCTACCTTGCCAGGAATGATCCTTCTATCCTTTCTGCCCTTCAGAAGGCCTGGGACATGGACCTCTCCGGATCTTTATGGTGCATTATCCTCTGCGGATCTATGCTCGGGCTCATGAGCGAACTTGCACTCTCTTCTTCCTCCCCAATCTATGGGCGTAGGACACGCGATATGCTCCTTCCTGCGCTCCAGTTCTCAGATGCCCGGAAGTTCCTCTCTGTCCCAAGATTCGATGCACTCAAGATCTATCTTACCATTGGGGGTGTCCCAGAGTATCTACTCAAGGCAGGGGACTATCGCACATTCTCAGATTTCACCACCCGTGAATTTTTTGACCGCTATGGATACTTCTACCGGGAACCATACTTCATCCTCTCACAGGAGTTCCGCGAGCTGAAGATGTACCAGTCCATCCTGCAGGCAATCGCCCACGGCCACACCACTCCTGCACACATTGCCCAGTTTTGCGGTCTTGATCCCCGTCACCTTTACCCTTATCTGGAACGTATGACTACCCTCGGAATGATAGAGCGGGAGCTTCCTGTTCTGGTGAACACAAAGAACGGAGTCTACCGTATCAAAGACCAACTCTTCGACTTCTGGTATACTTTCGTCTTCCCCAACCGTCAATCTGTTGAGCTCAACCAGGTCTCGATCCCGGGTGCTTTATTTGACCCGTACTTCGGCTGCCAGTTTGAGGTATTTATAAGGCAGGAAGTGATACCGAAGATGTTCCCCGGGCATAATATCGGCCGCTGGTGGTATGGAGAGGAAGAGATAGATATCATTGGATGTGATGACCGGGCTGCTTCGATCCTCTATGGCGAATGCAAATGGGGGGTCCTGACCCGGAGTGAATCGCGAAAGATCCTGGCATCCCTGAAGAAAAAATCATTGTTAGTACGGCATGAACGCTACACGAAGGAACAATTTCTGCTAGTGGCCAGGAAGATCGAGGACAAAGAGACATTCCGAAAAGAAGGGTATGTGGTCCTTGACCTCGATGACGTCACGTAAGAGACCGAGTGTCGTTATTACACAACCTGGGCCAAATCATAAATAATGAAATTTCTCTGATCAGGGGAAACCCCTCTTCACTTCACTGCCGCAAACTAAACCGCATCGGATTCCCCTCCACCCGGCCCGGGTGAGACCACCGTCACTTTTGCAATCCCTGGATTGACGAGGTCAGAAGCGAGCACCTTTGCGTTCATCATTATTGGAGCAAGGTACTGCGTCTATCGGTACCTCCCGTTCCACTGGACCCTTCTTTCACGGACGAAGTTGTTGCCCCGAAGCGCTTTATTGATGGTCTTGATACCTGCTGTTCCACTGAATGGCTGCCATTCTATCAGGCAGCGAATGCGAACTGGCCAAGGCGGGTGATTCGGGATGTGTACCGTGGAAAAAGAGTCCTCTCGTCATACGCTCACACTGTCTTGGGGTTCAATTCGCCCCTTCTCTGTCTTATCAAAATCTTTATCAAAGCTTACTATCGTCATTTCGTAGTATTCGGCCACGGTATATTGCATCGCCCTCAGCTTAATGACTATTGACCTCATATCACGGCGCATACACAAATTCAACAGATTAGTGACTTGTGTTAAAGTGCTGAATCGCTCCAATAATTGGAGTCGTGTATCGATTTTTGTCCAACATTATTTCG
>JAPKXQ010000001.1 GCA_026394765.1 Methanomicrobiales archaeon
ATCTTTAGGAGCGGGCATGAACTGTGAGTAATCGAAGTTTACCCACGCCCGGTTCTCAATCACTGTTCCACTCGAGAGGCCAAATTTAGGTTCAATGGTATAAGAGAACCAGCCTATTTCTTTCCCGCTCGCACTGATCGCGGGGAGGAACCCTGCCAGAGGGTCTTCAGGGGTCTCAAGGGTGGTGGGATCCAGGGTATAATAGGTGAGGTTTGCCCGACCCGTGGCGGTATCATAAATTCCCTCGATCTGCACGATGTAGTCCATGGAGGGACGGGTGTCGACATAGACACTGAAGTACTGGCAGGGGGGGTCAAGGGGAACGGTCCAGTCGGTAAACCCGACCTCTGTGAACCCAAAGGTGGTCCAGTTCAGGTTGCTGTCCATATCGTCGTAGGCATCGACATCGCTGACATTTGCCGTGGCAGTCTCTGCATTCCAGAAATCTACCCGGTAATTGAGGGGAGTGTCCTGGCTGATATAGTGATGGCGTGATTCTGACGGAGTGCCAGGTGCGTCATATCCTGTTGGGCCATACTTGTCTTCGGGGTCGACTGAGCCGCGGGGAAGGACTAGTTTACGCTTGCCATTTGTAGGGTCCGACTCCCCTCCACAGCCGCAGGGATCCTGTTTATCTCCCCACTCGGTAGTGTTCGCTTGGCCTTCATACCCCAATAATTCCCTATATTTCATAACAAGACTGGGGAATTTTGCATTGTTTCCTGCAGTAGGGACCACAGTGAAACTTTTCAAGGCCCAGTCGACTTTTAAAAGTCCTGGAATAGCATCTGCGATCCATCCCAATTGCTTTCCAGTCTCCCCACCTATTTTATTTCCAATTGCTTCGAAAAGTCCTGCAGCCGGGAGTGGGTCGCAAATTCCCATGATCCCAGAAACTGCTTCGGTTGTTCCTGCAATAACCCCCCACGCTCCGCCTGCCAGTGCTATTCCTGACAATATCCCAAGAGGTGAAGCAAGCGCACCTGCAATTGCAATATATCCACCGACCGCTCTGAATGCACCAAAAAATACCCCGGCATCACCCCAATAAGTGCCAGTCGGATCGATATACGAGATCGGGTTATTTCGAGAATATTTATATGCGTGAAAGTCGTAATTCCGGAAATCCAGTTTCTCTTCAGTTACAAATCTCCCTAAATTTGAGGAATAATGCCTCAACCGCATGTACAATAATCCGTTTTTGTCATCCATCACCCCATATTCTCCCACGTACGTGAACGGGTTATGTATCGTCTCGGATTTTTGCCGATATTCGCCAAACGGGGTGTACTGATACTGGTTCACAACCTTTCCAGACGAATCAGTAATACCCATGGTGTGACCGGTCGGGTCAAAGGAGTAATAATACTCGTTGCCAGAGGGATCAATCTTGGACAGGAGACCGAGTCCATGGGTATACCGGGCGATCAGTTCGCCACTTCCGCTGTATTCAGCAACAACATTCCCTATCCCAAGCGGGTCGACACTATACCGGGTCAGGTTTCCGTTATGGGTGACCCCGGCACGGTTCCCCAGTGCATCGTACTTATATTCATACACTCCGTCCGGTGAGGTGACCTGGATGAGACGGTTATCATAATTATATTCATAGTTCGTGGTATTCCCAGCTTCGGTTTTCGTGATCATATTTCCATTTGCATCGTAGGTGAATGTGGCACTTCCCGCCTGAGTATACTGGTTCATCACGTTCGTCGTGTATGCCGTGGTTGCACCGTCATCAGTCATGGAAACCCGGTTACCGGATGCATCATACGAGTACTGGGTCACATTCCCGCCGGGATATGCCACGTTCACCAGCTGGCCGAGAGCATCATAGATATACTGGTACGTCCCTTCGAGCGTGTCGACGGAGACGGGGTTCCCGGTAGCATCATACTGGTAATCGAACCTGGAGAGCACAGCCCCGGTGGTATTATAGTTTACCAGATGGGAGATCTGGCCGACCGTATCATAGGCATAGGTCGTGTATCCGCCATTGCGCACTTCTTTTCTCTGGAGCTTCCCTGCCGAATCGTACGTATACCGGGCAATGACACTCATGTTCCCATCTGAGACCTCTATAAG
>JAPKXQ010000044.1 GCA_026394765.1 Methanomicrobiales archaeon
AACTTAATGGAAGCGCATCTGTTTCAAACGACAGGAAGATTATACATTTGGAGATGAATCCAAAGGAATCAGATTTGATGGATAAACTTTATGAAGGTCTTCGGAAATTGAATATGATGCAGGTTTATGATCTCGATGGACGAATGATTGAATTTATGTAAGTTTGTCTAATTTAATTGGGTCGAAAAATAACAATATCCGAAAGTCATGTTTTATAAAAATATCAGTTGGACACCATTAGAAGGATCATTTAAAAATGCATTTTCCCCTGCCATGTCCCTTCAAGTAGTCGAAGGCAGTCTTTTTTTTAAGAACTGCACGAGTGGTCATTCACATAGCACTATTATAGCGTCCACTTCATGGAGGAACTACACTTTCACCAGAAACTATTTCTCACTTCGCTAACTACTACCCACTATTCTTGACGAATAAGGAGGACTCAGGATGGATAAAGAGAGATCTACCCGATGGGTTATATTTTCCCTCATTATCGCCCTCTTCTGCACTTATGGATTCACATCAGTGAGTGCAGCCTGCCTCTCATGTGCTGAGTCAAGCAACACTTCGCTCCAGCATTTGAATGCAATATTTACTGGGATATTGACTAAAAATTTTGTCTCTCTCGCTGCATGTCCCTGCGACGGGTATCCGACAGTCACATCTAGAACCGTCCTGCAGGAGCCTTCGGTCCCGGAGCCAGCACCAAGGACTCCCTGGTGTGACACTATATTTCATACGTGCATCGTGCGGGTAACCGATCGAAATAAGGATATAACTGCAGGAGACACCTCAAAAGGGCTCAAAAACGAGTATTCCCGGGTCCAGTCCTTTAATGCGAATGGAAAGTTCTTCTTAATTAGGAGCATCTCGGCTACCTGGTACCTCTATCGGTCTCTTGACCTGAAGACTGTCAAGAAACTTCCGTTTGAAGGGTCGGTTGATCCTCGTTGGGATGCAAAAAATCCAAACGTTCTCTACTACATGCAGGGGACACAGATGAAGTCCTGCAATATCCAGACAAACTCGGTCAAAGTAGTACATGACTTTAAAAGAGACTTACCCGGAATGGATTTAGCTGCCGTATGGACACGCTACGAAGGGAGTCCATCCCAGGATGGGAGGTATTGGGGTCTGATGGCAGAGAATAATGACTGGGAGACTGTTGCATTTCTCATCTATGACCTCAAAAAGAACCGTGTCATCGCGAAAAGAACAAGCAATGTCCCACCTGACCTCGACACGGTGACCATCAGTCCGAGAGGGAAATATTTCCTCGCCTATTGCAATAACTATTGCGAAGAAGGGAGACCAGGGGACGACACCCATCCCTGTGGGCTAATGGTGTATGATGATCAGCTGAAGAACGGGAGGAGCCTCCTACGGATCATCGGCCATTCCGACACGGCACTTGACAGCAGTGGGCAGGATGTCCTTGTCTACCAGGACATTGATACTGATTGGATCTCCATGCTCAATTTAGAGTCAGGGAAGATAACCAAGCTCATTCAGATAGACTTCTCTCATACGGCAATTGGGATGCATATATCAGGGCGTGCGTTTAAGCGACCTGGCTGGGTAGTGCTCTCTACCTATAACGGGGGATATTCGAAAGACTTCACCTGGCTCGATGACCAGGTATTCGCAGTGGAACTGAAGGAAGGAGGAAAAGTGGTACGTCTCGCTCATCACCATTCCCTCTATAACGAAAATGAGGAGCAGGACTACTGGGCTGAACCCCATGCTACGGCCAATCCAGACTTTTCTCGGGTCCTTTTCACCAGTAACTGGGGTCGGACTGGAACTGAGGGGGTGGACACATATATGATACGATTACCTCAGGACTGGATTGAGCGATACCAGTGAGGATGAGAAGTCTTTATGATTTGGGGTCCCATTGTCACAATCCCCTCTCGTTTTAAGCGAGTTTTTGGCTCAATTATGAGTTTGATCAAGGTTCATTAAGGGTGTGTGAAGGGGCAGTTTCACAAATTCTTGATTATGTAATTACATTGGCTAAAAGTCCCTACTGACAGATAGAATAGCGACCGTTTATCCTATTAATTTCATTCACCAGAAAGGACCACGGCATATTAACAACCCTTGGCCTGCCCGAGGCAGGGAACTCCTCTCTTCTGCCGCTCCCCATCAGGGAGAGGAGGAGCACGTCCCTCAGGGCGAGTCGCAGAGAGGAGATAGCGCAGCTTCCCCGGAGGTGATGGGAGTGCGGGGGAGAGCGAAGTGTCACTACTGGTGTACGAACCCAATGGTAGCCAAATGAACGGTGGCAACAGCCAATGTCAATGGCAGGGGACGGGTCGTAAGGCTCGAGGCAATAAATTACACTTTCTACTGGAGGGGACCTGGTAGTCTTTACCTCTGATGCCGCACCGCAGGCGTATGTCAGGGCACTCACGGCACGTGGTCTCGACTGTCTTGTCGCGGGGGGCGATCGCGTGGACCTCCATGCTGCCCTCTATCACCTCGCAACCCGCTATGGGGTCTCCAAAGTACGGGTCAAGAGTGGTGGGGCCTTAAACGGTGTCCTCCTCAGGGAGGGACTTGTCGACGAGGTCCACCTCCTCGTGCACCCCACTATTGCCGGTTTACGCCCCTATTCCGGCGACGCTACCGGTATGGCACTCTCGCTCTCTGAAATATAGCGGTTCGATGGATGGGTAGTCCACCTCGTGTATATGGTTGAAGGAGTGAACCAGCGGCCTTATCACGTGGGTGCATTCAGAGATCTCTTATGGTCATGTTGGACGAGTGTATCAAATTTGCACAGAAAAACCAGGGTCTGTTACCTTGCCACCGCAGACAATGATAAACCCGTTTTCGAGAGTGCTGCGGTGATTTTCCGATACAAATGGTTCTATTATTGCTCCGGGAAGATAAAGGATCTCTAACTGCAGATGCAGGAGAATCCCATGGTCGAGGCCTGCGGTTATGACATTGGTCCCCAAAAAATGGAGGCGTGGTTCTTGACAATGGCCGACAACCATCAGGAGTCCTCGATCCCGAAAGTCAGGTTCTATATCCGGGCCTCATGATACACTGGGAGATAGGAGGATGGACTGTGATGACGAACAGGTAGATGTGAACTTCAACAAACGATCAGTGACTATTAGGCAGTAGCCGAATGATATGAGGATCAGGCAGGTCCGAGTTGAAGAAGATGCCTTACAGGGGTAAAAGGAATGGTGGATAATCGAGTGTGGATATGCGAGCTCTCCCCGGAACAATATACGGGACATGAACAGAGCGATCGGAACGATGAGCGGTGAGTCTGGGTATGTTCTTCCTCTCACTTGCTGAACGAAATTTCTGGGATGAGTGCTCCCGGGCTGCACGTGCAGGTGGATCTGATCCGCACGTGTATGACCGGGCGGTCCGTCCAAACTTTATTAGTGCGTTTCGATACCATGTGGGGGCGAACCTTGCAGCGCACGGTGCCCTGGAGGTAGCGCTTTTATGGCTGACGGCCGGTGCAATGGAAGAGGAAGAGGGGATCTTCTCATGCACCTTTCTCGTGAGCTTCTTAAAGCGGCACGGTGCCCTGGTCATGCCGGCGGTTGCGTTCGAAGACCCACGTCCATTCCTTCACTTTGCGAGTGTGCCTACGATGCAGGAGGCACGAACTAAATTCGTCACCAATGCCGGCCAGAGCCTTCCGAAGTTTTCAGACCCTATCCACGTGGTTGATATTGGATGTGGAGATGGGGTGCTCACAGTCTCCCTGATCAGGCACCTGGTTGAGGTGGGGAAAGCACCCGGCGTCGCAGAGGTGCTCTTAGTGGATGCATCGGAAGGTATGATCACACTCGCGGGAAAGACGGTTCAGGAGGCCTTCCCAGAGGCCCGGGTCGAGACGATCACCCACAGAGTCCAGGACATTTCTTCAGCGATAGACCGGAAATTTGATATTGCGGTCTGTTCGCTCTCCTATCACCATATGCCACGTGAGGAGAAAGTCTTCCACCTGAGCAGGATGCGCTCATACTTCGATCACCTCCTCCTCTTTGAGCTCGACGCGAACAACGATGCTCCTGATCTTTACTCCCCTGATCTCAGCCTCTCTGTGTACCAGAGTTATGGGCGGATCATGGACTTCGTGTACGCCCATGATGCACCAGTAGACGTAGTGACCATGTGTGTCGATCAGCTCCTCATGACTGAGGCGATCTCTCTCCTCACACTCCCGAGGGGTACCCGTTCAGATTACCACATGCTCAAGACCGAATGGCACGAGATATTCCGGGAGGTCCTGGGGCCGTCCTTCTCGTGCCGGTGCGATACGACCTGCTATGGAGATGCGTATATCTCACTCTTTCTGCTCCACTACGGGCGGGATGAAGGGTAAGGCCTTAACTCTCCTGGCACGGTCTTTTTTTTGACCCAGTGACTTTTTTGTTGTGGGGGTCTCCAACAGACCCCTATCACTGGTAAGCCTTGATCTTTTCAGCGAGGGTGGTGACCTTGTCGGAATATGCCCCGCTATTTACCTCCCGCTCCAGGGTGATGGCTGAACCTGCAAAACGCATCCCTTTGGCCTCAAGCCGGCGGCGTACATGCGCAATTGCTTTCTCCCCACCTGATGAACCCATCTCGGCAAGGACCGCAAATGACTTCCCCTCTGTGTGGGTGAGTTGGGCGAGGAATGTGTTCACATAGGGCGGGACCTTGTGGGCCCAGACCGGAGTGGCGACTACGACCAGGTCGAATGCTGCAAGGTCGGTGGGCTGATTATTGATCTCTCCTTCCATCCCAAAAATCGCCTTAATGGCGTTTATCACGATGCAGCACTCGCAGGTGGGCTCGATCTTGATGATATCAGCGCTCAGTTCTTTTGCCAGGGCTTCAGCCACTTTGGCGGTATGCCCCTGCCATGTGTAGTATGCGATGAGGGTGCGCATAGGTCTCCTCAAGCGGAGAGTGAGATTGAAGATATATATAGCAGTACAGGTAGGGGCAGGAGTGTTAGGCATCCCCCAAGGGCCCACTACCCTATTCATCGCACCGCATTCTTCCTCCTCAATGAGTCCGGGTTAATAGAACCGGTGATTAGTGCTCGCACATGAAGTCGTTCCAGCCCTTGCAGGTTTTTTTTAAAAATTGGGCCCAGTATTTGAATACATTAAAACCTGCGGTAAGCATAGGTTGCCCGTCATCCTGGGGCCAATCTCACTGGAATCGAAAGGAAGAACAACTCCTGTCAGTGCGATGGAGGGTGTGTCCCTGTATCGCTCGTTCCACCGGGACCCAAGGCTTGCTCCACACAGAACCCGGTAGCGGCCGTCATGATCGGCATCATAAGGTAGCGAATCCCGATTTGATACATGTAGGTAGAAAGGTCCATGCCTGAGAGTGGGAGGAGGACTACCATGTCGAGGGCCCAGCTGAGTAAGAGCCACGAGACTCCAAGGACTACCCCCTGCAGTAAAAATCCATCATTGATGCCTTTGAAGTACCATACCTGTAGTGCAGCCCCGACTCCTGAACCAACCACAATCATCAAGCTCTTATATAAACCAGGATCGATCAGGATACTCCCACCCGGGCTGAAGAAAGGGACACTTATGAGGAACGGGATGAGCCAGACAAGGACTCCTGTCAAGAGGACCCTATGCCATTGTAGAGTTCGGTTAGCCTCCATGAACCATTTGGTAGTCTGGAATGGATAATTATTGGTCTGGAGCCAAGGTGGTGATGTAGATAAAGTTAGAAAGACAAGAGGCCAGAACGGAATTTCATAAGAGCTAAAAGAGGGGGAGCCTATAAGGTCTCTATGCGATCACAAAGACCTTGGACTTGGAGGGTGTCCCGTTCGGCCCTGATATCATGATTGTCAGGTTGTCGGCAACCGGTGTCGTCCAGTTATAGTCCAGCTTCGTTAGTCGCTGGGGTGGCGCCACCACTGATGTGAGGACGCCTGACTGTGCCGAGGTGAGGTTCATCATCCCTGCTCCAAACTGCCTGCGGCCCATATACATACCCTTAGCCCTCACTGCGAGGGACGTGAGGTTGGCGAGATCGATATTTACCGTGGACTTCCAATGGGGGACCACGTGCCTGTGCCCATTTGTCCAGAAGATGAGCTGGACGAAGATGACCTTGGGTTTGAGTTCTATTGAGGGCTGTGTCGGCTGCCCCCCAGACGAGTCTATGGCTGCAGCCGGGAAGACCACCAAAAAGGCGATGACTAGGAGGAGAGCTGTGATCTGAATCATTTTTTGCATCAGTTTTGCACCATCCTGTATAATGTACCACCACATCCTCTCATGGGATAAATGTCACTACCACCCCCTCGTCCCGCCATGTGGCGTGTGGGGTGCATGTTTATTTCCAGAAAGCCCCTCTCCACCCGGAGAGGAACCAGTTGATGATTGTGGAACAGATCTTTGTGCTCTCTGGGAGGTACACGGCAGTGCTCTTCCTGATCTTCTCCCTGATCTCCTTATCCATATCCTTTGTCCAGTCTGCTACCATCTCACCCGATATCTCGGGATGGAACTGGATGCCAACCGCACTCCCAATGGCAAAGGCCTGGTTCTTCACCAAGGCTCCCGTGCAGAGGAGAGACCCCCCCGATGGGACTTCAAAGGTCTCTCCATGAAATTGGAATATTTGGAACCGTTCTGGGATGCCCGGGATTTCACCAGGCCGTACCTGAGCCACTTCACTCCAACCATGCTCCGGGTGGCAGGAAGAGACCGCTCCACCAAATGCGGATGCGATCTGCTGGGCCCCCAGGCAGATGCCGAGGACCGGTCGCCCACTCTGCACGAATACCTTGACCTGGTCTCGCTCCCAGGCAAGGAATGGGTAGCAATGGTGGTCATGCACGCTCATGCTGCCGCCCATCACCACGAGATGAGTGGCATCTTCCAGGGTGGGGAGTTCTTTTCTGTAGAGGTGGTGGCACTTCCATACCACCCCCTGCCCCCTTAAATCGGCCTCGATCAGGCCCGCAGACTCATGGGGCTCATGCTCGAGGATGGCAACCAGGGTCGGTCTCATCCCCAGGGTATCATCCGAATGGTGGAAATGTTCTTTCATCCTTCTCATACCAGTTATCGTTCTATGGGCTGACCGTACCTGCAACCCTAGTCATCTGCACACTTCTTCCGCTATCCCTACCATTATCTCATCACGTGCTACAGGTTCTCTCATGGGACAGCAGAACCCACTCCCGTTTTTGGTATTTTCAGTACTGTTCATCCCGGGGCTGTGGTACGCGTACAGCGTTTTTTCCGGGACAGGGCAGGCGGAATACCTCTGGATCGCGATTGTCGCGTTCCTCGTTGCGATCATCCTTGCAACTTCGGTAAAGGTGGCAGACCAGTGGGAGAGGGCAGTAGTGCTCAGACTTGGTAAGTTCACCGGCCTTCGTGGACCGGGTGTCTTCCGCATCATCCCGATATTCGATCGGATCGCCTACTGGATCGATGGCCGGATCATCACCACCTCCTTCCGGGCCGAAAAGACTCTCACCAAGGACACGGTCCCGGTGGATGTCGAGGCCGTGCTCTTCTGGCGGGTGGTCGACGCCGAGAAGGCAGCGCTTGAGGTGGAAGACTACCGCTCTGCGATCAGCTGGGCCTCCCAGACTGCGCTTCGCGAGGTGATCGGGAAGTCGTTCCTTGCCGATATGCTGGAGGGGCGTGAGAAGCTCGACACCGAGTTACAGCGGATCATCGACCTCAGAACAAAGCAGTGGGGGGTCAATGTCATCTCGGTGGAGATAAGAGACGTCCTTATTCCCCCTGAGCTTCAGGACGCGATGTCGATGCAGGCCCAGGCCGAGCGTGAGCGTCAGGCTCGTGTCATCCTCGGAGACTCAGAGCGCCAGGTGGCCGAGAAGTTTGCGGAAGCGGCCTTGAGCTATGAGAACAACCCTACTGCTCTTCACCTGCGGGCGATGAACATGCTCTACGAGGGGCTAAAGCAGAATGCGACCCTCGTCATCGTCCCCGCAACAGTACTCGATACTATGACACTGGGGGACACTTCAGGGGTAATTGCACTATCGCAGCTCGCGGGAGCGCAGGCGCGGCGGGAGCAGGCAAGGGAATCGCGACCCATCTCCCAGCCACCAGCAACAGCAACGGAAGGCGAGGGGACTGGGAAGAGGCCCCCTTCACCTGCAGAATTGGGCTCGCTCTGACCCGCCCCTATCCCCACCTACCCCATTTCATCTTTTCAACATACTCGTTCCCTGTTCACTCGCATGCAATTCCCCTCACCCTGATCGCAACCTCTCACTTCCTCACTCTCATTCCTTCTCGTTCATTCTCTATCTCTCTCACCGATCCATCTCTTTGATGAGCTGGGAAGAGGAACCATTTCCGAGAGGAACAATGTCTGAAATTGAGAACTTGATCGAGTGTGAGGAAGGGCACTGGGGATATAATCCCGTTGGTCTGGCGGGGATATTCCTATGAAGCGCCCGGCTCTCCTGGTAATTGACATGCAGAACGACTTTGTACAGGAGGACGCCCCGCTCAGGGTAGCGGGAGCCCGGGCCGTCATTCCTAACGTGCTGCGGGTGCTCGAGGCGTTCCGACACCGGGGCCTCCCGGTCTTTCATGTTGTTCGGGTCCATAGGGCTGATGGGAGTGATGTCGAGATAATAAGGAAGGAGCGGTTCAGGACCACTCCATTTGCGGTTGAGGGGACAATAGGTGCAGCGATCATACCTGATCTCACCCCTGCTCCCGGAGAGTATATCCTTAAAAAAGTCCGGATGAGTGCATTCCTGCAGACCGAACTTGACCTGATCCTGAGATCTCTTGGGGTCGATACAGTCGTGATCGCTGGGATCCAGACACCTAACTGCATCAGGACGACGGCTTTTGATGCTCTGGCGTATAATTATGTGACATTTCTGGTGCAGGACGCGGTGGCAGCTCAAACCCCAGAGATCCATGCTTCGAATGTGCAGGACATGAGAAATATTGGGATAGGAGATCTTTCCAGTGATGAGTTGGAGGGATTTCTCTCGACGACTACGTGACCTACGCAGTGACCATGAAGTTGGTGTGGGGCAGCTTCGACCCCTTTTTAAACCCTTTTAAACCTCGTTTGAGGGAAGGACCGCCGGGAGACTATGATTGCCTGAAATGGTTTTCCGATCAGGTTTTCCAACTGTTAGGTCTCATATTTATCAGGTTGCGATGAGATTCATCTCTTATTAGAGGTGACTTTCAGGTGCAACGCAGACCTCGATCCGAATCTGATTGTGCAGTGTCAGAGGTGATGGGCGCAGTTCTCGCCATCATTCTGGTCATCGCCCTGGCTGCGGTGATTGGGGCAATCGTCTTTGGCTTCGCTATCCCCCTTGAAAAGACTGCTTATGTGGTGGTGGAGGCGAATAAGACCGTGGTGAGTGGAAAAGAGTTCATTTCGGTCTTTAACCTGAACGGTGACCAGACCTATTATAACGGGACCGAGGGGTACCCCATCGTCCATTTCATAGTAGACACCCCAATCAGCCCCTATGATGTCTTAGTGGACTTTTCAAACCTGACTGATACCTCCTGGGGTCCTGGTGATACCGCCTATATCTACAAGAAAGGAAACAACTATTACCTCACTAATAACCCCGCAAATGCCAAGAGTCCTGAAACTCTCCCAACCGGCCAACTCAGCGTCCGTGTCATCGATGCGTCCCATGACCAGCTCATCGCGAATGTGGGACTCGGGGAAGGTTCGGGTGGAGGGCCCGGGGTCACCATTGTGGGGGTCTCACCGAATTCCGGACCGGAAGGGGGCGGCCAAACTGTAACGATAACCGGGACGGGCTTTACTGGGGCGACATCAGTAACCTTTGGTGGTGAAGCGGCAACTGATGTTGTAGTTGGTGGTGGCGGTACTACAATTACGGTCACGACGCCAGCCCATGCAGCTGGAGCCGTTGATGTTGTCATTACTGCACCCGGTGGAACTGCATCCGGGACGAATGCATATACCTATGGAACAGGCCCGACCGTAACCGGCGTCTCACCGAATTCCGGACCGGAAGGGGGTGGCCAAACTGTAACAATCAGCGGGGCGAACCTTTTCGGAGCGACAGCAGTTAATTTCGGTAGCACACCGGCAATCATTTTGACAAACACTGGTACACAGATCACAGTGACCAGCCCGGTTGGGACTGGGACTGTTGATGTTACCGTGACCACACCATCTGGCACATCAGCGATATCATCAGCAGACCAATACACTTATACTACAGGCCCGACAGTAACTGGCATCTCACCGAATTCCGGACCGGAAGGGGGCGGCCAAACTGTAACGATCACCGGGACGGGCTTTACTGGGGCGACAGCAGTAAATTTCGGTAGCACACCGGCAACCATCTTGACAAACACAGGTACACAGATCACAGTTACCAGCCCGATTGGGACTGGGACTGTTGATGTTACCGTGACCACACCAACTGGCACATCAGCGACATCATCAGCAGACCAATACACTTATACTACAGGTCCGACAGTAACTGGCATCTCACCAAATTTCGGCCCGGCAGGAACCTCTGTGGTGATCACCGGAACTGGCTTTAACGGTGCGACTGGAGTAAGTTTTGGCGGCACACCTGCCACCTCGTTTACGGTTAACAGCGATACTTCGATCACAGCAACCAGTCCGTCTGGGACTGAGACTATTGATGTTACCGTCACCACACCAGCTGGCACATCAGCGACATCATCAGCAGACCAATACACTTATACTACAGGTCCGACAGTAACTGGCATCTCACCGAATTCCGGACCGACCGCCGGTGGAACTGTTGTAACGATCACCGGGACTGGCTTTACTGGTACTACCGCAGTAACCTTTGGCGGAACAGCGGCAACCATATACACAGTTAACAGCGATACTTCGATCACGGCAACGACACCATTCCATTCAGCTGGGGCCGTAAACGCCGTTGTCACGACACCCGGTGGAACCGCAACTGGGACGTATACCTATGTGACACCTGGCCCGGCAGTAACTGGTATCTCACCGAATTTCGGACCGACCGCCGGTGGAACTGTTGTAACGATCACCGGGACTGGCTTTACCGGTACTACTGCAGTAACCTTTGGCGGAACAGCAGCAACCACATACACGGTTAACAGCGATACGTCGATCACGGCAACGACACCCGCCCATGCAGCTGGAGCCGTAGCCGCTGTCGTCACTGCCCCTGGTGGAACCGCAAGCAATACGTATACTTATGTGGCACCAGTCCCGACATTCAACAGCATCTCACCGAATTCCGGACCGATAGCCGGTGGAACTGTTGTAACGATCACCGGGACTGGCTTTACTGGTACTACCGCAGTAACCTTTGGCGGAATAGCAGCAACCACATACACGGTTAACAGTGATACATCGATCACGGCAACGACGCCAGCCCATGCAGCTGGATCTGTAATCGCTGTCGTCAGTACACCCGGTGGAACTGCAAGTAGGACGTATACCTATTATGCTGCGTCATATACCATTACGGTAACAACGCACCCGAATGGACTAGGTGAGGTAAATCCTCCCGGACCGGTCTCTGTTCTCCATGGCAATAGCCAGACGTTCTCATTCATCCCGAAATCAAATAAAGCAGTTTTATGGTATAGTATCGACGGTGGCACTCCTGTAAACACGGGAACAGGACCGGGAGTAACCGTTCTCTACACAATTACGAATGTCGTTGCCGATCACGCCCTCCATGTGGAATTTGAACCCTGATATCCCCATTTTTTATCGGAAAAATTTTTCCGATAGAAGAATAATAGCCTTGGTGGTTCGAATTAGCGCTTTTTAAACCAATATACTTCAAAGCCTTTTAAAAAGTCAATTTATCCTATACATACTTAATTGTCCTGGGGGGTAAGGGCCTTCATTGCGAATACCGGGAAAAGACCCGGTGCAGTACCTCATCACCAGAACAGGTAGATTGGTCAGATTGTTTGTACCAGATGTTTGACGAGATGATAAAGAAGGTAAACAGTTTTTCGATGGTCCCCGGTTACTTCCGGATGCGATATATCGAATTCACTTCTTCTACCGACATCCTGACCTTCCTCTTGTGTCATCAACATGCGTTCGAATACTTTGGGGAGTCACAAAAGAGATCCTGTATGACAAATTTTAAGTCGTAGTCTCAAGCGAAAATATCCATCAACTTCGTCAGAATTTGATCGTCTCTTTGCTGTGTCGCCCCTCGCTACACCCAGACTTTTGAGGCATCAGACATTCTAATGGATCCCTGTGAGGGCAAAACATTTACTGATGTATATTGTATACATAATACTATGCAAGATGCAAAGATGAAAAATAAACATGAGGGTAGATCAATCGATGTGCAAAAACCCGCCCCCAACGGGGAAGCCCGTGCCCCGGTCCAGTTCTCGAAACTTGCGAAAGATAAGTTGGACCATGTGAAGCAAGCTGAGAATCTCACCACTTATAATGATGTGGTTGATTTCCTATACCGCATGTGGAGGCGCAACGAACCCTCGATGGCAGGCGCATTTCCTGGAATAGGTCCGTTTGCAAGGGAAGACGATGACCCGAACCGTGTACCTTATTGATACGTGGGCGTGGATTGAATATTTCGACCACTCCTGTAAAGAAGTTGTTGAGATATTTGATGAGGGTGAACTGGTTCATACCTCGATAATCTCCTTAACGGAAGTTATGACCTCATTCGCACGGAGAAAAAATACTGAAGGTGGACATGCAGCAACATGTAAAATCATGCGGATAAGCCAGGTTTTACCGATCACCCCGGCCATCGCAATACGTGCCGGGTTATATGCCAAGGAAGAGTTTTCCGGCGGCATAGCGGACCGTATCATCTATGCAACGGCGGAAGTGCACGGGCTTACGATTTGCACGGGTGATATGGATTTCAAAAATCTGTCAGATATAATGTATATTGGGAAATAGATGGATAGGTATGTATATTGCATCCCACCCTTAATCTCAAGGATTTATCAGTCCGGTGCCGGACACGATCACCTCATTCTCCGGAGTGACATGATAAGCCGGCACCACCTCATACACCAGTGTATGCCAAACCATCGCAGAGCTGGAACATGGGAGTTCCGGCACCCCCTCCTTCTTCATAATCAGATGGGCGCTGGTGCCCAACTGTCGGATAGGTTTCTAACCTTGTGGTAGAGCACCTTGACCATCTCCAGTCCGGAGATTACCGGCATTTTTGTCATGCGGCTACCAGGGTCTCCTTAATATTTGGCAAGATTTTGGCATTTTTCTCGCTATATGCCTAGAGGTATGCCGGGATTAGTTCGCTGATGTTTGCCAGTGCCTCCTCCCCGGTTTCACCATGAGACAAGCATCTGGTTAGTCCCGGGACAACTACTGCGAATCTACCTCCCTCTTCCTTGATGAGTTGGACCTTAATCTTCATTGTCATGATTTTGCATTTACCTGGGTAATACCTCACTGCACATTCCTACGCAATTACTGGGGACGGTCTATTGTTCGGGCGGTTTTTTTAAAGAGAGAACGAATGGCGGTTATTGAAATTATTGGTAAACGCCTGCTATGGGGATGGGAAAAAATAGAGAAAAATCTTTGGAGAGACTGAAATAAATTCCCCTCGCAGAGTCTCAAATTAAATCTTTAGAACGGATTATCTGCACTGTGTCTTTACTGATATGAAACACTTCGTGTTTCATGGCCTTCCATGAACCCTCTTTTCATCGCTGACTTTTTTGAGCAAAGTGTTGCCATGTTTGGGAGATATAAGATGTAACTGCATAGCACTCAGCTTAAGGATTTTGGTCAAATACGACAATCGACGAGATATATTATAGAACTTAAATAAAAACAAGTTAATAGATTAGTTTAAAAGCGGCGCTTGCAGCGGGCAAACGAGAGAGACATGCCAAAACAAACA
>JAPKXQ010000033.1 GCA_026394765.1 Methanomicrobiales archaeon
ACATAGCACACGGTCTTGACCCATGAAGATCAAGGGTCACAGAGCATGGTGAGGGTTTATTATGCGTAATTACCTGTATATCATTCCAGTTCTCCTGATTGTCATGCTCACGCTGGGGTGCACCCAGCAGGCACCGACACAGGAGGTCAAAATAGGTGTCGTCGCCTCGATGACAGGACCTACGAGTTCGACAGGAAAGGACATCTGGCAGTCTGCCATGACCGCCGCCGATGAGATCAATGCACAAGGCGGAGTCTTTGTCAAATCCTTCAATGCAAAAGTCCCCATTCGTCTCATTCAGGGGGACGACGAGTCAACGCGCGAAGGTGGTCAGAAGGCAGTAACTAAGCTCATGACTGAAGACAAGGTCGATTTATTGGTCGGAGGGTTCTCCAGTGCGGTGGTCTCTGCACACCAGTCGATCGTAGCGGAATACAAGGTCCCCTACATCATCACCGGGGCGTCTACCCCCACCATCACGAGGAGGCCCGACATCAATACCAGCTACATGTTCCATCACTGCCCCACCACCGACGACTATGGCGAACAGACCATCCTCTTCGTCGATCAGGTCGTTCGACCCGCGATAAACCAAAGATTCTCATACCCATCAGACCGCCCCCTCAGGCTCGCCCTCATCTACCAGGACAGCCCCTATGGGAAGGGAGTCCAGAGCGCGGTGAACCAGACCATCACAAACATGAACCTGAATATGGAGGTAGTTGGAGAGCAGACCTTCAAGATGGGCGAGAGTGACTTCAGGACCGCGCTCACAGCTATCAAGGCAGCATCACCTGACGTGGTCTATCCGGTCACCTTCCTCAATGAGCAGATCGCGCTCCTCACCCAGGCGCGCAGGGACGTCGGCCTCAATGCCATCTTCCTCTCAGTAGAGTGCAATGATGACCCTGACTACTACCGGGGACTAGGACGGTTAGGGGAATATTCCATCCAGGAGAGCAGGTTCAGCCCCTACACGGCTCCAAAAGGGCCCCTTATGAATGCGACACAGAACTTCAAGAACAACTTCAAGGCCAAGTGGGGTGGTTTCCCGGGTATGATGGGTGCATCCACGTATGAAGGTATCTACATCGCATCAGCCGCAATTGAGAAAGCCGGGACAACGGACCATGATGCGGTGAAGGCCGCCCTTTCAGATATCAAGATCCCCCAGATAATCGAGGTCATGGGGAATAGCACGATCCAGTTCTCACCCGACTTCAGAGAGAGCGACTTTGCCCTCTACATGGAGCAGCTCATATGGGACCCTGCCGCAAACGAGCTGCGGCCAAAGATCGTATGGCCAGATTCTGTGAAAGAGACTGAGTTCATCCTGCCAGATTGGTTCACGCCCGGGAGTAAGGGCTAACTCCTCTCTCCCCCCATTTACTGGGACTGATAAAGGCGGGAGGGAAGAATGGAATACTTTGAGGTTCTGCTACAGGTATTATTCTGGGGCTTGTATGCAGGGTGTATCTACATCCTGCTCGCTACGGGGCTGAACCTGATCTTCGGGGTGATGAAGGTCGTAAACTTCGCCCATGGTGAATTCCTTATGATCGGGGCGTATATCACGGCCTCCCTCTTTGCCCTTCTCAATTATAACCCCTATGTGCTGATCCTCCTCTCTATGCTGGTACTGATGGGAATTGGGACCATGATCGAGAGGTTCTGCTTCAGACCAATACTTGGGACAGGAAAGCTCAATGAGATCTTCATCAGTCTCGGCCTGATCTACGTGCTCCAGAACGCTGCAGCCCTTGTATGGACAGATGAATGGAGGTCAATACAGAGCCCTTATGCTTCCATCACCATCCCGGTTGGCCCACTCAACGTCCCTCTCGACTACTTCATCATCATAGGTTTTACCGCCGCACTGCTGATAGGGCTGTATATCTTTCTCAAGCGCAGCCCCATTGGAAGGGCCATCAGGGCCACTAGCCAGAACCGGCGTGGAGCGATGCTCGTAGGGATCAATGTGGAGAGGATGGACATGATCAGCTTCGGGATCGGGTCTGCCTTCGCCGCCGCGGGGGGCACGCTCTGGGTGGTGAGTGGCCAGGTCTTCAACCCCTACATGGGCTCGATGCCCGCACTCAAAGCATTTGCAATCATCATCCTCGGAGGTCTGGGCAGTATCCCCGGGGCGATTATCGGTGGGATCATATACGGCATTGCTGAGAATGGTGCGGCATTCTTCCTCGGGGGGCCATGGAAAGATACCATATCCTTCATCGTGCTGATCGTGGTCTTGATAATCCGGCCCGTCGGTCTCTTTGGTGAGGCATCAGAATGAATGCCGAGCGCTTTATAGAGGAGTTAAAGAGCCCTGCAGTCCTCATCACCATCATCGCCATCTTGATCCCGCCCCTGACGAGCATGAACCCCTACCTCCTGAATGTCTTCATCATCATGCTGGTCTTCATCATCTTCTCATCAGCCTGGAACCTACTCGCCTACTCAGGACAGGGATCCCTGGGCCATGCCGCTTTCTTTGGTATCGGGGGGTACATCTCAACCCTTGCGGCGGTGGCCACCGGGATAACCCCCTATATTACCATATTCCTGGGCGGAGCAGTGGCAGCAGTGGCCGGCTTTCTCATCGGTCTCACCTGTGTCCGACTGCGGGAGTGGTTCCTGGCGATGGTGACATTCGGCTTTGCCATCATCGTCCAGACCATCACAGTCAGCATCCTTGCACAGTTCACTGGCGGGTGGGACGGGATCGCATCCCCAAGACTTCTTCCAAGCAGCATCCCCAACTACCTCACCTATGAGTACTACTCAGTCGTTGCCATCACCATCGGAGTGATCCTCTTCATCCGCTATATTATCCACTCCCGTATCGGCATTGCTCTCGCAGCTATTCGCGAGAACGAGCGGGAGGCACAGGCGGCGGGGATCAACCTGGCCAAGTACAAACTCCTTGCTTTTTGCCTGAGCGCCTATATCGCAGGCCTTGCTGGTGCTCTCGAGATCCACCACTTCGGCTACATAACCCCAGAGATCTTTGGGATCGACATCTCGTTCTGGCCTGTCATCTATACAATCCTCGGCGGACTTGGGACCATTGCAGGTCCAATCATTGGAACGATTGTACTCACCGGAGTCTGGGACGGGTTGAAACTCGCCGGGATGACCTACGAGCGGTTTATAATTATTGGGTTGATCCTCATAATAACCGTGATTTTCCTGCCAAAGGGACTGGTCTCTCTCCCTGAAGTCATAAAAGAGAAGGTCGCACAATGGCGGTCAGGAAAGGAGGGTCAGGTCAAGAAGGAGGAGACAGGCGGGTGAGCGCCCCACCCTCCGCATACACATCTCTTCTCAAGGATTGGTAGCCCCCTTGGGGTAGCACAATCATTCCCTGGGCTTCAGATGCCGAGGTACGCCCGCTGGATATGCTCGTCATGGAGCAGGTCCCGGGAACTTCCTTCTTGTATGATCCTCCCGTTCTCGATGATATAGCCACGGCGGCAGAGTTGAAGTGCGTGGCGGACGTTCTGTTCCAGGAGGAGGATGGTCATCCCTTCCCGCCCGAGACGTTCGAGTGTTGAAAATACCTGGGCAACGAGGACTGGGGAGAGCCCGGTGGAAGGTTCATCAAGGATGAGCAGGCCCGGCTCTGACATCAAAGCCCGGCCTATTGCGAGCATCTGCTGTTCACCCCCACTCATGGTCCCGGCCTGCTGGGACTCCCGGTCCTTGAGGATGGGAAAGAGGGAGTAGACATGGTCGAGGACTGCGCCCTTTGCGGTATAATTGGGGGACCCGAGCTGAAGGTTCTCAAATACCGTCATCTTAGGGAAGATCTCCCTCCGCTCTGGAACAAGTGCGAGCCCTTTCCTAAAAATTACGTGCGGGGGAAGACCGAGGATCTCTTCGCCCCTGAAGGTCACCCTGCCCTTTGCACTCCGGTTCAGGCCGATTATCGTCTCGACCAGTGTCGTCTTTCCTGAGCCATTTGGCCCGATCAGAGTGACGAGGTCTCCTTGGGTAACATTCAAGTGGACATCCCACAGGATCTGCAGGTTTCCATGGGAGACATCGAGATGTGCAACTTCCAGCACCGCTATAACCCCTCAAAGGCGTTAAAGTCGCCGAGATATGTGTCGATCACCCGCTGGTTGTGGATGACATCCGTCGGTCGGCCCTCGGCGATCTTCTCACCATGGTCCAACACCACGATCCGGTCTGATACCCCCATTATCACCCGCATGACATGTTCGATTATCAGGATGGCAGTACCCCGTTCCCTGATCTGACGGATGAGGTCGACAGCCTCCCCGCTCTCTTTCGGGTTGAGCCCAGTGGTAAGCTCATCAAGGAGTAGCAGTTTTGGACGGGAAGCAAGCGCCCGTGCGAGTTGGACCCGCTTTAATTCGATAACATTCAGCTTGTTGATCGTGGTCTCTACCTTCTCGGGTGGAAAGCCGACAAACGACAGGGTCTCTTCTGCAGTCTCACGCGCCTTTGGCAGACTCACCCGCTCTCCGGTGCCAAAGAGGGCCCCCACCATGACGCACTCCCGAGCACTCAATGAGGGGAAGGACTTCGCTATCTGGAAGGTCTGAGAGATACCACCCCTGCAGATGGCGTCAGGGGTCTTTCCCGTGATATCATTCCCGCAGAAGATAACGGTCCCTGCAGTGGGACGGTGAATCCCGGTGATGATGCTGAAGAGCGTTGTCTTTCCTGCCCCGTTTGGCCCCACGAGCCCCAGTATCTCATGCTCATGGACTGCAATATTGACGTCTTTGAGGGCCGTAAGGCCGCCGATCTGTTTGGTCACACCCCGCACTTCAAGCATCGGCCCACCTTGCGAGAAACTAATATGCTACAAGTTAGCATGCAGTGGGATAAGTGTTTTGCAGGAACGCTTTCTCACTTCGGGGACGTAATGGACATATCACGACTTTTTCATCAAGGGGTGAGAGGAACCCCCAGAGTTTGAGGTGAGGGAGTGGTGCAATGGCTTCCCTTCACGAGTGTGCCCTTTTAGGAACAGTGCAGGTGAACGCCCCGCCTCTTGGGTGGGATTGGTCTCCGTCACCAGGCACCCCGGCCAGTTCTCGGTATATTGCAGACAACACAAAGGCGGTGCGAAGTGCAGATGAGCAATATGTCGTGGTGCGCGGGCTTCTGACTGATCAGGACCGGATACCTGCCGTGACTTAAATATGGAGCAACCAGGGTGATCCTACGGGGCCGGAATTAAGAGAATGGTGTAACATCTCAAGCCCGATTTTGCAAATGCAGACAAACTCAGGTGCATGTTCTCGACACTCATGGGAATAGATCTGGTCTTTTAAAATTCGACTCCCCCTCATCACGCATAAAACTTCAGCCCATCAACAAAATGGGAAAAGGAGATGGATGGCGCTGCTCACCCTGGAGCATTTCTTCCCGGATAGGTCTATGCAGGTGGTTGGGAAAGCACTCGTCCCACACGCTCATTAAGGAGAGATGCAGACGAGACTCCCCTGCCAGAACATTTATCCCGGCCCCGGGCAAGAAAAAGATAGGGGGAACCTCCCTATCCAGTTTTCGATGAAAGTAGGGATAGAATTCAAAACGGGGGCAAAATTATGGAATTTCATAAGTTAAGCATGAGGCGTAGCCTCATGGGGGTTTTCGATGCAACTGTGCTCAAGGTATCCTCAATATGGCACTGGAGATCATTTGAGAGGGACGGAGATCGTGAGAGCACGGGGGGCTTTGAGATACGATGGGGAGCCCAGCACCATTGCAACGAGGACTTGTCCATACACTCACCTCCAGAGAAGTTTCAGATGCAGTATACCGCTGTAGTGCCGCTCTGCATGGAAGATATCTCTGAATACACGATATCCCGGGGGATTTGAAAATGAAGGCCGTACTCTTTGACATGGACAATACGCTCTTTGACTTCGTGGCAAAGAAGTACGCCGCATTTGGTGCGATCATGCGGTACCTGGGTCGTCCTGATGAGGAGTCCCGGGAACTCTATGACTATTTCACCAGGCCGGGGCACGACTACGAAGACCCAGAGAACATCAGGGACTACCTGGGAGACCGCGGTATCAGATCTGATCTGGTCTTCTCCAGGTGCCGGGAGATCTATAGTGTGGAGAAGTGCCGGGACCTCATCCCTTTTCCTGGTATCCCTGATACTCTTGCTTGGCTGCGGGCCATTGGGTTGCTCACGGCGGTAGTTACCGATGCACGCCGCAATAATACATTACTACGCCTCTCCCGGACAGGCCTCCTTCCCCTCTTTGACTGCGTGGCAACGGCAGAGGAGAGCGGGACAAAAAAGCCTGATCCTGGCGTACTCCTCCTCGCCCTCACATCCCTCGGGGTGGGACCTAAGGACTCGGTGCTCGTGGGGGATAGCATGCGCCGGGACATTGCTGCAGGGAGAATGCTGGGGATGCTGACGGTGTATGCCGCATATGGGGACCGGACTGGAGGTGGACCCTTCTCATTCCAGGCCGACTTCGTGGTCAGTTCTGTCATCGCACTCCAAGAGACCCTCCACGAGATCCTTGTGAAGGACCAGGAGCATCAGGGAAAGGAAGTGCGCTTCGATTCACCCACCGGGGAGTTAGGGCAAAGGAGTTCACGATGAGAACAATGCGAAGGCTCAAAAGCAAATAGTCTCTTTCCTTTGAGTCCTCTCTCACTTCTGGTCTTACCACGGTGCAGCGTTACACATGCTGCGGGTGATTAGACCCTGAAGACTGCCCAGTCCCCAAAAATCATGAGTCATTTCGATTGGCTGCCGGTTGAGAGGTCGATGAACTGGAGGTTCTACTTGATATGGATACCGTAGACTTGCGGAAAGTTGCCTGCAAAGTACCATAAGAGAGCGTGACGAGAGAAGGAACCCCCAGGATAAAGGCCCTAACCACTTCAGTCAGAGGGGATGAAGATAGAGAATTCGGTGTTTATCGAGTGATAAAGGAGAGGTTAATCATTATAAACTGGCCTTATGTCCAATAAATTATTTATTGACTCCAAAGTTCCACTCGTTTCGGATCTCACGAGACCTCAATACCATAAAAAGTTATCAGGACTTTGATGGTGGTTCGATCTGGCGGTAAATTCTGGGTAATCCATCAAAATCTGCGTCAAACGAGTATATTATGGTAATATCGTGCTCTTTTATAACCGCGACCGATAGTGCATCGACAAGTGAGAGCAGAGGATATTGCAGGAAAAACGACTCCCCTGCTGCGAATTCAGAAGTTGTGACAGAGAGAGTCTAGATGAAATCTGAAGATGTCAATGCATGATATGCACGACGAGCAATGATCGGTCCTCCCTTCTGCTGGAGATAATTTATGACCTCTGCAAGGATAAAATAGGTAATACATGCATCAATTGTTCCTTCTGATATCGCCGAAACGAGGTTTGTTCCGGCATCGTGCCATTGATCCTCTTTACAAATGCTCCGATAAAAACGACTGAGTCGATGAGTGCCTTCATCAGTCAATACCCATCTCACCATGGTCATCCACAGCATTCGATGATCCTCCATCGATCACCCCTACGAGATCCATAAGAGATTCATGATCCCTTCTGACTACCTCAATACTGCAATGCGTATCTCGTACTATCCAAAGAATCAGATCCCCACTCCGGACTCCAAGAACCCTGAAGATCTCCGGTGGCATATACAATGCGGTGTTGTCAGTCACTTCAACCTCAAACACCTGATTCATGATGGTTGTGTGGTATCCCCCGATACTGTAAATATAATCATAGCAAGAGGCAGATCTTCACGGTACATAAACCACTACATTATCTGATGCCTATTTACATCACATACTCGAAATTAACCGTTCAATTATTGTATAGCGGTCAGTAAAAAGTCAGCAATGAACAGAGGGTTCATGGAAGGCTATGAAACACGAAGTGTTTCATATCAG
>JAPKXQ010000104.1 GCA_026394765.1 Methanomicrobiales archaeon
GATTTGAGCAGGACCTCACCGCGAGGGAGAACGTATTTTTATATGGTACTATCATGGGCCTTACCAAGAAGGAGATAGGGTCACGCTATGATGCCATTATGGAGTTTGCGGACCTGAAAAGGTTTGAAGAGATGAAGTACCAGAACCTCTCGTCAGGTATGAAGATGCGACTTGCATTCTCTACCGCTATCCAGACTGATCCTGACGTCATGCTATTAGATGAGGTACTCGCGGTAGGGGACGAGGCTTTCAAGATCAAGTGCATGGAGAAGATCGACGACCTGCGGGAGGCTGGAACAACGGTCATCCTTGTTACTCATAGTCTGGACCAGGTTAAGGAGATCTGTGACAGAGCCGTCTTCCTGGACCATGGCGCAGTCATTGAAGAGGGCGACCCTGAAAAGGTGGTCGCACACTATATCGAGACCGTCCTCGGGGGCCAGACGGTCCGTGAGCGACGGAGAAAGACCCGGCGTAAGAAGAGTCAGCCCCCCAGCCCTATATCACAGGCTGGGCAGGAAAGAGGGACTGGTTAACTCAGTTCAGTCGGATCTCCTGGGTTTTACGATACCGAAGATCTTTCCAGTAGCTTGCTTAATCTGCCGGTGAAGCACTCGGTTCCGGCGCCCCCTCAGGGTGGACTCCAGTTCTCTCCTGAGGCCCCGTGCAATTTCAGGTCTCTTCGCTACGATGTTGCTCAATTCACCAGGGTCACTGGAGAGGTCATAGAGCTCTTCAGGCATACCATGGGTGTGACCACAGTTCCGGCACGCCATCCGCCACCTGGAGGGCGCAAGGATATACTTCCACTCCCTGGTCCGGATTGCAACCCTTCTCTGGGTATGCTGCTCCTCGCTGATGATAGAAGGGCGTCCGGCCCCACCCCGCCCCTCCATGAATGGTACGAGTGAGGTACCGTCCAGGTGGACCTTCCCGGGCATGCCGACCCCCAGGAGCTCGAAGAGTGTTGGGACTATGTCGACATGCTGGACAAACGGGGCTGTCCTGATGCCTTTTCCAGGCCCGTTCACGAAGATTAGGGGGACATGGGTGGTGGCGTCATAGAGCCCGTGGTGATCAAAGTAGATCCCGTGCTCGGTGAGGCTCTCTCCATGATCAGAGGTAATTACCAGGAGCGTGTCGTCGAAATCACCACGCTCCCGCATGTAAGTTACAAGCCTGCCGATCTCCTGATCAACATATGCGATAGCTGCGTCGTACTTCGCAACCATCTCCTCAGCGGTGGTGGCGTCTCCCCCGGCTCGCATGAGGTACCTCTTCCACTTGGGGTTCGAGATACCTGAGAATAGCTTAGCGAGGGGTGTACCTTCGCCATCGGGTTCGAAGTTCGCGTAGATGTGTTCAGGGGCACGATACGGGGTATGCGCGTCCCAGAAATGGATAAAAAGAAAGTAGGGACCTGTTGTCGTTTCGAGGAGTTGGATCGCCTCGTTTACCATATTCGTTGCCGTCGGTGTCCTCTTGTACTTTGTCCCAAGGTAGTAAGAAAAGCCCCTCTTGTGCCACCTCCCGAGCCAGTCGAGCCCGAATGTGGAGTACCCGCTCTTCTGAAGGACCTCTTGGATAAGGACAAAGGGATGTTTATTGAAGTTATAGACCCAGGGCTTCAGCCCCTCTGCATGCTTTCGGATCCCGTGCGAGACTGGGTACATCCCTGATAGGAGTGTAGTAAATGCAGGGTCTGTGGTGTTGATGCAGGAGTAACATGCATCAAAGACGACTCCACTTCCAGCGAGCATATCAATATTGTGCGAGGTGGGCTTTTGATACCCGTAACACCCAAGGTGATCGGCACGGAGTGCGTCGATCCCTATGATCACCACGTTTCGAAGGGTCCGTTCATCCATCTCTATCATTTTGTCCTGTGATGCCAGATATAGATTGAGGAATATCACCCCGATTCAAAATCAAAGCTCATTCATCCGTGTAAAGTGCAGGACACAACAAGACTTACGTCTTAATACCAAATTTGGTCTCTTCCATTGACCCTGGTAAGTGCGGCACCCCCCCTCCAGGTGCCTTCAGGAAGGGCAGTTCAGGCCCCCTATTCCGCGTCACGCCAGATCTTCGCTTCAGATCAGCAAAAGGAGAGCTGTTCCACCCCTGAATAATTAATCGATAAATTATTGTTATTTTTTTAAAATAGCAGTGTTTATTCAATATTTAGATAACCCGCAATCGGGAACCCAATTGGCTTGCGGGGGAAGGATAGGTGCGCTATCTGGCAAAGGTCGATAAATTGAAGGCCTGGAGATCTATGAATTTAAATACAAGAAGATTCTACTCAATATTAGGTGCACCGGTCCGCATGCGACGCCTGCCTGAAAGGCCTCCATTCAATCAAGGTGGCATCTATAATGGCGGTACTCAGGCAAATTTAGTATTGAGAGCGGTACGCGGTACACCTAGATGACATTTCACATGCAACCTAAAAATATATCGTAATCTCTCCACACGGGGTATGACGTCCCCCATGCCCCAAAAGCCCTTTTTCTTGAGTTAAAATCGAAAATCTCTCTCGGATGCAGATTATATAGATAGAGAGTCCCCAATATTTCCAAAACTTAAGCCAATTTCAATCCGCCATGATCCCAGAACCTTATTGTCATAATATCAAAAATATGAAGTTTTTTCCGATTGGAAAATTAAAACCCCCGGATAAGCCAGGAATCATTTCAGGACGATCTGCGGCATGATATCGTGATACCAGTGCATGAGACCTGACAGATCTTTTCTGCGCGTTATAGTTTCACTCCACAATGGGAGGAAAGTTCTGCACCCACTGGTTACGACCCGACCTGACGGGGGAGAGATCAGTGCTTTACCACCCTATGAAAAGAGAACCCATGGTCATCGGTTAAGGAAAACCTTGTAGTGATTCAGTGGATTTCGATTATATTGGGTCTAAGTTTCGCTACTGTGGTGATAAATTCCTGCGGATCACCATTGCTGGCTTATCACCTGACCTGGATGAATGGTTGTATGCTATTTAGGGCGAATTATCACGATGTAACATGAATCAATATTTACGCTTCTTTGTGAATAAAATGCGGTAAACGACGGAATTCGGGCTTAACCGATGACACATGAAAGAGAACCAGTTTGAAGAGAACAAAGAATAAATCTATTGCAGGATGAGCATGGATAATGCTTATCTGCATAGCATAGATATTAGGTTGCATAAGATATCTCGGAGGGGCAGGGGCAGTTCATCATTCCCAGCCAGAGGATAATGGACCCAGTCATTGAACAGGACAAAGTCGAAGTAGATGAAGTATCAAGGATCCGAAGTCTCCTTGCGGTACATCAGTCCGGGATAAATATCAAGGCAATTGCACGGGTACTCGGACTCAACAGGAATACTGTTGCACGCCACCTCCAGACTCTCCTCCTCCTCGGCGAGGCAGAGATGCGCCAGGCAGGGATCTCGCATATCTATCTCTCATCCTGCAGGGTCCCCTATTCTGCTATTCAGGCGATAATAACAGATCCATTCCTCCTTATCAGCCCTGATGGAACGGTCCTTGGGATGAATGCTGCGTTCTCGGATCTTGCATCATGCACCCTTGAGAGTGTGGTAGGAAGACGAGTACATACGGCGCCATTCTCCACACTGATCACAAGAGAGACCACCAAATGTATCAGGGCTGCTCTTGAACCAGGAAGTGAGCGTGAGCCTTTCCAATTTTTGACAAAGTCTGATCGCAGGGCATTTTATTCCCGCATAGTGCAAGTCGTCCTCTATGATGGGGCCCCTGCGACCTGCTTCATTCTTAAATCTACCATTGAAGGTGACGTTTTGTTGCCGCTCCAAGGACCCCATGGACGAATTTCTCACAGCAGTATTGATCAGCGGGAGATGTATCTGACGCTTGCACCCGACCTGAAAGTCGTTGGTACATCGGGTGCATTCACCCGAATGTATCAGAAGACAGCGGGAACGATGGTGGGAAGACCTTTTTATGACCTTGCAACTGGCGAGGACACCGCACGGGTAGGAGACATTGTCCGCACGATATCCTTAAGCGAGCCGGTGCGGGAGGTGACATTTCCTGTGATCATCTCTGACAGGCCGGCTCGCTGGGAACGTTGGGCTGTGAGGGGTATCTTTTCACGAGGCGAGGGACTGACCGGGTACACGGCTACCGGTATTGATATTACCGCCGAGCATGATCTCACAGATCGTCTCAAAGCATACCAGGAAGGAATGGATGAACTGATAAGGAGGCGGACAGACGATCTGCGCGAGGTGAACCGTCAGCTCTATGACGAGGTGGAACACCTGGAGAGCCAGCGCCAGCAGCTCCAGTTCCTCCAGTTTGCCATCGACAGTACCGGGGACCCCCACATCTGGATCGATGAGGAAGGAAAGGTGATCCACACCAATGAAAACGTAGTGAGAGTCCTCGCATACACCCCTGATGAGGCCCTTGGCATCAGTATCAAGGAGGTACTCCCTGACATCCCACTCCAGACGATAACCGGGGTCAGTGCGAGGATTGAAGATAAGGGGAGCCTCCTTGCCGGGACATCGATGAGGACAAAAGATGGGCGCATGATCCCTGCAGAGGTATCAATCAGCCGCATCCGCTACCAGGGAAAGGAACACTTCAGTATCATCCTCCGTGACATAACCCTATGGAAAGCCGTGGAAGAATCAAGGAAGAAACTTATCGCAATAATCGAAGCAAACCCATCCATGGTGGCGATCTGGAATCCATCACGCAAACTCATCTACCTCAACCGTGCCGGAAGAAACCTCCTAGGGATCGACAGTTCTGCAGACATATCCTCCCTCTCGATCACTGACTTCTTCACACCCTCTGATCGGGCAGAGTTCCTGCAGACCGGGATCCCCCAGGCTATCACCCAAGGGGTATGGCGGCACGAGTCCCGCCTCAATGCCCGGGGGGGAAAGACCATCCCTGTTGAGGTTATCCTCATCGCTCACAGTTCTGGAGGAAAGACAGTCTCAGAGTTCTCCACCCTCGCCCTAGATATTACTGATAGAAAAGCTGCAGAACAGCGGATAATGGAGAACGAGAGGAAATACCGCGCCCTTGTAGAGGCTTCTATCGATGGCATCATGCTCGTATCACTTGACGGGACGATCCATGAGGCAAATATGGCTGCCACGAGGATGTTTCACTATGAAAGAGACAGTCTCACTGGCCGGCCTGTGGAGACCATTCTCACTCTAGAGGAGGGGGGGTCAGTCGTCCGGTCCCTTACTGGAGGTGGGATGGAGGAAGGGATCTATATTGGTATAGAGGGCCGCCGGCGTGATGGAACGACCTTCCCTGCCGAGGTGAGCGGGACGACTGTGACCCTTGACGGTGTGAAGAAGGTGATTGTCCATGTCAATGACATCACCGACCGTCGACGTGCTGAACTCACCCTCCAGACTGCGGCCTTCTATGCAAGGTCCCTTGTGGAAGACACCACCGCTCCCCTCCTCATGCTCAACCCAGATGGGACAGTCTCTGATCTCAACCGGGCAGCTGAAGAGTTTGTGGGGGTGAAAAGGGACTCCCTCAAAGGGCGAAACCTCGCAACCGTTACCGAAAGTTCTGTAGAGACCACCACACTCCTGGCAGAGGTGAACGCCCAAGGGGTGGTGCGGGACCGTGTCATCAGGTTCAGGCTGCCCCGCGGGGGGTTCCATGAAGGGACACTCACTGCCACGGCAGTACGAGATACAACAGGCGTTATTAATGGAATCGTCCTGATCTTAAAGCCCCAGGATAGATAAAATTACGGGATTCACGGTCCTGATACGTGGGCATCGGCGTTTCCACTAGAGGATGAGGGCCAGTATTGCCAGGACGAGAAGGGCAATGACGATCAGCATCATGGCGATCGGAGCCAAAAGAGAGAGGAGTGCGCTCACCGTTCCCGCAAGTTGACCCACTTTGCCAGGTCCAAAGACCGTAACGTCCTGTGCATATGCCACTTGACCCCCGGCATGGGCCGGTCTTAGCCCTGCCACTGCCTCTTTGACTGCAGTTACCGCAAAAGGTACTAGGGCAGATGCCGGGAGGTGCATCCCTACAGGGTTGCGGGAGCGCTCTGTGTTGACGACATGAGAGTCGGTCGTCATAATCTCTGCCTCGTCCACGTATTCGAGTACAGCACCCCTGATGGCATCCCGCACGCCTCCTGCCATGTTGTTCCCATCTATTAGGACATACGCGGTGGTCTGACCGTCACATCGCAGGGCGAGGACTGAGATGCCGGTCTCACCAATCCCCTCCATCAGACCAAATGGTGGAAAG
Organism: Methanomicrobiales archaeon; assembly: GCA_026394765.1. Lineage (GTDB taxonomy): Archaea > Halobacteriota > Methanomicrobia > Methanomicrobiales > Methanospirillaceae > JAPKXQ01. Next base: position 6,297 of record JAPKXQ010000104.1, read on the forward strand.
ACGCGTGAGGCCCCGGCTTCGAGTGGACAGCGTGGCAGGGAAGGGGCATAGTCAACGGCCTGCCTAACCGCAGTGGTGTACTCCCCCGCGATCCGTGTCCCGGGCCTCACTGCACCGGCATCTCCGTTCAGGCTGTTGTGGGCGTCGACAAATGCCAGACAAGACGTTACCCGCCTCCCTTCAGCAAGGAACGTGAGTCCAAGTGCAAAGTCAAGATCTTCAGTCTTGGCTGGTGCCCTTGTTCCGACCACGAAAAGAGCGTCTCCCACCCACTGGACAAGGAGGTTGACGCTGCCACTCTTCACCCGGGTAGACCGGCTCGCTGATGGGATAAGTTTTGAGGACGCGAGCACGGTCCTGACTGCCGTAGTGAGGGCATCGATCTCCTCCCGGGCGACTAAGTTGAAGTCATGGGTGGCGCAACCATGCGGTACAAGGACAAACGCCTCAAAAGCTTCCTGAAAACGGCGAGGGATGGTACCACCCCCCACCTCACCGAGAGGGCCGGGGTGGACATGGGGTACCGCGACCACCACCTCCCCACCCCCTTCGCATGCGATCCGGATGACTGCAACAGGGATCTCCACACGTTCCCCAAAACCCCGGAAGAACCCTTCAAGATCGTGTGAGCCATCGGTTAAGTGTGCGAGAAGGGTGTTTAAGAACTTAAAGCCACTCACACGGAAGGTGCGCAGAAGGGGGCGTTCGATAGCCCAGACGAGGACCCGGAACGCTACTCCAAAAGTGAGCAGGGCAACAACAGAGAAGAGGGTGAATGGCAAGGGAAAGATAGCAGATAGCGCGATGACCCCAGTGAGCCCCTGGGTCAGGGCCGGGAGTGCCACACGGCTCACCCTGGCATCAGCGATCGCGGCAAGGACTAGGAGACGCAGACCGGTCTCCAGCCCCAATGCGACAGCACATGCTATTGGGAACGCTATTGGTGCGAGAAAGAATGAAGGGAGGATGATCATCCAGGAGAAGAGGGTGCAACTCGATGCAAGGAGTGCAGACCGGTTCCATGTGAAAGGAGCCTTTACGAGATTGAGCAGGGGGAGGGTGAGGACTGTGCTTACAAGCGCCGGTATCGAGAGTGCAAGGGTCCCAGGGAATCGTGCGTCGCCTCTGAGTACCCATGCAGCAAGGTCAACTGTCGACCCAAGAGCAATAGCAAAGGCGAGCGTGAGGTACCACGGAGGCGCGGTGAAGAGGTATCTTGCCAGGTTGGCGAGCCTTTCATCTCCCCCGTCGCGCATATCAGGCAAACCCCGATAGGACAAGCTCCCGCCTGCCGCCACCCTCTAAGACTTCCGTATGGGTGAAAGAGAGGGGGCTTTCATAGAACGGTGCGGCAAGGGTGAGGGTCTCGTACTCCCCCCCCTCTCCCGCCGGGTGGACTCCATGGGTGACTGACAGGCGTGTGAGATCCCGGATAGTCTCCTGATCAATAGGTGCGCCGAGCAGGTGGTCAGGTATCCCGTCTGCAGCAGTTACCACGATTATCGCGGTGAGACGGGCCGCAACTTCATCCAGAAGCAAGAAGGGGTCCATCTGCCAGAGGGGTGCGAGGACCTCGAGAGAGAGTCGTTCTGCTATACCATCGACCCGGGATTTCTGGTACCGGGATGCAATTGCACCGCAGACAATAGCGTCACAGTCAATAACAGAGAGCCCGACCTCAAGGTCGCCCACCTCCTCCCCCTCTACCCCTTGAGAAGCTATCTCATGGTATGCCATTCCTGCGAGGCGTGCGATGACTGGGACTGCAGCGATATTTGAGGTATGAAACATGTAAGAGTCAGGGTTCTGTGACGTAACCGTTACGAGGTGGGTGATGGTGTGGCCGGCGTCAAGCGTCTTTTGGATGGCAAGGATGGAGTCCTTTCCGCCAGACGTGAGCGCCGCACACCTCACCCCTCAATCCCCCCTGTGGGGCAGGTCACCAAAGACCTGGCAATAACGCTTCGCCATCATCGCCCAGGTGGGGAGGTTGGTCTGGCACCCCACCACTTCCACCACGAAGGATGCCGTGGTAGTACCGATCCTGGCGCAGACCAGCGGGCTGTAACCATGGTGATATGCGACTAAAAATCCGGCACGGTACGCGTCCCCTGCACCGGTGGGATCATGCATGTGAACGTCTACTGCCGGAATATGCGTCGCAATGCCTTGTGCATGAAGGATAGACCCTGCACCACCCTCAGTGAATACCGCGATAGGGACTCTGCTGGCAAGCTCGTCAGGAGTGCATTCCATCATACTGCACATCCCTGCAACCTCGTGGTGGTTTGCAAAGAGGATATTAGTATTACCGATTATTGACTCGAGCTGGGCACGGCTGTACCTGGGGAGGTCCTGGCCCGGGTCGAACGAGACAAAGTCCCCCTGCGTTGCGAGGCGGGTGTTAAAGTCCGGGTCCGCGGTCGCGAGGTGGACAAAGGGGAGTGCAGGTGCAACACAGGAAGGAAAGATCCTGGATGCTCCCCATTCGAAGAAGGTGATCTGATCCCCAGCCTCGTCGGTGAAGAGAAAGGCAGTCGCAGTCCTAGTACCTTCCACCACAAAGAACTGGCGGGTGATCCCAAGTTCCTCCATCCAGCGCTCATAAGAACTTCCGGCAAAGTCCTCTCCAACCGCACTTATCAGTGTACATTTACCGCCCAGGCGTGCAATCCCGGCAGCAATGTTACCAGCCCCTCCCCCGAAGTAGATCTGCCGGTCCAGTACTGGCACTGAACCATTTTTTGGGGGAAATGCCTTGACTTTACAGATGTGGTCGATAGCAGTATGGCCCGCAACGTACATCAGAGTGCCTCAACCTCTAATACCCTGAGCGGGATGTCCCTGAGCGCCTTTCCGATTGTGGACTTCGCGATCCGCTCAGCATGTAACGGAGTCTCAGCATTCTTCACCTTCATCTGAAGTTCCAGTCCGACCAGTGCGGTCCCGGCGATGATGATGGCACTGTTCAGCTCCCCTTCGCAGAAGGGACAGGCGAGCATACCAGCCTCCACATCAACAAACTTGGCTGTGGGATTGAGCTGTTTCCCGGCTTCCGCGATGGCAATTCCTACTGCATCCTCAAGTGAGGGTGCGTTCCTGATGATCCAGGCTGACTCCAGCGTGACAAGAAAGTCTCCCATATGGCGTCTTTCACCACCTATTCCAGTGAACGTGCTCCCATACCGCCATCCTGCCGGTCTGGACCACGGGAGGCAGACCATAACCAGCGGCAAGAAGAGCGATCGGGCTGAGGTGATCAGGAAGCGCCACGGCTGATGCTACCTTATCCTCGTCGAATGCCCCGGTCCAGCAGGACTGGATAGCCTGTGTATGGAGGGCAAGCATGAGGTAAGTACATGCTATCGCTGCATCCATTGTCGCGTAGAACATCCCACGTTCACCATACTTATCCATCGATCGTGCATAGTTGGCGCAGACGACAAAGACGACTGCTGCATCATGCACATGCTGTTGCCCATAGGCTGCTGCAGCGAGACGTCCCAGTAACGCCGCATCGCTGACCACTACGACGTCCCATGCCTCGAGGTTCCCTGCACTTGGGGCGGTGGAGGCACAGTCGAGGGCATGGAGCACCTCCCCCGAAGACACCGGTGCCCCGGTAAACTCGCGTACCGAAGAGCGACTTGATAGAAATTCCAGGAATTCAGAGGAGTCCATGGGTTGAGAGGACCTGCCACGCTGCCTGGGCTGAAGTGGTTGCCGCGCTGATCCCCTCGCTCACCTTGAGGGAGGCTGCCCCATAGTTGTCGCTCTCGATCAGACTGATCGCTTCTGACATACGGTCTGAGGCCCGTCGAAACTCCTGGTCACCTGTAATTTTGATCGCGAATTCGGTCTCTGATCTTACCGCGTCAAAGAGAAGCAGAAGCATCCTTTTTCCCCCGGCACGTTCTCCTTCCGGGAACCCTGCAAAAGCGGTGGTTAGCTGGGCAGCTATTATCAGCTCTGACTTCGCCCGTTCTGCAAATTGATAGGTCTTTACTGCGCTCTTGGGATCCATATCAGATTCATGATCGTTCGATCTTAAATGAGATTGGGAAGTGCCCTCTCACTTCCCACCGTACCCTACCCAAATTATCGTGACTTTTGCTTGGCGCCAAGCACCATAGACTTTGCGCGGCGCATGGGACGCCGGATGAGGGGATTGGCAGTAGGGGAGACCTCACCACGGCCCCTCCCTCCGGGCGCTGGTCTCCTGCGCCCGCCGCCACCGCGCCTCTTACCCCCGCGATATCCCATCCCATCCTGTTCTGGCGCTGCTGGGCGTGCTCCGGCCTTGAAACGCTGGTTGGGGCCTGGACGCTTCACGTCGCCCTCTGATCTCGGCACAAGGCGGATCTGCCCTTTCACGCCTTTAATCTGGACCCAATGGGTCGAACCTGTCTTTCCCATGAACAAACTCCTGATCTTTTTTGCCGAGACCCCTGATAAAGATATGTACCATTCGGAGTAAGTCCCCTACTACACACTCAGTTCCCTGGAGATCGCATCTTTCAACGCTTTGCTCACCACCTGTCCGTCCACCGATCCCCTGACCTCCTTCATCACGATTCCCATGAGTGGCCCAAGCGCGGCCATCCCACGCTCACGCACAAATGCCTTCCTTTCACCTACTATCCTCGCGACGATGTCATCGAGGTCTGCAGTAGCGACCTGGGGTGCAAGTCGCCCCAGTGCAGTTGAGATCTCCTCTCCTCCGGCGAGTGCGCTGAGGATATCAGGCAGTGCCTCTTTCGCTGCCTGCCCCTGCTCCACGGCCAGAAGTGCACCAATGAGGGATGAGTCCTGGATACGGTCCACTGGGACATTGTCCCTTGAGAGTTCACGGAGGGTGGCAAGCAGGGTCCTTGCTGCAAGCGCGGGTCTTATCCCAGCGGCAACGGCCTCTTCAAAGAGGGGGAGGCGATCAGAGAAGGCCACCTGCCTGGCAAGTCCCTCATCGAGGCCATAGCGCTCAGTAAATACTTTAGCACGCTCGGTAAGGAGCGGCGGTACAACAGTTGATTCCCATCGTGCATCACTGATGGATACGGGCAGAATATCGGTCTCAGGGTACATCCTTGCTGCACCCGGAAGTGGTCTCATGTACGCGGTGCTGCCCCCTTCCAGCATCTTCCGCGTCTCTTCAGGAACTCCGAGCAGGGCATAACGAGCGCGGCGGGTCACCTGCCGGGCGGCACAGGCGGCTCTCTGCCGATCAGCTGCGATGATGATGACACAGTCATCCTCTCGTGCCTTCGCCGCTTCCTTAAGGGCTGCTACCTCGTCAGGTGTCACCCCATATGCCGGAAGTTCATCGGTATGGAAGATCCCTCCCACACCGCACTTCTTTGCATAATCCGAGATCTCGCTCCCGAGACGTCTCCCGGGCTGGATCTCACGCCCTACCATGCCCCCAAACCCAGGGAGGAGGACTGCGAGGACGCAAGATGCATTCTTCAGGATCCCTGAAGATGTCCCTGCAAAGAGGGTGCTGACGTCGATAGCATCTTCGCAGATCTTTGCATCCCTCCTATGCAACTCTTCGCGGATCTCGAGGAGGGTACGCTGGCGGGTCACCTCACGCTCCACCATCTCTTCGATAAGGTCGAGCTCCTGAACACCCTTGATCTCCACCCTGGCCCCACCCGATATCGAGATGTTCACGTCCTGACGGATCGTCCCTAGCCCCCGTTTCACTCTGCCAGTCGACCGCAGCACCATGCCAAGGTACTCGGCCACGTCCCTGACCTCCCTGGGACTGTGCATGCACGGTGAGGTGGTGATCTCGACGAGGGGGATCCCGAGACGGTCCAGAGAGAAGATCGCATCAGATACCCGCTGTGCAGCCTCTTCCTCCAGGCAAATCGTCTCGATCAGGCCCCCTCCCGGGAGGGTGCCGTCTGTCGCCACCAGTGCAGTCCTCTGGAACCCCGAGGTGTTGGAACCGTCGATGACCAACTTTCGCATCACATGGACTTGTGGGACCGGGGTCATCAGGCAGGTCTTAGCGATCTGGAGGCAGATCCCGAGGGCCTCCTCGTTGAGGGTCGTGGGGGGCTCGTCGTCCTCTTCCACGAGGCAGGTGGTGTCGTACGAGTAGTACGTGAACAGGCGCTCGTCCCGCATCTCTTCCCTGGCTGCCTCGTCGATCTCCCCCATCTCGCTCACTGTCGCACGGAGGTACCGGGAAAACTCCCCGGTGTGCTCGGAAGTAACTCTCATGGCGGTAGGGCAGTTGCAGAAGAGCTTCCTCCTGGAATCGATCTGCTGGTGGATCTCGATCCCGGCTAGGAGCCCAATATCATCAGGTAGCATGAGCACTCCGCATCGCGATCTCTCCCCTCAAATCTTCCCGCATCAGAAGAGCTGCCTCGTCCAGAGACGCAGTGTTGGCTAAGACCCACATCAGTTTCACAAGTGCGACCTCAGGGAGCATGTCCTCCCCCTCTATTACGCCGATGTCGAGGAGATCGCGGCCGGTGTCATAGACCCTGTCACAGACTCTCCCATTGAGGCACTGGGAGGTCATCACGACTGTGCAACCAGCCGCTACCAGGTCTTTTAAGGCCGGGATCCATGCTGAACTCACATGGCCGAGGCCGGTTCCGGCGATGACGAGGCCCTTGAGACCTGATAAACCCTCGAGCACAGATGGGCTCATACCCGGGGCAAACTGCACGAGGGCACACCGTTCTTCTAGTCCGTCTCTCAGCGAGAGGGCATGAGATCCCCTATGAACCACATCCACACCTAGAGTGACGGCGAGAGAGGGGTACGCGACATGTCCGAGCGACCGGTTCCCGATGCTCGCAAACGCGTCCCGACGGGAGGTGTGCATCTTTCTCACCCGTGTAGCCCGGTGGATCGCACAGGAGTTATCGCTTGAAGTTGCATGCATCACCACGGCCACCTCTCCAAGTGGGCTTGTTGCAACCGCCGCACTACAGACAGCATTTATCATGTTATCAGAGCTGGGACGGTCTGCAGACCGCTGGGAACCGACAAAGATGACCGGGACTGGTGTGGTGAGCATGAAACTCAGTGCTGCGGCAGTATAGGAGATCGTATCGGTCCCGTGGGTCACGATAACCCCATGAACGCCGGCAGCCACCTCGTCGTAAACTGCACGGGCAAGCTGCTGCCAGATAGCCGGGGTCATGTTCTCTGATAGGATGGAGGATATCTGGAGCGTTCGGAACCGGGCTATGCCGCCAAGGCGCGGTATTGCCGTGAGGATGTCTTCGGCCCGGAACTGCGAGGTGACGGCTCCGGTCCGGTAGTCGATACGGGATGCTATAGTCCCCCCGGTCGAGATTATCGAGAGGGGGGGAAGGGAATCGTCCTGGCTTACCAGTATTTGGGCAGGGGCAGGGATTTCCTGGGCCCCGATACGAGAGATCCACTCGAAAGGCACCCCAACGTTGTACCCACTCCCGAGTTTGACCACCGCGTAACTATCTCGACTGGTGATGTAGGTCGCCTTTCGCTCCACGCCTGCGAGCCTGCAAGAGACCAGATCGCCGGATTCGATACTACTCATCCCTTTACCATCTCCTCAGCATCCCTGATGAGGCCGGCGATCGCCTGGTCAATACGTCCGCGCTCATGAGCCGCCCATGCAGCGTCCCCTTCGAGGCAGGCCCTCTCTTCATTTATGGTGGCCCGGACCGCAACTGGCGCGGGACCTCCCACACAACTCCTCATCGCAACACTCCTCTCCGTGTCAAGTGCCATTGCTACCTCACTGTCACTCATACCCTTCGCCCCAGGAGGGTTTCCCGTGATCTCAATAGTAGCGGCATGAAGGGTCGCAGGGTCGAGGCCTCCTTTTGCAACTGCTCTTCCCACGATAGAATGGGCGGTCCGAAAGGGAAGCCCTGCATTCTGCACGAGGTGGTCTGCGAGGTCTGTTGCAGTTGAAGAACCCTGCCCTGCTTCAAGGCGCATCCGGTCCAGGTCAAACACGGCGGTCTCCAGCACCCCGGCGAGGAGGTCGGTGCTCTCCCGTGCATCCGATATCGCGCGCCACAGGTGAGGGGTGATCTCCTGGAGGTCGCGGTTGTAGCTCATCGGGAGACCTTTGGTGATCACCATCGCAGCAGAACATGCCCCAATAACTGAACCTGCCTTGGCCCGCATGATCTCGACAGTATCGGGGTTCCGCTTCTGTGGCATAATCGAGCTCGTGGAGCAGTATGCATCAGCGAGCCTGACAAAGCCGATGAACCGTGAGCTCCAGAGGATAAGATCCTCGCACAGGCGGCTCACTGATGTCATCATCACCGCGAGGTGGGCAAGAACCTCGAGGACCACGTCGCGCCCTGCAACGGCGTCCATGGTGTTCCCAAGGGTTGAGGAAAACCCAAGGTGCACAGCAGTTGATCGGGCGTCAATCGGATATGTAGTACCAGCAAATGCCGCCGCACCCAGGGGAGAGCGATTGACACGCCCATACGCCCCGGTCATGCGGGCGGTGTCCCGGGCAAATGCAGCCTCGTACGCAAGTAGGTGGTGGGCGAGGGTCGTAGGCTGCGCATGCTGCATGTGGGTGAAGCCGGGCATTATCGCTTCCATTGAATGTTGTGCGACATCAAGGAGCACACCCCGAAGGGTTATAAGTGAGGCGGTCTGCACGAGAACCGCATCCCGGAGCGCGATCCTGATGCAGGTCGCCACTTCGTCATTCCTTGATCTTGCGGTGTGCAGCCTTCCCCCTGCCCCTTCTCCAATCGCACTTATAAGCATTGACTCGATACCTGCGTGTATATCCTCGAAGCGATCATCAAATGCCTCATCCGGGACTCCTTCCCAGTAAAGGGCGAGGAGTGCTCCGAGGAGTGGTCTACCAGCTTCTCTCACTATTATCCCCTGTTTCAGGAGCATCAGGGTATGAGCGATGTCAACCAGAACATCGGCCCCTGCAATGGTCCTGTCTGCGGTCATTGAGGAGAGGAATGCTGCGATGCGCGCATCCCTCTCTCCTGATAGACGCCCCCGCCTCACCACATCTTCTGCTGTCATATCGAATCTCCAGTTCAATCCGCGTGTGAACTCCGACCTATATACTATGCGGCACTACAAACCCCAGTTTCTATAATGCCGTAATGGGGCAACCATGACCAGGGAGTTTTGTGCCGGCCCCGCAGGTGAGGGCGGGTACCCACCCGTCACGCGTCGCGTACAGGTAAAAGTGCTCGATCTATTGATTAATGCACCCTCATCATCCCCAAGGGGATCTCTACATCCTCAATGTGTGGGGGGAGATGCCTGCATATCCCAGACGGGTGTGACGCGGATACAGGGACTGAACCGACATTTTAGTATGACTTCACGTTGTTTTGATATTAATAGATAGAAAATATGAGATCAATAACCTTTTGAGATAATTAATTTGTTATAAAGAGCATTATTTTATTTCAGGAGAGAGAAGATATTTACCATGTATCGACGCGTCATTCCTCTCCTGGCGGTCCTCCTGGTGGCCGTCGCGCTATGCCTGGCGGGATGTACCCAGCCACCTGCTACACCGGTTCAGCCTGGGGCTACCACCCCGGTTACAACCCCCGGGACGACTATGCCTGAAGTGAAGGTAATGTACACTGCAGTAGGCCAGATGCCTGCCCTCCTCTCGACAGACCAGATCGATGGATTCATGGCCTGGCAGCCTTACGCAGCAGTTGCAGACGAGAGTGGAATCGGAAAAGTGGTCTCTTATTCGCAGGACCTACCCCCTGCAGGTTCATGGAAGGACCACACCTGTGACAGTTTTGTGGTGCAGCGCGACCTCATCAACAAGAGCCCTGCACTGGTAGATACCGTCTCGGCCCTCATAATCGCTGCGACCGATTACACCAGGGATAATCGTGACGAGGCTGCTGAGATCAGCGCCGACTGGATGTTTGGTAGCAAGGAGATGACATTTGGAAACGTCACGGTCAGCTCGATCGATGTTGAGAAAGCATCGATGCCAACTATTAAGTTCGGCACCGACCCCTCACCTGCGTGGATCAAGAGCAATGACCTGTTCATTTCGAGTTTAAAGAGCCTTGGACTCCTCAGTGGAACACTCGCCAATGCAACAACAGACCAGACGCACGCGATCATCTTTGACTTTACCCCCTATGAAAGGGGCCGGGCATTGCTAGCAAAAGGTGCGATCACGGCTCCAACAGACGGACCAGCAAAGATCTCCATTGGGTACCTGCCCTCTGACCATGATTCGATGCTCTTTGTCGCACTCAAGAAGTGGCAGTACTTCAAGGAAAAGTACGGTGCCGCATTAAAACCACGCACCGACGCCCCCGGCAAGGTCGATACTGCCGATCTCATCATTGGTGACAAGGTAGTTGCCGAGGTGCAGCTGGTGCGTGGCGATGCAGGTCCCCAGCTGATGACCCTCCTCGCCCAGGACAACATCCAGTTCGCAGTCGTCGGGACTCCTCCAACCATCGCGGCAATTGACAAGGGCACCCCAGTAAAGATTGTCTTCCCGGTCCAGATGGAAGGTTCAGCCCTCGTTATTTCGCAAGGGGCGCCAGTTACCGACTGGGATAGCTTTATTGACTACGCGGCAGCGCGGAGCAATGCCGGAAAGCCTCTCCTTATAGCTGCACCACTAAAAGGGTCCATACAGGATGTCCAATTCCGATATGCCCTTGAATCAAGCGGGGTTACGGTGAAGCAGGCCTAAATCATGAGGGGTCTCTACCCCATCCTCCTCATTGCCCTTGTCCTGATAGTATGGGAAGCAGCGGCACTCTTAATCAATAACCAGTTCATACTCCCGACCGTCACCTCTGTTGCAGCAGTCCTGCTCACCCCTGGTGCCGATATCATGGGGTGCGGTAGTCTCATCTCCAATGCCGCTGCGAGCCTGACGCGGGTCACCCTGGGGTTCCTCGCCGGTGTGGCAGTTGCAATCCCTCTTGGAATCTTGATGGGACGATTCCAGGCCATCAGATCTGCAGTCGACCCCCTTGTCCAGATCCTCAGACCTATCCCCCCCATAGCATGGATCCCTTTAGCACTTGCCTGGTTCAAAATAGGGCTCACTTCAGTCGTCTTCATCATCTTCATTGGAGCGTTCTTTCCTATACTCCTCAACACAGTCGATGGGGTGCGACGTGTCCCCAGGACATGGATCGAGACTGCTGCGATATTTGGGGCACGCGAACTGCAGGTCCTCTCCAAAGTGATACTCCCGGCAGCAGCCCCCACCATCTGGACTGGGCTCAGGATAGGTTTCGGTATTGCATGGATGTCAGTGGTCGCTGCAGAGATGCTCCCAGGAGCAAGTTCTGGTCTTGGGTTCCTCATCATTTATGCCTATAATTTTATCCAAATCCAGTATATCATCGCAGGAATGATCGTAATTGGCGTAATTGGTCTGGGCATTGACATGATCCTCAAGGCTGTTGAGGACCGGTACTTCCGCTGGCAGGAGAAAGCGAGGTAGGGATTGTATTGTTACTCGTAATAGATAGAATCTGCAAAGATTACACCACGGCAGCGGGCTTGAGTATCCTCGCCCTGTCAGATATCAGCCTCACTATTGCAGAGAGGGAGTTTGTCTGCCTGCTCGGCCCTTCAGGATGTGGCAAAACAACGCTCCTAAGGGTCATTTCCGGCCTTGAACACCCCAGCTCAGGCGAGATCCTCCTGAATGGTGTACCGGTGAGAGGACCTAGTCCGCGGATGACGATGATCTTTCAGGAGTACTCACTCTATCCCTGGCGGACGGTACGGGACAACGTCACCTTCGGCCTCGAGGTGAAGGGCCTCCCAAAAGAAGAGAGGCTGAAGCGGGCAGATCATTACCTGGCCTTGATAGGGCTCTCCACATTTGCAAAGTCATACCCCTATGAACTATCAGGGGGAATGCGTCAAAGGGTAGCAGTTGCACGCGCTCTTGCAGTAGACCCGGCTGTGCTCCTGATGGACGAACCCTTCGGGGCTCT
>JAPKXQ010000032.1 GCA_026394765.1 Methanomicrobiales archaeon
GAGGATGTAAGCGACCCAGTCCGGACGTTCCCACTTCGCGAGGGCAAGAATGGCCTTTCCAAGCGCTGATGAAAAGATCACGCCGCCTCCGAGGAGACCAAGGACCAGGAGCGCTATGAGGGGGATGACAAAAGGAATCCCGATTATGATGAGGGTGAGGATGAGGGAGGCGATGACAAGGACGACCCCGCCACCCACCCCGATAACGAGCGTGAGAAGAGGTGACCTCCGCAGCGTTGTCACCGCAGGCGTAATGAGCCGGGGCGCATACCGGACCAGTACCAGGCCAAATAAGAGACACCCGACAAAGAAGAGGACCCCGAAGAGCTTGAGGATACCAGAGAGCATGCCACTGCTCTGCTGGATACGGACATCAAGTTCCCCGGCTGTCCCGGGGTTCTGGAATTGCTGCGTCTCCACAGAGAGGCGGCCAGTAACAGTCCCTGCATTCGTGACAGTCCCGGCAAATATTGTAGCGTCACGTGCGATAACCGCCCCTTTCCCTATCACGACGTCACCCCCGGCGATCACGACATTTGTCCCTACTTCTCCGTTTAACTTGACGGTGCCACCGGCAGCGATAACTTTGCCGCCCACATCCCCATTCACCGTGATAGTTCCCCCGGCAGCGAGAACATCTCCGGCCACAGGCGCGTTGATGGTCACCATCCCCCCAGCGGCAGTCACGCTCCTGACCGGCGCATTCACCTCAATTGTCCCTCCGGTCGCAAAGACGTCGTCATCGGTCGGTTCCGATATCGTCACGGTCCCCCCAGAGAAGCTCGCAAGGCCGCTCACAGGTGCGGAGAACAAGGCGAGGAGGAACACGAGAAGGACCCCATAGATAAATGGCAATTTGCTTTGCATGAGTAATTCCTCTTCGAAGTGGAATAAAAAGTCAGCGCTGAACGAAGGTTCATAGAAGGCTATGCAACACGAAGTGTTGCATACCAGGACGTGGTTTGATTATCTATTCCCCACATGCTGTATATCCCATTTCAAAAAAATTGCGTTACTAGGCATACGAAAGAGTCTTGATGAGGCATGGATTGGGTATTAGGCTGCCAGGACACCTTGTGAGATCAGTATCATGAAGAGAGCGAGGTTTGGAAGGGGAGGTCTGTCCCCAAGACCAATTAAAAGATCTCTATCTGGCTTCTTTGTCAGGAGACAGTACCTGGGTAAAACCCTCTCTCTCTGATAGACATGCAAGGTGGGAGAGGAGTGCGCTGACCGGGACTGTGCTACTAAACAGCACCACGCCGTCTTGTGCCGTCACCACAAGGACAGATCTGAGGGTTGCTGCTATCACTGCATCAATGCCTGAACGGGCCTCGGCTGCCTCAACCTCGTGTACCTTTGCATCAGTGGCAGGATACCTGGGGACGGCATGACAGCAGAGGGTTTGAGGGCCCTCATCACCTTTTCCATGCCGGAAGGTCCCGATCGACCGTGCCAGGTCGACTATCTCGCGCTTGTCGGTTCCGATGAGCGGACGAAGGACCGGTACCGTAGTGGCCATCGAGATGACCCTGATGTTTCCAAGGGTCTGGGAGGCCACCTGACCCAGACTCTCCCCGGTGACGAGGGCAGCAGCGCCGGTATGCGGGAGCAGGACACTGGCCACCCTCACCATAAAGCGCTTACAGAGGACACAGGTGAGCCGGGTGGAGCGGGACCTCTCTGCTGCCTCGTAGAACGGAACGCCACTGACCACCACAATATGAAGGGGCACTCCCCTGCACCATGCAGAGAGGCGTCGGTGGTTCTCAAGGGCGCCATCCATGACACCGGTCCCTGCAAAACGCCCCCCATCGATGAAGAGGTGGGTCATACGACAGCCGCGTCGCATCATCATCCACGAGGCGACCGGAGAGTCGATCCCGGCAGAGAGGAGCGCGAGGAGGCCCCCCTGGGTCCCGAGGGGAAGGCCACCGGGCCCTTTCACCTTATCGACCGAGACCAGGACCCCGGTCTTTCGGGACTCGACAGTGACAACGACCTCAGGGCGTGTGAGGTCCACCCTGCACCCCGGGTAGGTGGCCTGGATGTATGACCCAAGGGTGGCCGCAAGGTCCTGGCTTGAGGGCCCTTCTGTAGTTTCTCTTCGTGCCCGGACCGCAAACGAAGTCCCTGGACCTAGGAGCGGCGCGGTGAGAACGACCGCAGCACTTTTGATAGCATCGATTTGGTGTGAGGTGACCAGGCAGGGGGCGGCGTCCACCACCCCGAAGACTTCGGCGGCGATGCCTGCTATGAGGGTGGTATCTCTGCCCCAGATGATCACCCGCCCCCGCGGAGTGGTGATACGGACAGAAACGCCTGCCGCATCAAGAGCATGGTAGAGGTTTCTCGTGAGCCGGCCGATAAACTGCCTCCTTACCGGCTCACTCTTAAGGAAGATCTCACCGTAGCGCACCACAACCGCCCTGTCTCCGGGCTCTTCTCCAGTAATACCGGGATCATCCCCACCCATTTCCTAACCTATCCAGCGCACATTTCAATGCGACGTTTCTGCATCTTCTTTTCCTGGCATCCTATTTGAGGGTGAGAGGAGACCGGCGAATAGCCTGGGTCTGCCGCCCGGGTTGTCTTGACAGAAAAAAAATGGGTCGATCCTTTCTTCGCATTGGAGCGTTCAGCAAAAATCTTTTTAATATCTGCTGAGAACGCTGTACCTGATGGCAAAGAGAACGAGCAAACCTGCGCCAGAACCAGAGCCGATGAAACTCTTCTACATATTCTATAACCGGGAGCGGTGGGAGAACTGGCTCCGGCGTCTGGAAGAGGCCTCATTTGAACCGGAAGGTAGTGCCGAAGAGATGCCCGAAGGGCTCCGCGTCCTCTACAGCTTTGGGATGGACATCACTCTCGCGGTGTTAAAAGTCGTGAAGCTCTATCAGAACACAAGGTTCTCGAAAGAGGAAGCACTTGCGAGGATCCAGCAGGTGGAGGAGATCGTCCTCACTGCACCGCCAGAGGGAGATCTCAGGGAGATCGTGGAGTCAGTCCAGCTCTCGATGCTGGTCCTCTTCGCTTCAGCGAAAAAATTCTTTGAGGGGGACTTCCGCAAGGAGATCAAGGTTCTTGTTAAGGAGGGAAAAAAAGTCATTGAAGAGGATAGTGATAAGGCTCTCGCCATTGCGGCCGAGATTGGGGCGAATGTGATCAATGGTGCAAGCTGCTGTGGTAAGTACATAAAGGACGACATCGATGAGCCCTCGCTATTCGACGAATGGCTGATCGAATGTGAGACCATGGGTGAAGCATTGGCCTCTCTGAAGAACTTTGACGAGGAGCCAGGCGAAACCTAGTGATAGCCGATAAGGCCAGACTGAAGTCAAAGCGCAGGATAGAGCGGTTCACAGGCTACCGCCTCCCTGACCAGGCCTTTCATGGGACGGTTATCGAGGCGATCACCTCCCGCATCAACTTCTCCTCACTTGACGGGACTCACCGGGACCAGATACTCGCATTTATCCAGGAGTTCTGCAGGTGCAACTGTCGCGACTCCCCTTTTTGCGGGTGTCCTGAGCGTGCTTTTGCCAAATTGATAGTAGAACTGCGCGAGAATGGACTCGATCACAAAGATATCAGTCGACATCTCGTGGATACATATGGGATAGAGATATACCCGGCAGATGTCCTGGGGTTCCTGGAGGAGTCGGTCCATGTCCTTGAGGCGGTCCGCGACATCGCGCGTCTCGAAGGGAAAGAGGAGACTGCAGTGGCAGCAGCAGAGCATATCGCCCTCATATCGCGGTAGACAGAGGCCAGGTAGAGAGAGCCCATCCCCCTCATTCTGAAGTGCCCACTTGTCTCACTGTTATTGAAGTGAGAGAAGGGTTTAAGGAGCACTGAAAGAAGGTGCGCGGGCCTAAGTCCTTTTCCATCTCTGAAGAGTTCCCCTCACAATCATCGCATCATCGGGATGGTATATACCGTGTATACAGTTTTCCGAGGTTGTAAGCCATTAAAGTGGCTCTAATAATTGCGTAATTACCGCCTCCACCACCCGTCTTTCTGTCATATCCCTTCAGGGAAGTAGGGATGTGAGTGAGTTCGTAACTCTTCGGAGTGAAAGGACAAACCATATTATTTGAGCAGGATAATTCTGCATGAGGCAACCACATGGCTACCAAGAGAGGGCCCAAGACCTATCCCGGGACCTGCAGGATATGTAAAGAGCCGCTTACAAAGCGGACCGCTACAAAACATCTTCTGACTCATTGCAACCCCGGGGCCGATAGCACGGGTTTTTTGATACTCGCTGAAGGGACGAGAAGGAAAGAATACTGGATCCTCATGATCTGTGATGAAGATGCGACTCTCGAGAATATCGACGCATTTCTGCGCGACATCTGGGTTGAATGCTGCGGTCACCTAAGTTCCTTCACAATATATGACAGAACATTTGAGTCGAGCAATGAGGACGAGAAGAGTGATTTTGACGTATCTCTTAACGAAATACTCGAAGAGGGCTCGGTATTTTCCTATCTCTATGACTATGGCGATACGACCTACCTCACACTTAAGGTCATGGGAAGTGGTAATTACACCCAATCTTCAAGGAATGCCAGTGTCAATCTCCTCGCTCGGAACGACAGTCCAGAGGTCATCTGTCATACATGTGAGAATGAGGCTGCCTGGCTCTGCACCAATTGTGAGGGCGAGAAGGGGTGGGTGATGTGTGATGAGTGCAAGGAGGACCATCCCTGTGGTGACGACATGCTGCTTCCTATTGTGAACTCCCCTCGAGTCGGTCAGTGCGGGTATGATACCAAGACGTAAATTGAGAAAAGATCATCGAATGCCCCATCTTTTCTGGGAGATCGCCACCTCATGCATAGTGGTGTGGATTGGCAGGATACACCATCATCCCTGCAGGTTGAATAAAAATATATAACATCCGGGAAGTATGGAGATCATGGTATCGCGAAGGATAGCTTCCATCGTGGGCACAATCGTGCTCGCACTCCTCGCAATAGGCCCTGCGATGGCAGCGACATATACGCTCGACGAGAACGACAACGGCAGTACCGTTGAGGTGGTGGTTGGGGACCTTGTCGGAGTCACCCTGTATGAGAACCCTACCACGGGGTACATGTGGGATGTGACCCTCTCTCCAGGTCTAAAACTTATGATAGATGATTACCTTTCTCCCCAAACAAACCTCGTTGGCGCCGGGGGGGAACATACCTGGCAATTTATGGCCACTTCCGCAGGGGACCATACATTCTCGGCGGTGTACCGGCGCCCATGGCTGGTAGCAAGCGAGGAAGATGAGGCCTACGTCCTTACGGTCCGTGCCATTGAGGGGGTATCGGGAGTGACACCAGGATTTGAGCCGATCGAAGTGTCTGTACCTCATATTGTCCCCCAGAGTGGTGAAGAGAGCGCGGGCTTCCATGCCAATCCGGCGGCCTTACCTCCAGGTGGGTTCCCATTCTTCCACCTCGCCCCCTTCTTCCCACCATTTGGATTCGGACTGGAGCCCATGGATATCATCTGAATGCTACCACACCACTCGTTGGTTGATTAGGGGAGAGACGCTTATAGTGGGAAACTCCCTTTCAACCCCACACACCCTTCTTCTCCTCTTCGCTGCTGCAACAGGCAGCATAGGGATTATCTCTCCCGTTCTGGTCCCTTATATCCGGACCAGGTCGTATGCCCGCCTGGCAACATTTTTGCCAAATTTCCACAAACGCCCGCGTTCAGGCAAAACGAATGAAAACATGAGGCAGACCCTGATCTCAGCACGGCCCATAGCGGGCTGATTAGGGAGATTGAACCACCCTTCGGCAGTAAAAGCAGATTATAAAAACATTTTTCCTGGGAAAAATATATAAGCAAAGCCAGATAAAATTTTAACATCCCAAGATTGGATCAGGCCCCTCAACCCGTACAATCTCGATGCAAGATATGAAAAAGTGATCCGGGATGGGAGAGGTTGTTTCAAATCAAACAACCTCGCGTATGTATTACATAAATATTATTTGTGGTGAATGAAAGCCCATGCAACTTTCAAATTGCAAAAAATGTCGAATTTAAGTCTAATGATGTGGGATTACTGTCTTTCAAGTTGTAAAAAATAATTATTCAGTATTGAAAAATTACTGCCGAATGTCGGATTGAATGTGATTTTCATTAGAAATTTAGGGCTTATTTACTTGATAGACAGGATACAACAGGTAAAAGAAGAGTGAGAGGTCGAATGTGTTTAGGGATTGTCCTGCTTTGCGAGTTCATTCCGACCTGGACGCGTCCGCAACCATAATTCGTAAAAAGTCAGCAATGAACGAAGGTTCATTTAAGGCTATGCTACACGTTGTGTTGCATATTAGGATGGTGTAATAACACACGCTAGACACGCACATTTTTCAGTTCTTCAGCACAACGGACTGTTGGGGAGCATCTCTTTGATCCGTCTCTCTGCGGTTTTGCAGTACTCTTCAGATATATCGATCCCAAGGTACCGGCGCCCAAGCCGCTTTGCGACTAACGTGGTGGTCCCTGCACCATTGAAGGGGTCAAGCACGATATCGCCCTGATAGCTGAAGAGTTTGAGGGTCCTCTCCACAAGGTCCTGGGGAAACATCGCAGGATGGTTAAAATCCTTCATATTGCGCTCTGTGCCGATAGACCACTTCGCAACAACCCATTTCTTGAACTCATCTGCAGAGATATCAATATTCACCCGGTCTCCTGCCTTTTTCAGCTCTCCCTTCGAGAATATCTCCACAAATTCCCAGGTATACTTGAGGTAGGGATTACTCGGGCTCTTCCAGCTCCCCCATGC
>JAPKXQ010000076.1 GCA_026394765.1 Methanomicrobiales archaeon
TCCACGATGTCGCACAGATCTCCCGCCTATGCAGGTTTTCTCCAGGAATTTGCAGGTTGGAACGCCGGGAAGCGCCAGGTACTCCGGGACATGAACCGCTTTCATATCGCCAGCCCGGGGGTGGCGTGATGGCGAAAAAGAAGGCCAAAAAGTGCCCCTTCCTAAAGGAACAGAGGTCCGGAAAGTGGACCGTCGCCCTTTGCGCGCTCCAGGATGGGGGGAAATGTCCCGCTCCAACAGCCTGTGAACAGAGCACTCAGTACATCGAACCTGAGCCTCCCCAGGAGGGAGCAGGGTGAGTAACTATCGGAAAGGGCGGGATGCAGAGTATGCAGCGCGCCATGTACTCCAGGACCGGGGGTTCTTCGTGGTGCGGTCAGCGGGGTCAAAGACCCCCTTCGATCTCATCGCCTGGAATAGTGAGAACCTGATCTTTCTCCAGGTCAAGCGCACAACCACCCTTCCCAGCGCGAAAGAGGTCGCTGATCGCTATCAGGCAGACCTCGCAGGGGCCAGGGAGATCCCTCGCCCCAAAAGATCTCACTTCCAGCTCTGGGTGATGGTACCCAAGAAGGGCTGGTGGCGGTACGAAGTACTCCCGAGTGGGATCATGGAGGTGCCGGCTCTTGTGGCTTGAAACGGATGGCTATCCGTCCCTGATCTGCCCGGTAATGAGCAACAGCCATGCACGGACCCTCTGCGTCGGGTCGTGCTGTGCTGCTGCATACCCCATATCCATCCTCGCCGGGGTGATGTGGTGCTGTGCATTCATCGATGGACCTCAGACGCGGCCCAGATACAGGAGGAGGGTGGCATCATGAAGTGTGATCACACCGCGAAGAGCATCGCTCTAGTAAATCAAGTGGAAATGGCCGATGGTCATAAGTCCCGATACGAGGGCAGATCATGACGCACGAGATCAACACCGCACTCTCCCTCCTATTCTCACCCGGTCAGACCGTAGAAGTCAGGGCGTTTCGGAACTACGGGACCGCGTCGGGGTACTTCACGGACTTTGATAAGCTCGCCGAGAAAGCCGAAGTCCTCGACAGTACCGGGGAGTTTTGGGGGATCTATGTCACCCTCAACCCCGTTAACCCCGTCCTCCTTTCCAGGCGTGCAAACCGGGTCGAGACCCGGATAGGGAAGAACGACCCCCTCACCGCTGACACCGACATCGTGACCCGGCGGTGGCTCCCTATCGACATCGACCCAGTCCGACCTTCTGGGGTATCCTCGTCTGGCCAGGAGCACGAGGCGGCGATAGAGAAGGCCGGCAGGATTGGGGCATTCCTAAGTGAACGGGGGTGGCCGACCCCACTCATCGCCGACTCAGGCAACGGGGCCCACCTCCTCTACCGTATCGACCTCCCCAACGACGATGCCTCCCGCGACCTCGTGAAACGGTGCCTCGAAGTCCTCGCGGTCGTCTTCTCTGACGGCGTGTGCACAGTTGATACGTCGAACCATAACGCTGCCCGGATCTGGAAGCTTTACGGTACCGTCTCCCGTAAGGGTGATCATGTCGACGAGCGTCCCCATCGACGGTCCCGGGTCATAGAACCTGGAGCCCCCGAAACTGTGAGCCGTGAGATGCTGGAACAACTCATAACTAATGTACCATCCAATCCGCCACCACCTCCCCCTACTGAACAAAAATCGTACGCTCCCGGGTCCACAATCGACCTCCGGGAATGGCTTACCCGTCACGGTCTTGGGTTCTCGGGCGAGAAACCACACCAGGGAGGGACTATCTACCCCTTGAACGAGTGCCCGTTCTCAATGGCCCACAAGGATGGAGCATACGCTATCCAGTTCGGGAACGGTGCTATCTTCGCAGGATGTCACCACAACTCCTGCGGGG
>JAPKXQ010000057.1 GCA_026394765.1 Methanomicrobiales archaeon
CGCGGATCTTTCGAATAGTTTCAATAATTTCTGCAACTCTCTTTGATTCGGACACCTACTCATAAGAACGCAACGATACTATTTAAATTTAGTCTCACTTATGATGGCAGTATTTTGAATTTATCCGAAAGTCATGTAATATCATTCGTGACACTTTTCATGGTGAATGGAACTATTCAATAGAACCTCAAATCTCCTAAAATGATCATATTATTTTTTCACAAACTCTTAGGTATCTGCGGTATCGATCAGGTTGAGGTGCGGGTGCTTGATGAACCCTGGAACTGGAACCGGTTCGTGCAGCAGAAGGGTGATCTCAAGGAGGTGTAACTATAATTGCATCTCGCTCTGCAAGGTGACGGCACGAATATTTACAAGGGAGCAGACTCCTGACAGTAAGTATACGATTGAACAATGCAAAAAGTCAGCGATGAACCGGGGATTCATCGAAGGCTATGAAACACGAAGTGTTTCATATCAGGAGATTACAACACACCGCTCCATAATCCAGAAACGTCTGTTGATGCATATGACTACTCCTGCTCTCTCTGCCACATTCTACACCAGGGGGGTGATGGTAAGATTATGATCAGCCAGGTCATGGGTGACCTTCTTGGATCTGCTGGATATACGCCCTTATCATTCTGGTATCAGATCCCTCCCCATATTGTGCAAGTATAACCTGGAAGAGTTCTCTTCCCTGTTTCATCACCTCTTTCTTGAACTTCACGTGAATGGACTTCTCCGTGACCATACCTTTCATGGTGAAGCACCCAGGAATCGTGAAGGAGTAGAAGGGCGGGTCCATATTCTCAAATATTCTGAGCTCGCCAAAGTCGGCGAGGTAGTTAAGCAAGGGCAGAGCCACATGATCATCGAGATGGATCTCGTTTATTACCGTACCATCACGGCATTGCTTGAACTTGGTTGCCTTAAGGATGCGCATGATCTGCCACCTCCCTGATAGCATGGGAGACATACTTGCACTCCTCGGGAGTGTTTATGGATGAGAGGCTTATCCTGACAGTACCCTCTCCTCCGTTCATCTTCTGGTGGATCAACGGGGCGCAATGAAGCCCTGTGCGGACAATTATCCGGTACTTCTTGAGGAGGATGTACCCCACATCTTCGCAGTCGAGCGAGTCGAGGGAGAGGGAGATCACAGGGAGGTCGGGTTCTGGGTTGTCCAGGGTTATATGATCATTTCCCGTACATTCATGTAGAATGAGACTGGTCAGTTCCTGGCACTTCTGCAGGACATTGTGGACTCCTTGCCGGGAGATGTATCGGCTCCCTGCCCAGAGCGAGACGATACCAGGATAGTTGTGCGTTCCTGACTCGAACTTGGCTGGCATATCCACGGGGTGTGCAAGGTTGCCGGAATCGACACCTGTCCCACCCTGTCGTACCGGGGTGATCCGCGAAGGGTCCTTGATGAGGAATCCGCCGATCCCAGGGAGGCCGAAGAGGTACTTGTGACCGGTGAAGACAAAAGCATCAACAGGTGTCTGGTTGAGATCGATCGGTACGAGGCCCGCGGTCTGGGCCCCGTCGGCGATGAAGTATACGCCATGGTCATAGAGCACCTCACCTATACCTCCGATATCCTGTCGAGTCCCAAGGACATTACTCCCGTGGGAGAGCACTGCAAGATGTGTCTCCGGGACCAGGGCATCTTCTACTCCCTTCACGGTGATATATCCCTTATCTGAATGGATGATGGAAAGAGTGATCTTTCCCTCAGACGCAAGCAGGGTGAGAGGTCGTAGGACCGAGTTGTGCTCTAGATCTGAGGTGATGACATGGAAACGATCTCGCGTTGCCGCACAGAACCCGTGAATAAGCATGTTAAGCGAATCTGTCGCATTCTGGGTGAATACAATGTGGTCGGGAACGTCGAAGTGAAAGAGATCGGCGAGTGCCTCCCGTGCCAGCTCCGGATAATCTTCCAACCCCTCTATCGTGCTCCGACCGGCCTCGAAGTAGGGTAACTGAAATGATTCCTGGACGGCATCGAGGACTTCGGAGGGTTTTGGCCAGGTAGATGCAGCATTATTGCAATAGGTGAGTCCAGGGTTCATGAATCCACCTCTTCCCGGGTCGCTTGTTGCTCATGTGCGAGATTTCCCTTAATCCAGCGCCCGCCATCTGCTGTGTACTCCTTCTTCCATATGGCTGCTCTGGCTTTGATCGCTTCGAGGGCCTCCTTAAATGCGCTGAATGCCTCTTTTCGGTGGCTAGACGAGACCACGATGAGGAGAATGGTCTCGCCGATTGCCAGTTGTCCTGTGCGGTGGATGATCTCCAGGCAATGAACAGGGTATTTCCTCCCTACCAGCTCGTGTATCTCCTCGAGGTCTCTTTGCGCAACATCCTCAAAGGCCTCCACTTCGATCGACAAGATTCCGTCATCCCGCACTATCCCGAGGAATGTGACCATTGCGCCGGAATTTGGGTTATGCGCACCCATGATCAACCGGTCTACTTCAATAGGTTCCTTTGTGATCACCGCCCGACCTCGTGGGGGTGTCTCTCCTGGTGTGCCCATTCATCCACCTGCTACCGGCGGGAGGAGGGCAAGTTCGTCCCCCTCTGATAGGATCAGGGTCTCATATTCCGCACCAGTGAGACGTCGTTGATTAATCAGGAGGATGAGGTGCCGCTTAAGGCCACCTGTCTCGTCAAAGGAGAGGGTGTGACCCTCTGTCCCTCGCGGGAATGCCAGTCTGAGTATTCCCAGTGGGCTGCAGGGGTCAGTGACCTCTAACTCCTTCATATCTCCGTATATATCCCGGTATCGGGCAAACAACCTCAGTCGTATCTTCATGCATCATCACGTATGATACCATTTTCGCAATCTACGCAGTGGGGATCCCTGTTCACTGTGATCTTCTCGATTCTGTTGAAAAGCCCATCCCAGAGGGGGAGAGTATCGGTAAGGAGGGTCCCGGTCCCTACGTTGTACTCGATCGCCTCATTTGCCTGGATCAGACCGATTATCCCAGGGATGACGCTGGTAACCGGAACTATGGCGGGTGGCAAGGGATGGGGAAAGATGCACTGGAGAAAAGCGGTCTTTCCAGGCATAAAAGTCACAATTTGGCCGTAAAATTTGTGTATACCCCCGTAGAAGAGAGAGATCGTGGATTGTAGGGGGGCTCTGTTCAGGATATAGGGGGTGGGGAAATTGTCCATGGCGTCCATGATCAGTTCCTACCCTCTGAAAGGTCCTGGATATTACTATCAGAGATGAACTCGTACATTGCCCCGATGTCTAGGTCCGGGTTGAGTTCTACGAGTTTTCTCACCGCAGATTCGGTCTTTAACACCCCTATGTCCTCCTCCAAGTGGACGATCTGGCGGTTCATATCAGAGCGCTCCACGCAATCACGATCTACAACCGTATCTTTACCACCCCTCCAACAGCACAATTGGTGGCTACGGGAGAGCCGAGGCATCCTATACCACCTATAAACACGAAAGCCCGGGCCAGTGCTCCCCGGCCTTCCTCCCAGATGAGGAGTATCTGACGTAGATAGCGTTCTCTCTCCCTCTCGGTCAGAAGTGAGGGGATGCCCATGCCGCTCATGCCACCGTTTCCGGGTGCGTCCCGTCACAGGCCACATCATGCCTGTTACCAGGGGGGCTCTCCTGCCAGGGATCCCATGCTTCACACGATAATCATTGATCGCCTTATGGATCCACTCCTCTGCAAGGACAGAACAATGCATCTTTATCGTGGGGAGGCCATCCAGAACTTCAGCGACCGTCCTGTTACTGACCGCCCATGCTTCTTCAAGGGTCTTTTCCTTGACCAGATCGGTGGCCATACTGCTGGAGGCGATCGCTGCCCGGCAGTCGAATGTCTTGAATTTTGCATCGACGATGCGATTGTTCTCAATCTTGAGGAAGATCTTCATTATATCCTCATATACGGGATTTCCGACATTGCCAAAACCGTCGGGATCTTCGATCTCCCCTAAATTTCGAGGGTTGGTGAAATGGTCCATTACCTTCTCACTATACATGACAATCTTTCTCCGTGGGAGAATAGAGCAGGGACATTGCCCTCAATTTTGTGACTACCTGGGGCCATCAGCACGTGCGAGGGCTCAAGAGAACCTGAGGTGCAGGCACTCCCGGTGGACGCACAGATCCCAACCCTATCGAGGAGATGGAGTATTGACTCTCCCTCCACGAATTCCACACTCATGTTCACATTCCCGGGTAAATTCCGGGTTGGGTGCCTATTCAATCGCGTGTACGGGACTGAAGCGAGCACCCCGCTGATCAGAGGGTCATCCCGGTGTCGGAGTTGGTCAGCCTCCTCATTCATGGTTCGCAGAGCACTATCGAGCGCGGTTGCCAGCCCAATGATCCCAGAAATTTTCTCTGTCCCGGCTCTCCGGTTCATTAAATAGTTTTGTCTGTTGCGATTTGACAGCCATAATGGGAAAACCTGTTTCTTAACAGATCCACGAGATCTGGTCAGAATGAACCGAGGGGGAATTCCTGTTTTCATGATGCAACTGATGATTAATTGCATGGTTGTAACTCACACATCCCGAAACGGCGTGATGTCACACCCAGTACAGGGGAGGCACATAGTCTTCGCTAACCGGGAATCCAGGCCATAATCGGCAAGAATATCTTTTTCCATCAGTGCAAGATTGAGCAGACGATCTGCGGAGGGGCGACTGATGACAATCTCACCGTTTCGCAGGGGTGACGCAGAGATCGGCCTGAGGATAGGGATCACTCCCAGTTCAGCAAGATGTATCACGCCGTCCCTGACACAGGTATCGGACTCCCCAAGTCCGATAATAAAATTTGAAAATACGGCGTTTTTACCGAATACGCCTACTGCCTGCTCCAGAGTATCTAGGATTAATTCAATGGAGAGGCCGGGGCAGACCCGCGTAAAGAGTTTCGGGTCCATGGTCTCGACATTGTACTTGACCTCATCAGCGCCGGCATCTGCAAGGATCTCGCTTGAGGTATCAGTCGGATACACCGAGACCCCAATTGGGAGGTCATAATGATCCCGGAGTGTTCTCACGGTATCTGCCGTTCTCGCAACCTCCTTCTCCGGAGACTCGGCGACGCCGCTCGTGAGCGAGATCGCTCGCACTGTTCCACGGGAGTAAGAGTCATCGATCAGGTTAAGGACAGTGTCAATAGTCTTGATCTCACCGGATAATCTTGGGACCGGGCAGAAAGTGCAGTTGTAGATACACCTTTCGCTGATGGTAATGTACGCCTGCTCCGGGCAGTGGCAGAGTGCCGGTTCAAGCTCCCCGCGGGCAATCACAGCATCATCCCGGAGCACCATGACGCCCTCCTCACTCGCCACCACCCTGATGAGTGATGTCGGGTTGATGGAGAGGCGAACACGGCGATCGCCTGACCTGATGAAGAACGAGGAGCCGCCTGCTCCCGGACCAGCAGTTGCAGTTGTCTTGTTGGCATCTGCAAGGAGTGCCTCATCGATATGGGCACTCCCGATACTGACGAGCAGGGCCTTCTCCTCAGGGGTCAAAGATACGCCCCCTTCCCAAATTTGTTGATTTCCTGATCGAATGCAGAACATCTATCGGTATGAAAACGGAGAAGATTACCTAGAATGGGAATTGAAATGATGGAGATCAGATCTCTGAATGCATGCATTGCCATGCCTCTCCCTGAATATTTAATCACAATTGTGAACGTACATACAATAAGTAACAATTGTGAATATATACCTGTTCATCGGCACACCCGCTCACCCTTGACCGGGAACGAATCTGTGTCAGAATGATCTTATCAGGTAGAATCGCGGCGAGGGAATGGAGTAGTCCCGCGCCAGGGAGATGGTGGAAGTCATGAGCCTCGCTACAGGCCGGTCCTCATCTCTCTCCCTGTGTCACTGGGTTCCCGCAATACTCTCAAAGAAGACCGGCCAGAAAGGATCCTGCACCGGCATTTCCAGCTGCTCTCTTCGGCCATCGCTTCTTGTCATCCATCTGCTCTTTGGATCATCTGTGACCCTGCCAATGACAGATGCGGGAATTCCGGCATTTTTCAAAGCGAAAATGATGCGATCTGCAGACCCCGCTCTCGCGGTGATGAGCAGGGACCCCTCCGCAATTGCTGCGACCGGGTCCAGGGCAAAATACTCGCACACCATCCTTACTTCTTCAGGATAGATGAACAACGACTCGTCTATCTCCATGCCCACACAACTGGCCTCCGCTATTTCATAGAGTCCTCCTTTGACCCCCCCCTCGGTGGCATCATGCATGGCAGTCACTCCGCCAGCCTCCATTGCAGTGAGGGCGTCACTTACAACGCTCATCTGGCTGGCAAGTCCCTGGGCTTTTTTCACCAGGTGAGGTGGGTATTTGCTGAGCAACTCTCGCTCCCTGAGCACCGAGAGGATACCTGCGGTCTCAATCGCAGGCCCCTTGGTGAGCAGCACTGAGTCCCCTGGGCAGGCCCCTGCTGGCGTGATATACTCCTCTCGCTTGGCTATGGCAAAGACGGTGATCCCTCCGATCGTCGGGGCTGCAAACCCCGGGTAGTGACCGGTATGGCCCCCAACAATGGCGATCCCTAGGTCCTTTGCTGCCTGGTGGATCGAATCTGCGACCAGAATAAAGTCTTTTTCAGAGAATTCCGGGGGCATCAGGAGGGAGTAGGTCATGTACTGGGGCCGGACTCCCATCACCGCGATGTCACTGGCCCCAATATGGACCGTATACCATCCAAACATCTCCAGGGGCTGGCCGGGTATGGCAAAGATCGGGTCCTCTGCAACCAGGAGAACCTGGCCGTTCCCAATATCAATGACACCCGCATCTATACCGGCTGCCGGGGGAACTATGACCCGCTCGTTCTCTCTTCCAAGTCTCTCCCGTATCACTGAGGAGAAGACCTCACGGCTGATCTTTCCGATCTTCATCCCGGCCTAACCTCTCTGATACTCCAGTGTAAGGTTGATCATCTCACTCACCACCACGATCGGATCGCTCCCGACCAGGACTGTTACCGGCTCTTTTCCGACAGCCCCGGTCTCGTAAAAGACATTGGGCACCCGGCCCCCAGCAGCCCGGATTGCCTCCCCCACCTTCCAGGGCATGGATGCACCTTCGGCCTCCTTGATCGCTTCAGGTTCAGATCTCCGATCGATCACACTAAAGACCCACCCTTTTCTCTTGCAGTAAATCTCCAGCCATCTTGAAAGTGAGGGTGTATTCGCGAAGTTGATCCCTGCTCTGATGGTCGGGTCACGTCTCCGTATCTCAAGAAGCAGCCGTGCCATATGGCTCGAGGCACCGAATTTCGGGTCCCCAGATGCGTGAGGCATCCCACCGACTACCGTGACCCTCCCATCAATTGCGAGCACATCATCGGTCCTCTCTGCAGATTCCCGGGCATAGACCAGATTGGTCCTGACTTCGGGGATCATTTGCGCAAATTCCTGACACGATTCGAGCAGGTCGAGTGCAATACGCATCTTCCCGTGCATCTCGATCTGCTCATTCAGATCTCGCTCGTTTTCCATATCGTACCACTCCTTACATTACCGGTCAGAGACTCATACCCTTTGTCCATGTTTCATCCGGATCAAATGACTGGTCTTCAATATATTATCTGGGGGAGTCATCCGGGCAGTGGGAGTACACTCCCCAGAATATTTCATAATTATGAATATCCTTGTATGCAAGAGCACGTACTGGTAAAAATAACCACAATTAATACGTTTCGTTTATCGTTTCGTTTATGAGTTCCTTTTGCACGGGGGAGAAGGAATACCTGTGATCCTCCTGGGAACTGTTCATGCTGCTGAAGTATTCCGCTCTTACCGTGACATTTATGAGCCGTCGGACATAACCTCAAGAGAATTTGATGCAGGTAATTCTTCCTGACAAGTCCGTTCGCACCCTTCCAGGTGACCCTCTCCCTGTTGCGCAGATCCTCATGAGCCTGGGGATCAAGCCTTCTGGCGTGATCGTGGTCAAGAACGGCTGTTTAGTCCCCGACGATGTTCTTGCCCGCGGGGATGACCAGATCCGTTTAATCCGGATCGCACACGGGGGATAAATCCCCAGATATCACGAGGTGGGTGTGGCCATAGAGGACAAGTGTTCCCTCTGCAATGAACCTGCGGTAATCCGCGGGAGCGAGAATGGCACACGGCTGTGCGGGAGTCACCTGGTCCTGGATCTGGAGGGCCGTGTTCAGAAGAACATTGCAGAACACTGCATGGTATCATCCGGGGATCATATCGCTCTTGCTCTTTCCGGGGGAAAGGATAGCACTGCCCTCCTACTTTTCCTCCATCACCTCCAGCCGGCATGGCATGGCGTGAAAATTACCGCAATCACCGTCGATGAAGGTATTTCCGGATATCGCGAGGAGACTGTAATGGCTGCGAAGAACCTGACTGAGCATCTCGGAGTCAGCCACCATATTCACTCCTTCTCCGATTATTTTGGGGATGACCTGGATACGCTTCTTAAAGGACATGAACAGAGAGCCTGCACCATCTGCGGGGTGTTGCGCAGAAGGGTACTGACCGAGGCAGCCCGGAAGATCGGGGCAACAAAACTTGCGACCGGTCACAACCGTGACGATGAGGCACAATCGGTACTGATGAATGTGCTGCGTGGCGATCTGGCCCGGCTGGTCCAGGATAGCTCATCTGGGAGCCCAGGATCTTTTCTTCCGAGAATCAAACCACTCTTAACAATCACAGAGAGAGAGGTCGTGACGTACCTCTTCGTTCGGAATTACTGTACCGATCTGCCGGAATGTCCTTATACCGTATCAGCGCTTCGATTAGAGATTCGCGAGATGCTCGAAGAGCTAGAATCCTGGTGTCCTGGGGCCCGCGATGCGCTCATCCGGTCACGGGACGGCATGAGAAGATATGCCTCGTCCCTAGCTCGTTCCGGAGCACTGCAGGTATGCCGGGAGTGCGGAGAACCCTGCAGCGGGGAGATCTGCCAGGTATGCAAAATACTCGCTTCACTGAGGCATTGATTTTTCCTGCTCTGTAGTGACATTGATCCGGTACTGGTGCGTGTATACATTCATCTTCACTCCCCGGACAAATCCAACGATAGTTAGGCCGTTTTTATCGGCGATATCTATCGCAAGGGTTGTGGTCGCGCCGCGGGAGACGATGATGGGGATGTTGGCAATCAGGCACTTCCGCGCCATCTCAGAGGAGATGCGACCCGAAACGATGATGAATGTCTGTGAGAGATCAATTGCGTTCCTGAGTGCATGACCAATGACTCGGTCAAGTGCATTGTGTCTCCCGATGTCTTCAGACACGGTGATGATCTTATTTGCACCTGCCAGTGCGACGACATGTATGCCCCCGGTCAATTTATGTAGGTCGGAACTCAGGGTGTTTTTTATCATATCTGTGATGACCACCGTGCTTATAGAGAGGTCAGAGTGAATTTTAGGGAGCTTTTCTGCATCAATATAGGATGCACTCCCCCCGCATCCCGAGAGGATCGTCTTCTTCGGACCGATGACTTTGAAGAGGTTTTTGGTGATCACTCCGATGCGGTTTGCATCCACCTTGATCGATTCGATCTCATCAACGCTCCTTATGACCTGCTCGGTGAAGAGAAACCCGGTGACAAAATTCTCCAGGCCCTCCGGGCTCATCATCGCGGTCATCATGTGCCGTCCGTTCACAAAGAGGGCATAGGGGATCTCTTCGATGACCTCATGGAGGATCTCTTCAGAATATTCCCCGTTGATGCGTTTACATGGTATCTTACGGTACATCACGCTCACCCCCGCTGGACTGCCACCCATGAGAACGCAACCACTCCCGGACTAGCTTCATACGCACTATTACAACACCTCATCCATGCTCCCGCTCCGGTATCCTTCAAGGTCAAGGGCTATATATAAAAATCCCAATTTCTTGAATTCACCTACAATCTCGTTCCTCATCGCTACAACCGCGGGTATATCCTCCGGGTCCACTTCGATCCTCGCAGTATCGCAGTGCAGTCTCACCCGTACCTGGTGAAACCCTCTTGAGTGAAGATACGCTTCTGCTTCTTCGATCATATGGAGACGTTTATCAGTGATCTCTTCTCCGTAGGGAATACGCGAGGAGAGACAAGCATCTGAGGGTTTGTCCCAGAAATCGTAACCTCGTTCCCGGGCGATCTTCCTTATATCCACTTTGGTGATGCCTGCATCGATGAAGGGATGCAAAATTCCTTCTTCGGTACTTGCGATGATGCCAGGGCGGTGTTCGTCCATATCTGAGCAGTTGACTCCATCGGCAACACTGGAGATGCCAAGTTCATGAGCCCTCCTCTTTAAGACCTGCGCATCTCTCTTCTTGCAATGATAGCAGCGATCTGGAGGATTCTCTCTGATCACATCAGGGGGGACAGGCTGCCTGATGATCTCGAGTGAGAGGCCCAGGTCATGACTGATCCGCTGCGCTTCTCTCAATGCCGATCTCGGGACAAGTGGACTGTCAAGATAGACGCAGTGGGCTCTCTCCCCGAGAACTTCTTTTGCTACCCCTGCGAGAAGAGCGCTGTCAACCCCGCCCGAATAGGCGATGAGCATAGACCGCCTAATGGCAATCTGGTCTTTAAGATCTGCGTACTTGCAGTCTCTTCCTTCTTTGTCCATGAAGACGAAGATCTCTCTTTGGACGGAATATCCTCATGGGGCCGCCTAATATCAGGACCCGCACCCCGTTGTTTGGGACCCGCACTGGTCCCCCTCTTCTCTCAACTGTTTGCAGATGTCACAGATACGGGCAACAAGGTTTTCTACTTTACCTTCCTTGAGGTCCTGTGCAAGGCGTTCAATCGACCGTTTTACTGTATCCTCAAACTCGATACGGTACCCGCGTTTACCTGAGATATACTGGGATACGGCGGAAGGGGCAATCTCCAGCATTTTAGATGCTTCAACCTGGGACACCCCGCACCTAACCAGTTCGACAGCAATTGCCGCCCTGATTGCGGGCAGGACATCCCATACGATCTTCTGACAGGGTGCCTGCATTCTCTCACACTCTGAGCATAACCTTCCATATTTGTATGGCTTTCACAATTGTGAATCAACTTATAAGCTCAAAATAGTTTGCAATCTCATCCCCCAATTTTTTGATTTTGGAACTATCTCGAACCCCCTCAAAGGATTCTAATGAAGGATTATCTGCCGCTTACAAAATCTATAAATAATCACATTTGTTATCAAATAAGGTAAGTTCACAATTGTGAATATAATGCCCGGGTGGCAGAGCGGCGATGCGTCAGACTGCAGATCTGATCTACATGAGTTCAATTCTCATCCCGGGCTCTCAGGTGACACACAATGGATAACAGGATAGATAACGTCTTTCGAGCCCTCTTTACACTTGAGGATCTGCGGGAGATCCACCGGAATGCGCTCCCCACTGGTCTTGATGCTGAAGAGGAGGAGCAGTACCGGCAAGTCCTGGCCCGCCTGGAAGGGATCATCACTGACATAGAGCAGGGAAGAGCAGCAAAAGAGATCACAAAGATCGCTGGCACCATCGATGTCCGTACCCGGGAAGAGAATTTCATCAACATCCAGCCCATTCAGGCTGCTGGCAGGCTGACCCCTGAAGCACGAAAGGCGGTGATCGCATACGGAGACGGGTATTCGACCTGTGACGCCTGCCGTAAACCCTTCCGCCTCGACAAGATCTCTAGGCCTGGGATTTCCGAGTTCCACGCAGACCTTGCAAAGTTTGTAAATATGGACCAGGCCCGGGTCGTGCCCGGAGCCCGGCGCGGGTTCCAGGCAGTTGCCTCCACCCTGGTGGCCAAAGGGGACTCGGTGATAGTCTCTGCCCTGGCCCATTACACCGAGTTCTTATCTGTGGAGAATGCGGGAGGCGTGGTGAAGGAAGTCCCGTTGGACAATAGCAACATCGTCACCGCAGACGCAACCGCTCAGAAGATCGAGGAGGTCATCCGCGAGACCGGGAGGTCCCCGGTGCTGGTGATGATGGACCATTTCGACTACCAGTTTGCCAATGAGCATGATATTTCCGGGATCGGAAAAGTCGCGCACCAGTACGACATCCCGCTCCTCTACAACGGGGCATACACCGTCGGAGTGATGCCGGTTGACGGCAAGAAGATCGGGGCTGACTTTGTCGTTGGCTCAGGGCATAAGAGCATGGCATCGGTCGCGCCGTCCGGGGTGCTGGCGATGACTGATGAATGGGTTCCTTCCGCGCTCCGCACCACCGGTATGGTGGGTGATGTGACAAAGCGGAAGTTCGGCATCAAGGAGGTGGAGATGCTCGGGTGCACGCTGATGGGCGGGACTCTTCTCTCTATGATGGCATCGTTCCCGACCGTCAAAGCACGGACGCTGAGGTGGGACGACGAATTAAAAAGGTCCAACTACTTCGTCGACCGTCTGCTGAAAATATCAGGTAGCAAAGTGCTCTCTGAGTATCCGCGCAAGCATACACTCACGAAGGTGGACACCACCATGAGTTTCGATACAGTTGCTAAGACCCATAAACGGCGTGGATTCTACTTCAGCGACGAACTGTCATCCCGTGGGATTACAGGCGAGTTTGCCGGTGCAACGAGGACCTGGAAGCTGAACACCTACGGACTCAATGGCAGGCAAATCCGGTACCTTGCTGACGCATTCACCGAGATTGCGCAAAAATACGAAATACCTGTGCAAAAGTGAGGAACTCCCTATGTCAGATCCAAAATTCCGTTTAGGAACTAC
The DNA here is from genome assembly GCA_026394765.1 of Methanomicrobiales archaeon. GTDB lineage: Archaea > Halobacteriota > Methanomicrobia > Methanomicrobiales > Methanospirillaceae > JAPKXQ01. The sequence continues at coordinate 12,763 of JAPKXQ010000057.1, forward strand.
CGCCCTTTATGCAGGGCAGGTGCCAGACCCGACAACCGGGTCACGAACAGTACCGATCTACCAGACGACTTCGTACGTGTTTAAGAACACAGAACATGCTGAAAACCTGTTTGGTCTAAAAGAACTCGGGAATATCTACACCCGGCTTATGAACCCGACAACAGACGTCTTAGAGAAGCGCATGGCTGCAATTGAGGGAGGGACCGGTGCCATCGCAACCGCGTCGGGAGCCGCAGCCATCACCTATGCGATCTTAAATATCACTCGACCAGGTGACGAGATCGTCTCGGCTGACAACCTGTATGGCGGCACGTACGAGTTCTTCCACTATACTCTCCCGAAGTTTGGGCGTCATGTCACCTTCGTGGACTCGTCAAGTCCCGAGGATTTCAGGAGAGCTATCACTAGTAAGACAAAGGCTGTATATGCCGAGACCATCGGCAACCCAAAACTGGATGTCCCGGACTTTGAAAAGATTGCAAAGATAGCCCATGATGCCGGCGTGCCACTTATTGTAGATAACACGACCGGAGTCGGTCTTGTCCGCCCGATCGATTTTGGTGCGGATATCGTGGTCCATTCGGCAACCAAGTACATCGGAGGTCATGGGAACTCTCTTGGAGGCATCATTGTCGACTCAGGCAGATTCGCATGGGACAACGGTAAGTTCCCCGAGTTCACCGAGCCGGACCCGAGCTATCATGGCCTCAAATACTGGGAGACGTTCGGCAACTTCCCGGGGCTTGGTAACGTTGCATTTGTCTTTAAGATCCGTATCTCACTCATGCGAGACACTGGGGCCGTTCTCAGCCCTTTTAATGCCTGGCTCTTCCTTATCGGCCTTGAGACCCTGCACCTGCGGGTGCCTCGCCACTCAGAGAATGCCCTGGCTGTCGCGGAGTTCCTTAATACCCACCCAAAGGTTGCATGGGTGAACTATCCCGGACTTTCTGATAACCCCAACCACGCGCTCACAAAGAGATACCTTACCGGGGGTTATGGTCCTCTTGTCGGTGTTGGCATACGTGGCGGCGAGGTGGCGAGCAGGAAGTTCATTGACAACCTCAAACTCTTCAGCAACCTCGCCAATATTGGGGACTCAAAAAGCCTCGTGATTCACCCGTCAAGCACGACCCACCAGCAACTCACGGTCGAGGAACAGGCAAAGACCGGGGTCACACCTGACTTCGTCAGGCTCTCTATAGGCACCGAGGATATCGAGGATATATTAGATGATCTCGAACAAGCCCTAGCGGCAGTGTGATATGACTATCAATCATCATTGGATTTACAGGAATGAGAGAGGATATTTGGGGGGTCCTCGCAGAACTCAGCTGGTGGAGGAAGGTGCTTGTCGATGATCAAAGGTTTTGTAGGTACAGTGAAGACAGAGTACTACTTCCATCCATCCCAGCTCGAACTGGAGAGCGGGGAGACCCTTCCTTCTCTGACAATTGCCTATGAGACCTATGGTTCACTGAACCGGGACGCAAGCAATGCTATCTTACTCTGCCATGCTCTGTCAGGGGATGCCCATGTCGCGGGGCATCATGAAGGAGAGAAGAAGGCGGGCTGGTGGGACGGAGTTGTTGGTCCGGGAAAGGCGTTTGATACTGACCAGTATTTTATCATCTGCTCCAATGTTATCGGCGGGTGCAAGGGCTCAACTGGCCCTTCATCAGTCAGTCCTGTAACAGGAAGACCCTACGCCACCTCCTTTCCTGTCATCACAATAAAAGACATGGTCAATGCCCAGAAACTGCTCATTGACCACCTTGGGATCTGCCGGCTCTTCGCGGTCGCGGGCGGATCGATGGGCGGTATGCAGGTGCTCCAGTGGACTGTCACTCACCCGGATAAGGTGAAAAGAGCGGTAGTGATTGCGAGCACCGGGTATTCCACACCCCAGCAGATCGCTTTTAACGAGGTCGGACGCCGGGCAATAATCTCGGACCCCGAGTGGAATGGCGGGAACTATTATGACCGTAAGTCCTACGACTCCAGCGGTCCGGACCGGGGGCTCGCCCTCGCCCGGATGGTCGGGCACATCACCTACCTATCCAATGAGTCGATGCATGAAAAGTTTGGCAGGTCATTACAAGGCAAGGACCGGATCGGGTTTGACTTCTCCACGGATTTTGCAGTCGAGAGTTACCTTCACCACCAGGGCGACACCTTTACCAAACGGTTTGATGCCAACTCATATCTCTATATCACAAAAGCTATCGATTACTTTGACCTGACAAAAGAGGGGTCGCTGGCCATAGGACTTGCAGGAGTAAAGGCATCATTCCTCGTCATCTCGGTCTCATCAGACTGGCTCTACCCGCCGTACCAGTCGCAGGAGGTAGTCTCGGCTCTCGCGGCAAATGACCGGGATGTTCACTATTGTGAGATCCGGTCCAACTACGGGCATGATGCCTTCCTCTTGGAATCGGGTCAGCTGAACTACCTGATAGGGAAGTTTCTTTCCCATACCGTGGTTGCGGATGTCATGATTGAGGATATCCAGCTCATCGAGGAGGGGACGACCATTGCCATTGCAGCAAGGCGGATGATTGCGACTGGTGTAAACCACCTCCCTGTTCTCTCACCCGATGAAAGACTCGTGGGAATCGTGACCTCATGGGATATTGCCAAAGCGGTGGCCTCCAATTTTTTGTGGCTGGATGAGATAATGTCACGTGACGTCATCACCACAACCCCTGATGAGCCGATTGAGGCTGCAACTAAGAAGATGGAGGACCACCAGATATCAGCTCTTCCGGTAGTAGATGGTGATAGGCATGTCATTGGGCTTGTTACCAGTGATGCCATCACCATGCTTATCGGAAGGTGGAATGTATGATGACCTCTCTCACCATGCAGACTGCATTGGGGATCGCAAGTGCGGCAAAGAATGCCCTCCTATGACTGGGCACGCTGGAAGTGACCAAGTTGATGCTGTCCCCTTATGCTCTCCTGACAAGCAGATTTGGTTCTCTCCAGTGCGCACTCGCTACTTTCAAAGGTCTAGAAGAATCGCTCATAGCAGCATCGATCGATCTGAAAAGAGCACTCTTTGGGTTGGTTGCAAGGAATTTATGCAACATGGATAAAGGCCATCCGTCTGCTGATCTCTCGATTATTATCTTCCCAGATTGAAGGAACCGAATGTGTATTCATGGGCCCTACTGTAAAACTCCGCTCAAGGAGACTGACATGAACCCTCAAAAACCTATTCTCAAAGACAAAACGACAGAACAATCTGATACAGGGGGCCCGCACTCATGAGAGGCATCAAGATATGACTAAAAAATGGCTTGTCCGCTATTCGGAAATATTTTTGAAGTCCGATCCCGTCAGGCGCAGATGGGAGAACCAACTTATGGACAACATCCGGGATGTGATGCCTGATGCCAGGACCCGGAGTGAACGAGGCCGCATATGGCTGGAAGGTGACGTAGACCCCACCCTCCTGAAAAATATCTTCGGAGTGGTCTCTTTTTCCAAGGTGGATCATGTCCATCTCAAGGACCTTGAGTCCGGTCTCCTCACCTATTGCCATACCTTGGGGATGGAAAAGGCCAGGACCTTTGCCTTACGCATAAAGCGGGTCGGCTCCCATCCATTTACCTCACAGGAGAAAGCTGTCGATTGCGGCAACCTAATCCGAAAAGAGTTTTCGGCCCTCAAGGTGAACCTTGCAACTCCCGATAAGGAGATATTCATCGAGATACGGGGTGATGATTGTTACTTCTTTGATTCGGTCACAGGGGCGGTTGGCGGTCTTCCTCTTGCTGTCGAAGGAACACTGGTATCTCTTATATCCGGGGGTATTGACTCCCCTGTTGCCGCATGGATGATGATGAAGCGGGGCTGCAGGATCGTTCCCCTCTATGTGAATCTGGAGGGTGTTCTTGATGAGAGCAATTATATCAGGGCACAACAGGTTATCGGAGCCCTGCGGTCGTATCAGCCCGACATCGCTCTCCAGGTGGTCACTGATTCCTACCTATCATCGGCATGGCAGGAACTGATGCAGTCCGGTCAGGAGCGATATACCTGCATCTTCTGCAAGAGGAGGATGTACCGGGTTGCGGAGGCGTTCGCACGAAATGTTGGTGCTAAGGGAGTCGTCACCGGAGAATCGATCGGCCAGGTTGCCTCACAGACCCTCGATAACCTGATGGTTCTGAACGATGTGGCCCAAATACCAGTGTACCGCCCCCTCATCGGATTTGATAAGGATGAGATCATTAGAATTGCTCGTGAGATCGGGACCTATCTTCCGTCCATCAGTAAAGCTTCCGGGTGCCGGGCTGTCCCTAAAAAGCCCTCAACGTCTGCATCCCTTAAGATGGTCAAGGGTATTGAGCAGCATATGGGCGCATCTTCGATCAGATTACCGGTATGATTCCCGGTAGGTATCGTGAAAAGATAACAAAAATTCAGGTGTATCATGAAAAAAACGCTGATATTGATTGTGTTTGCATGTGGTCTTGCTGGATTCCTGATTACTGCAGGGTGTACATCACCTGCAAAGGAAGAGGTATCTGGTGGTAATTCTATAAATGCGGTAAAGATCGGCGATATCCTTGAGAACCCGGATAGTTATAATGGAAGAGATGTCCTCATCAATGGCAAGGTGGTAAACCAGTGTGGTTCAGGGTGCTGGTTTTTCCTGGATGACGGCAGCGGCACTATCTATGTCGATCTGCTGCCCAATAACTTTGCTATCCCGCCGATGATAGGATCGAAGGTTACTGTTGAGGGCAGCGTTCTTGTCAACGGAACGGACGTATCGATCCTGGGCACGTCTGTTACTACCGGCCTGAAGGTATACTCGTGAATCTTCTCTCCTTTGCAGTAAAGAATCTGAAGAGAAGAAAGAGCCGCACCCTCCTTACAATGGCAGGAGTGGTGATAGCCGTAGCCGTCCTCTTCTCGCTTCTGTCTATCAGCTCGGGATATGAGCAGCAGCTTACCCGGGAGATGGACAGCCTGGGGTTTCACCTTCTCGCCGTCCCAAAAGGGTGCCCATATGAAGCCGCATCCCTGATTATCCACGGCGGAGTATTCCCAAAATACCTGTCAGGTGAGGATCTTGCCCGGGTGAAGGCTATGGAAGGGGTAGATTTTGCAAGTCCTCTTCTCCTCCACCAGATTGTGAAGAACAGCACCCCTCATATCATCTACGGGATTGATCCCAACGACATCACTGGGCTGAAACCTTCCTGGAAGGTAAGCGGGCGATACTTCGAATCCTGGGAGACCCGGGTCATGGTGGTAGGAAAAATCCTTGCCGAAAGAGAAGATCTTGGTGTCGGGAGTGTTCTGCCATTTGGTCCAGATCAGGAATCATTCACAATTGTAGGTGTTCTCGAACGCACCGGGGGCGAGGACGATAATTTCCATTTCATTCCGCTATCCGAGGCACAAAGAGTGTTTGGAAAAGAGAACAGGATCACCGCTATTGCTGTTCGTGTACATGATATCCGTCGAATTGCAGAGATAAGTAGAGATCTCGAGACTATCCCCGATGTTCAGGTAATAACCATGGCCCAGGTGGCCGGTACGATCATGAATCTGGTTGGATCAGCGAGGACGCTCCTCTATACGGTTATCGTAATTGCCATATGCATCAGTGGTGGCGGGATTATCAACTCTCTCCTCATGTCCGTGAATGAGCGAACCCGAGAGTTCGGGATGCTGAAGGCCATCGGGGCTTCAGGGCTGGATATCGGGTTCCTCGTCCTATATGAGACCCTGATCATCACAACCCTCGGAGGGATTCTTGGAATTGTTGTCGCAGTGATCGTTTCCGGGTTTATAGAAGGATTTGTCAGGAATGCAATCCCCTACGCGCCGTCCGGCAGCCTGTTCTCTTTTGAACCGGCATTAGTGCTTATCGCCCTCGTCTTTTCAATAGTTCTCGGGCTAATCTGCGGGATATACCCGGCCATCAGGTCTGGCCGGCTCTCTCCGATGGAGACAATCCGGGAGGGTTTTTTATGAGTGTGATTGAAGCGACCGAGATCACCAAGGTATACAAACGCGGGAGGGAGGAGGTCCATGCAATCAGGGGGGTAAGTTTATCAATCGATTCTTCAGAGTTCGTGGCAATTGTTGGTCCTTCCGGTGCCGGAAAGACAGCCCTCATGAATATAATTGGGTGTCTTGATACCCCGACCAATGGGACTCTCACCATCGATGGTATCAGGGTAACCGGGAGGACCGAGCGCGAGCTTGTCAGGATGCGGCGCGGGACCATAGGATTTGTCTTCCAGCAGTTCTTCCTAATTCCGACGCTGACTGCCAGGGAAAATATCGGCCTTCCCCTGATCTTCAATCGCAGGAAGGCTGATGACTGGAAGATCGACGATATTCTCGACCAGGTAGGGCTGTCAGATCGAGCATCTCATTATCCTCACGAACTCAGCGGGGGGGAGATGCAGCGGGTTGCCATCGGCCGGGCGCTCGTCACCAGGCCAAAAATTCTCCTTGCCGATGAACCCACCGGAAATCTCGATACCGGGAATTCCGATCTGATATTTCATCTCCTCCAGGGACTCAACCGGGAAGGGCTCACCATCCTGATGGTCACCCACAATCCCGGACTTGCCAGAAGAGCGGGAAGGGTTGTAAGTCTGAAAGATGGATTGATCGAGCACGATATGCCACCACCAGGGTGTCCTATTTGATCCCTTAAAGTGCCAGGGGTGCCCTGTCATGAGTAAAAAGATCTTCAGCCGAAAGGGCTGAATGAAGGAGCATACTTCTCTAGGGTTTTTTCCTTCCTTTCTTCCTGATCATATCAGCTTCTTCTGCAGACTGGACCTTAAGGATGAAGGTACCATAACAGGGCTTGGTGTAGGGGAGGATTACGACCGGGCCGTCCAGACCGATTGCGATGGGTGGAACACCGATCAGGCATTTATCAAAGATCTTGAACCCTGGGTTCACATAGAACACTTCACTGCAGTGTTCTTCGATGAATGCCCTGCATTCAGCAAAAGAGACCCCTGATTTGAGCACCTCGTACCCTAGGTCTTCGACACAGCCCATCCCATCACCTCGTCCAGTTTCTTCCTGAGTTGTCCCGGGTTGTGCACGGCCTTCTCTACGATTTTTTCACAGGGAATATCCAGCTGTGCACCAAGAGCTTCGGCCTCTCTCCCAAACACAACCGCGATCAGTCTCCCCTCAGTTAGATAGCGAATAGTGGTAGCGTATGAGATCCCTGCATCACTATGTGCAAATACGATACATACCTCGGGCTCGAGTTTTTTGGTCGAGAGGTCTTCGATACACCGGTCGAGATCCATCATCTTCTTGACATAGACTTTGCCAGGGTCAGATACCCTGAGTAGTTGCAGGACTGCGGTGTTTCCTGCTATCCGCAACTCTCTCCCATGCTCCCCGAACCGGTGGGCAGAGTAGAGCGCAAGCGCCTGCTGAACCGGCACCTCAGGACAACCGAGGATCAATAATGGTCCGGAATTTTCGTTGTCATGCATAGCGATCTCACAGAGCCAGGGTCCGGATTTGAACCGGAGTGTAGCTGATCTGCAGTCAGCCGCGTGGCCGCTCCGCCACCCTGGCAGGTTCACAACTGTGGTTCACAATTGTGAATTAATCGTGGGTCGATAATCTATAAAAACATATTCTTTGAGGTGTGCACAAAAGAACAATATCTCCCCATAAGAGCAGAGTGCAGGTCAGGTCAGATCAATGGTACCAGTACCGAAGTGGTATCTTGGAAGAATGTATTCACACTCATCTCTCGCATTTGAAATAACCATTAAGTTGATAGATTTAAAAATAACAATTGTGAACATATTTATCTCATGCAATTCGTATGTGTATAACACATTACTGGGGATACCTCGTCTCCAGGGTGATAGTTCCATGTATGATGTTGAAAAGTTGCGCCAGCAGTTTCCGATACTCTCAAAGTGTATCTATCTTGACAGCGCCTCGACAAGCCAGACCCCCCGGTGCTCTGTCGATGCCATGTGTGAATATTTCTTCGAATATGCGGCGAATCACGGAAGAGGCGCCCATCACCTCGCGCGGAAGACGACTGAGAAGTACGAAGAGACCAGGTCACGACTGGGAGATTTTCTCAAGGTCCCAGCTGATCAGATCATATTCACAAAGAATACCACAGATGCAGTGAATACGGTTGCAAACGGAACTTTGTGGAAACGAGGCGACGAAATAATTACTACATGGTTGGAGCACCATTCGAATCTTCTTCCCTGGATGATGCTGAAGAGAAAAGGTGTCCGTGTCACGATAATCCCGCATGAGAATGGATATCTCAATCCCCATACCCTCCAGGAGGCAATCTCACATAAGACGAGATTGATCGCCCTCACTCACATGCCTAATATTCTAGGGACGGTCCAACCGGTGGAGGAGATAGGTCGCATCGCTCACGATGCTGGGGTTTCTGTTGTCGTAGATGGGGCTCAATCCGTGGGGCATTTCCCAGTTGACGTAACCTACATCGATTACCTTGCAATTCCCGGGCATAAAGGACTTCTAGGGCCCCAGGGCACAGGGGCACTCTATATGAAAGATCCAGATTCCTTGAACTGTTCGATCTTTGGGGGAGGAATGGTGGTATCTGTCACTCATAAAGTAGTGAAACTACTCCCCCCTCCTGCAAAATTTGAACCCGGTACTCCCAATATCCCGGGTATTATCGGACTTGGACCAGCAATTGACCTCGTCAGTTCACTTGGTGTCAAAAAGATCCATGCATATGAGAAGAATCTAGGCTCGCGAATGTTCGAGGGACTGGAAAAGATCCCAGGTGTGAGCGTCTATAGTCCGCATGGAACCGGGGTGGTGTCATTTAATGTCGCCGGGGAGAACCCCAATGTATTCTCCAGGAAGCTTGACGATCACCGGAAGATCTGTGTGAGGAGCGGCATGCACTGCGCAGAACCACTGGCGAGCAGCTATCACTGCGAAGGGACGATTCGGGCATCAGTTGGTTGCTATACCACAACCGAAGAGGTCGATGCCCTGATCGAGAGTGTCCGGCATCTGACCGGGAAAATATAGGTCGCTTGTGACCATGGTGCATAGGGCGCGAACGGTACTTGAAGCGATCGGGAACACCCCGCTTGTCGAGGTAAAAAACCTCAACCCTTATCCAGAGATTCGTATCTTTGCAAAGTTTGAAGGGTGTAACCCGGGGGGCTCGATCAAGGACCGTATTGCCCTTTTCATGATCCTTGCCGCGGAACAATCCGGCGAACTTACACGTGATAAGATAATTATAGAGCCGACCTCAGGTAACACCGGGATTGCGCTCGCCATGATTGGTGCTGCAAAAGGCTACCAGGTAAGGCTGGTGATGCCCGGGTGCGTCAGTGTAGAGCGCAGACGGATTATTGAGGCATTTGGAGCAGAAGTGGTGATCACTCCATCTGAGGAGGGAACTGACGGAGCGATCCGGCGGGCGTGGCAGATTGTCAAAGAGAGCCCAAAACGTTACTATATACCTGATCAATTCTCAAATCCCGCGAATGTACAGGCCCACTATGAGACCACGGGCCCTGAAATATATCATGAACTGGGCGGGAAGATCGACTGTTTTGTTGCAGGTATGGGGACCACCGGGACTCTTATGGGTGTCGGGAGGTATTTGAAAGAGAAAAACCCCGGGATAGTGGTCGTCGGGATTGAACCGGAACCGGGCCACGCCATCCAGGGGCTGAAGAATATGGATGAAGCGATAGTTCCTGAGATCTACCATGCAGATCTCCTCGATGAGAAGATTCGGATCGGAGATGAGGAGGCGTATCTGATGGCACGTAAAATTGCGACCCAGGAAGGGATCTTTACTGGGATGTCGAGTGGTGCGGCACTTGCAGGTGTGCTGAAAGTCGCTAAGTCGCGTGGGTCTGGGACCATTGTCACCATCTTCCCTGACCGGGGAGACCGTTATCTCAGTACCACACTCTTTCGCTCTATCTGCAGCGATTGTAACCCTTAATTTTAATTGGTGCAGAAAAAAGGACGAGATGAGGCCCTCATATCCTCCTTTGGGCGGTCACGTCGTATCGTTCTCCTCGATGTAATAGGGCTGCCCTGTCCCAAATGCCTTGAGTAGTTACAAAAGATGCGACCATGCATGAGCATCAGAAAGGATATTTCCACTTTTTGGTCAAGAAATTATGTAAACTATCATCAACCTTGTGGAATAAGGATTTTGGATTGGCGGGAGATGTCGCAATCGATATAATTCCCGATGGGCTATAAATACCCCAGGTCAGAGTTCTGATGCATTCAACGCGATTTTCCGTAGATTCCTCATTATTAATGCCGATTCATCAGCATCGGAATCCCTGAGCAGCACCTCATTTAGCCGGTAACCGATTCGTTCCATCTCCTGGCGAAGATTCCGGCTTTTTTCCGTGAGGTAGAGTCGTTTTACCCGCTTGTCATCCTGATCAGTCTCGCGGCGGACAAAGCCCTCCTCCTCCAGTCTCACAACGGATTTTGCAATCATCGTTTTATCAAATCCCCGGGATAATGCAAGGCTGTCCTGACTGCGGCCTTCCATCTCGTACAGGGACACAAGGATCGCAAAGTGTCCCCATCCGATATGATATGGTGCTAGTTCTTTTGCAAAAGATTTTTGAATCGTTCGATAAGCGTACGATATCAATGCTGCAGGTACATCAATATCCGAAATCCACTGAATGATCGATTCTTTTGTGTTCTGTTCCATTGTATCAAGACCTTATAATTAGTTGAAGAGTCATCTATTTATGGTGTGAAGGTTCATCCGTTATTGTTGCGCAGTCAACTAATCCGGCAGGTATAATGAAATGAAGAGTATTACCGCAGACAAACTCCGGCTTGACCACGAAACCGTGGCAATTCTCTGGAGCAATACAAAACCCGAAGGGGCACTACAGATAAAACCGCATGGATTTGGCTGTATCATGCCGTTCTTTGCGCATGTGGCAATGAAGGGAAAGACCGCAGCATTTGACAGGGAGAGTTATGGCTGCCCTGGCGCCCGGGCCGGTCTCGGGTTTGGAAACGGTTACTTCGACGCTTTTGGTGGCGCCGGCGTTGAATTCATGTCTGCATTCTTTGTGAAAGGGCAGGAGAGTAGCAAAAACCCAGAGGCGTATTGCGCTATGTTGCAGCATATCCCCGAGCGGGAGCGTGCGAAGTTCCTGCAGGGGGAGCGCCTTCATAAGAGTACAGAGAAGGCAAAAAAGTTCATGACTACTGACTTACCAATCACGGACATTGCAGAGAAGTACGTTATCTTTACGCCTATGAGTAAGGTAATGCCCGGTCAGCGCCCGGTAGTCGTGGTCTTTGTTGCCAACCCTCTCCAGATCAGCGGGCTTGTCACGCTGGTCGGGGCAATCCGTGAGGGCACCGATCCCGTCCGGGTCCCGCCCATGGCCGCCTGCCAGCAGATCGGGGCATTCGTGTACGAAGAAGCTAAGAAGGAGCACCCCCGGGCAGTGCTCGGATACACAGATCTTTCTGCACGGGAGAGTGTGGGCAAGACCATTCCTGCGAACATGTTCACTTTTGCCGTGCCCTTCTCTCTATTTGAGGAGATGGAGGAAGAGGCAAAGGACGGGGTGTTCGATGGCCCGATCTGGAAAGAACTGGTGGCAGAAGAGTGAAATGTAGTGATTGTGGGGGAATTGCATCTCAATGAGATCGGGGCGAATATTAAATCGGATTCATGGGTCCGGCGGACATGCTCGTTCCCGTTCCCCTTACAGCAATCCCGCCTTTTATCACCGTGTCCTTAATTTCGCGATTAACCGCTTGAGTGATGAGAGATTCTTGAGAGCGCTTTCGTGAATATCGTCTTCGGATTCGGTTGCCGTCTCTGTAAGTGACCACCCGCAGAAATTGCAAAAATCTCTGCCACTGGCCCTTTGATTAGCTTACCATGCGGGAACTGGAGGGCCCCTTGCGTATTTCAGCTAGAACTTCTCCATTTTTGGTCTTCTTGATCCCGTAATTCCGCAGGGTCTCGTTATCGATGTCCTTGCCCGTGAGATGAGCTTAGGTCTGAACATATTCTTCGTGAGGCTGCTCCATATCATCAGCTTGATCACACTCTCGGACACGTTCTCTTTGATCAGGTGGATGATATGGGAATGGCGAAAGATCTGCGGCTTGATATGCATCTGGATGTCAGACCGCTTTGCAAGCCGATTGAGCTGCATGGTCAACCCGAGGGTGAGCGCGGTCTGGTGCTCGGTGATAAAGACCGGCATATCGTTCTTCACGGATTTTTCAGGATAATCGTTTTTTCTTTTGCGAGGGGGCATCGCGTGACATGATGTGGCGGACTTATCGGGGCTTATTGGTCTTGGAGATCATGTTCTTTGTGGACCCTCTCCTGCGGTCGGGGGCCGCATTTTCCCAGACCTCCTCCCGGTGAGTGCCAGGGTCGCCGGCATGATGACGGCAGCACCGATCAGGGAGAAGATAACAAGGATCACTGTGGCAAGGCCGAACCCGGAGAGGATCGGGAACGACGACAGCATCAGTGCCGAGAACCCTGCAGCGGTAACCAGGCCTGATACAACCACTGCAGACCCTACCTTCCGGACCGCCTCCCGGATTGCCTGAGTCCGGTCACCAGATCTCCGGTGTTCCTCCATGTACCTCTCCATGACGAGGATGGTGTATTCGGATCCCACACCGATGGTCATGGAACCAAGCACAGCGGTCAGGATACTGTAGTCCTGCCCCAGGGCGATCATTGCCAGCGGGTTCCAGCCGATTACACAAATGATCGGGACAAGCGGGGTTAGTGCCACGCCCTTCCGGTAGACGACCAGCAGGTAGAGGAAGATGAGAACAAAGCCAAGGACCGTCATCTGATCCTTCTTCTCTACGATCTGGTCGGTCATTATGGTATAGAGCGTAAAGTCGCCTGTCGGGACGATCTCTGCACCGGGTGGGGGTTCAAGCCAGGCAATATCCTTCACCACGTTATCCGAGAATGCCCGCTGCTCATTGATGGTCATCGACAGGGTGTTGATCACAATAACCGATGTCGTATCATCGAGTTGGTAGAGTTTCAGCTGGTCAGGCGGTATGGACAGGAGCACGCGGTTCAGTTCTGCCTGATTGGCCGGGAGCACCCCGGAATTATAAGACCTTACAAGTGAGGAGAGGCTGGAAATGCTCGAGATCTCGTTGTAATTGTTGGTCAGCTCGGTACAGAGGCGATCGGTCCACCAGATCCCTGTAACAGTCATGGTATTTATCCCGCGGACATACAGCGGGAGCGGAGTGAGCGATCCGCTTACTGACTGAACCTGGTCGGCAACCACCTGTGCCGGCAGGTCTGGGGGTGCAAATGAATTTTCAGAGGCATCTATTGGAATACTGGGGTCCATGGCAATCCCTGCAGCTGCGATAATCACTGCGACCAGAACCACCGGTGCGGCAATTTTGACGACACTGGTAACAATCCAGGAGAGCCCTGCATCATATGCGGTCATGAGACGGTCCGGGATGCCCTTTCCGGGTGGTTTTGGTTCATACCGGAGAAGGTGTACAAACGCCCCGAAACCGAAGAGCGAGGTGAGATAACAGCAGACGATCCCGAGTATAGATACGGTAGCAAAGGTCTGTATCATGGGGATGGGGGTGATAAACATCGCAATGAAGCCTAGCGATGTAGCACCCAGTGCGATAAGCACGGCAGGTCCGGTCTTCGTAAGGGTCTCGGTGAGTGCGGATGATGCGTCACTGTGCCGGCGTTCATCGTCAAACCGCATGTGGAACTGTACACCGTAATCGATACCTAACCCTAATAGGATAGGGAATGCCGCAAGAGCCCCGTCGTTTGCCGGGACCCCCAAGATGCCCATAATCCCGAAAGTGTAAAAAAGGCCAAAGATCAGGAGGACTACCGGAAGGATCCAGAACCGTATCTTCGAGTATAGTAGATACTTGACGACGAGCATGAAGACCAGGGATGCGATGATCAGGACACTGAAATCAGTCAGCATGGCATCTTCGATCTGGATGTTATAGGGTGTATTTCCGGTCAGCTCGACTGAGACCCCGGGAGGGAGGGTTGCCTGCTCTATCGTGGTCACTACGAACGGCTCAATATTCTGGGAAGCGTCGGTGGATACCCCCTGGTTGATGAGGACATAGGCCAGTGCAGTCTGCCGGTCGGGAACGAACTGTATTTGCGTATCAGGAGGAAGATTATCGATTATTGCCTGGACTTCGGCACTGGTGCCCGGGATGGTCCCGCCGTGGTTCTCGGCAACGATATCTGCAATGGAGACCACCGAACTGACCCGGTTGATCCGCCCTATCTGTTCTTCCAGCAGGAGGAGATCGGTTAAGAATTCTGGGTCTGCCGGGTTTGGGGCCTTGATAAGCAGGATATAGGAATCCTGCCCGTAGCGGTTGTTATAGAGGTCGTAGACAATACCCGCGGGAGACTGTTTATCCATGTACTCATCGGACATGGTCTGGGAAGGGATCGTGGTCATGAAGCCGATGGCGATCATGGCTAGCACGAGCATCACGGCCAAAATCCCCTTCGGATAGCGGTTCACCACGACCGCAACACTGCCAAACAGATACTCGCCCTTCATGCTGGGATGCTCCTCAATCTACCATAATGCTGGAGAGATCGTTAATTATGTGTTCTCATTTGTTCCGGATTTTTGGGCATTTTCAGGGAATGGATAACAGGGGGCAAGCAATCTGTACCGATATTCTCATCAGACCCATCACGAGAGAGGATCTTATTTGATCGGGTGAATATCACCTATATTCTGACCTCCCATAATCCTCCTCATTGCTCCATGTGCTGAAAAGATACCATCTTCCTCCTCACTGCCTTCGCGACCGGTATTGGTTATCTATGGGGAACGAGCTATCCTCCAGATTTTCGGTCTTGATAAGGTATCATCCGACATTTTTAGTTAAGTTAATCTTTCGTTATCGGTATATCCATAAAATGGAGATGGAGAGAAGATGCAATGTTTTCGTATACAACGGATTTGGATAATTTTTATCGTCCTCTGCACTGGATTGGGACTCTGTGTTAATCCCGTCCTTGCAGGATATAAATACTACTCGGGTGGGCCCGACCTTTTTGTATCCCTCGATGCAAGCGACGAGATGATCCCCGGGACGACGGTGGAACTTCCGCTGGCCCTTGAGAACAAGGGGATTCTTACGATGGCGTTTTACAATGCATACACTCTCCAGCCTGAATATCTACCAACGACCGCTTTATTCACCTCTGTCCAGCTCGTCCCGGGTGATGCTCCTGTCAAGGTCAAATCAAATTCCCAAATTGTGGGGGACATCCCTTCGGGCATGGTTGTACCTGCCGGATTTGTCGTCGAGATCCCGCAGGATGCGAAGGCCGGCAGGTACACGATGCAGGCTATTGTCACCTACCAGTATGTCCCCCAGGTGGAACAGGAGAGCACCGGCACCATCGAGTATTATTTCAAGGATGCGGAGACCTCCCTCCCCTTACCTGTGGTTATCAGGCCGGTTGTCGTCTTATCTGTGGAAGATGTATCCAGTACCCACCTCCAAGCCGGGGGCGAAGGGTACATCACCTTCACCATCAGGAATACCGGGCAGGACACAGGCGATCGCACGTCTATCTACCTTGTACCGGAAGATGCAAGCCCTGTTGTGCCGTTCAGTAATGGGGTCTATATCGGAAATTTCACTCCCGGCGGAACTGCACAGCCCAGGTTTAAAGTCGCCATCTCGAGGAATGCCGATCCCACACAGCCCTACCCTGTCACCCTGTACGCGGTATACCGTGACTTCGAGGGGAATACCATCACCTCCCCTACGGTCAGCACCGGGGTGACATTCGGAGAGAGAGTCCAGTTCGAATGCATCAGCGTACCATCGATCGTTCACCCGGGAGAGACCAATACTGTCAGTGTTACGTACCAGAATACCGGAAATTCAACGGTATACAATGCCCAGGCCCGGATCAGTGTCATCGACCCGTTTTCAAGCGAAGATGACACCGCGTATCTTGGGGATATGAGATCGGGACAGTCCGCCACTGCGTTATTCAGTGTCAAGACAGATGCGGGAGCAATGGTCAAGACCTACTCTGTTGATTCGGAGATCGGGTATACCGATTCCTATAAGACCACATATACGTCTGACAATATCCCAATACTCTTCGATGTTCAGCCGGGTTCGGGTACCTGGCTCATTGCCATAGTCCTTATCGTGGTGGTCATCGGTGGAGGGGTGTTCCTGTGGCGCCGGAAGAAGAGAGCAGCGGATGTGAAGTGACGATCTCCATGACTGGTCATTACCCGGATACACGGGCTCGTTTACCCGGTGCACCCGTCATCATGCTTTTCGGGCTTCTCTTCGCTCTTGCCCTGTGCTGCAACCCGTGTCTTGCGGTGGGATACCTCTATCTCGATACCGGCGAGCAGCCGACCCTCGTAGCCTATACCGGGGGTGAGACCGATTATTACCCCGGCGATACGTTCGAGATGACTGTTATCCTGACCAACAAGGGGAGGGACACGGCGATGCAGGTCGCCCCGCGCCTTAAACCTGGGGCTTATGACCCAAGTACAGCCCTCGGGGTTACGATCCGGCCGGGCGCAGGGGATGCTCCCGTAACCCTGAAGAGCCTGCCCGTCGTAGTCGGTGATATCGGTTCCTGGGACCAGACCCCGGTCATCATCATGGGAACAGTTCACCAGAACGCCTCGCCCGGTGTTTACGCGATCCCCCTTGACGTGACCTACACGTATGTATACGCGATACCTATGGTCGGTCCGGACTACAGCACGATCGACCTGCTTTACAACGGGAAGGAGCAAACCCTCATGGCCACTTTCCGGGTAATGAGCGAGGTGAGGCCGTCGATAATCAGCGAAAGGTCGGAGAACCTGGTGCCGGGCACACAGGGATATTTGGCGGCCGAGGTCGTAAACATCGGTTATGGGACTGGCACCGATGTCACGCTCAGTATCGTGCCGGCGAATAATGTCACGCTTCAGATGGTAGATGACAGCGTGTATCTTACCTGGTTCGGACCCGGCGATGTTGTGCCGCTCAGGGTTCGGATCGCCGTCAAGGAGCATACCAGCGCCGGCTCGTACCCAGCTGTCCTCGAGGGAGAGTATCGTGATGCTGATGGAATATTCAGGACGACTCCGCAGGTCCCACTTGGCATCACAGTATCACGTGGGGCGGTCATAGATGCTGCAACCCGGAACCTGACCATCGGTCCGGGTAGAAAAGAGACGATTAACATATCTTTCCTGAATATTGGGGACACCCCTGCCTTTGATGCCCAGGCCCGCATCATCGGTAGTCAAGTGCTCGTGCCCGCAGACGATTCCGCACCGCTGGGGACCATCGCTCCCGGGGAGAGCAAAACCGCACAATTCGTCCTCTTGGCAGAATCTGCAATTGCCGGAAAACGATACGTGCTCGATTCAGAAGTGAAGTACCGTGACGGGCTTGATGCCCTCATGTTGTCCGATATAATGAGTTTGGGGGTTGAGGTCAAACAGCCATCAGGTCTCAGCGCGATAACTTCTAGCCCAGTCATCCTGATCTTCATTGCAGGGGTTCTCGTGATGATCGTGTATGCCGCCTGGAAGGTACGGGGAAGGAAGGAGTGGAAGGAGTGAAAAGTGGAGATACCCAAATTCTCTCTTTTTCCCCCGCATATCTTAACAATCTCCATCGGATGTGGAGCGAGTATTCACCCAGATATCTCATCAACATCCGTTGTGACGGTGGTGACTAATGAGGGATATTTCAAAGTAGATTGTGACAAGATGACGCCCCCGGCTTAATCGTTTCACTTCTCGCCCGGAATCTGTTCTCTGCCGCTCCAGTACCATGCTCCGGAGCGTGTCTCGTCGCTGTTTCCCTCACAACCGCAGACCTTTCGTGACCCGCAACCACCTGACGACTCGTTCATGCATGGTCGTAATCGGTGACCACTCACTTACCTGGCTACTCGTCGCTTCCAGTGGGCAATGCTACCCAATTCCGCCCCTCTCTTTTCCGAAGGAAAGGTACCAGTCCTGATGCATTTCTCCCAATATCTGGAATGAGAAGTATAGTGCAGACTGAATGGGGGCGGAGATCCAAGAATGACTCCAAATTAAACTCTATCTAAAAATACAATTGTAAATTAAGGGATATACTGATAAAGAGCCCCAGCCGTGATTTGAACACGGGACCTGCTGATTACAAGTCAGCCGCTCTGCCAGCTAAGCCACTGGGGCGTGCTAATATGGTTCGCAGTCAGATCTGAAAAGCTTGATGACCAGGACCCAGTCAAAACCACCCATCTACCTCGGGTAACCCTAACCCTTGTGGGCTTCTTACGTGTCAAGGTCTTCTCCATCTGACTTCCCCGCGATAAGTTATCTCCACGATTCGGTGATAGGGGACTTCGGTCTCACCCCGTAAGGAGAGGATGGTGAATGACCAGGGCCCAAGCCCTGTGATATCGGCTCCTTTCACAGACGTGCGATCACCTGCTGCACCCCGGTCAATATAGGTGACTATAACCTGGTTGAAATCACACCGCGGGTCGTAGCGGAATTTGAGGAGGAGCGCGTGACTCGTGCGCATGGCCAGATCTCACAGGTGCCATTGGACCTGATCCAAAGGTGGCGCCTCTCTTTCCCTGTTCACCTCTTCATATCGTGCTGTTCGGAAGAAGAGATCTCTCATACAATGAGCCTCCGCTCCATAAGGCGGTTACCAAGGGGGATGAAGAGGACGGTTGCCCCAATGAGCCATGCAAGGTGGACCAGGGCATAGGGAGTAGGAGCTCCCATGGTGATCATCCGCATAAGTGCCATCACATGGGTGAGGGGGAGGAATGCGAACGCGAATGCCTGGACGGGTGCCGGGAGGAGTTCGAGGGGGAAGAACGTCCCGCAGAAGAGGAACATCGGGGTTATGAAGAGAAACATCGGGTAGTTGAGGGCGTCTATCCCGGGGGAGATAGCGGTGAAGCAGATCGCGATCGCGGCAAAGAGGACCCCTGACAGGAGGGCGAGGGGGATTACCAGGAGTGATGCGGGGAAGTCGGCAAGTCCTGCGATGGCAAGGACGACCAGGATGCAGGCGGCATAGATAACTCCCTTCGTCGCCCCCCAGAGGACCTCACCAAGCACCACCTCCCGGAGGGTGACCGGTGTAGCGGTGATCGCATCAAAAGTCTTTTGGTAGTACATCCTGACGTACGATGCATAGCTGCACTCGAAGAAAGCGGCGTGCATTACAGCGGTCCCG
This sequence comes from Methanomicrobiales archaeon, assembly GCA_026394765.1. Lineage (GTDB taxonomy): Archaea > Halobacteriota > Methanomicrobia > Methanomicrobiales > Methanospirillaceae > JAPKXQ01. Next base: position 32,062 of record JAPKXQ010000057.1, read on the forward strand.
ATGACTGCGGGGGCAAAGAAGCAGCTGTAGGAGACATCACCTACCATCCCCACGTACGCTCCTATCCCAAAGCCAATCGCCGCGAGGGTGAGGATCGGCTCCAGGAACGGGATCGCAAAATTGAGGAGGGGGTTTTTCAGATAGACCCGCCAGTTCCTCGCCCAGACATGTGAGATGCCCCTTGCCACAGGGACGGCCGCGGCGAGTACCACATTATTCATTCGCGCAGTCTCCTCCCGGTAAGTTTCAGAAAAACGTCTTCCAAGGTGGCCCTTCGGGTGATCACCCGTCCAATAGAGCAACTCGCGAGGAGCGCACCGGTTACTGCAGCAGGGTCTTTTGTCTGGACCTGGACGACCTCTCCTGCCACTTCAAAAGGGATTCCATGGCTATTGAGGCATGCCTCCACAGCGGGGGTATGCTCGGTCTCGACGATCTCGCCCGTGATCTCTTTCTGCACCAGGGATTCAGGCTCCCCTTCGACGAGGATCTTCCCATGGTCCATGATCACGAGGCGGTCACAGAGCCTGGCGGCCTCGTCGAGGTAGTGGGTGGTGAGCACGATCGTCCTCCCCTCGGCGCGGATGCTCCTGAGCCGGTCCCAGATGAGGTGGCGCGCCTGGGGGTCGAGGCCTATTGTAGGCTCGTCCAGGATGAGGAGCCTGGGCTCGTTCACGAGTGCACGGGCGAGGATGAGCCGCCGCTTCATCCCCCCCGAGAGCTGCTCAATTGGTGTGTCCGCCCGCTCGGTGAGTTCTACGAATTTTATCAGTTCCTCAGCCCGGCTCTCCCCTTCCCTGCGGGGGATGTCGAAGTAGCGGGAATAGATGACGAGGTTCTCACGGGCGGTGAATTCAGGGTCCAGGTTCGTCTCCTGGGGGACGACGCCGACTTCCCGCTTGATCGCCCGGGCGTGGTGCGCGGGGTCACGGCCGAGGACTTTTAGGATTCCCCCTGACCTTGGCGAGACACACTCGCACATCCGCATCGTGGTGGTCTTTCCCGCGCCATTGGGTCCGAGGAACCCAAAGACCTCTCCCTCCTCAACTGCGAAGCAGATATGGTCGACTGCCGGAAAGGACCCAAAATACTTGGTGAGGGCATCAGCCTCGATGACCGCAGGGACACTTGGCACGCGGGTGAGGTTGGGGTGATGGGGCTAACTCCCTTTCGATCAGGGGGTCCACCGGTGGGGTTTACTCACCAGAATACGAGGATGGTACAGGATGTCTCTCCCCGGGTTCCTCGGGCCCCTCATGGGGATAGGTCCGGTCCGTCGGCAGAGCCTTATTGGGGTTGCCACATTCGTCGGTACTACCGCGATCGGCTACCTTGCGACGGCCTACTTTGCCCATACCCTTGGGCCCGCTCCACTCGGGACGCTCTATCTCCTCATATCGGTCTCTGCGATCCTGGCGCAGCTCACCGACTGGGGGCTCTCTTCTGCCGCGGCGCAGAAGATTGGGGAGGGAGATGAGCGGGACGCATACTTTTCGGCCCACGCGTCTGTGCGCCTCCTCCTCCTGCTACCTCTCCTGCTCCTGGTGCTCTTCGGGATGCCGTATCTCCCAGGGAAAGGGGAGGGGTTGCTCCCTGGCTGGGGGTTTGCCGCGGCACTTCTCCTCACGCTCGGGGGTATCGCTACCGCGGGGCTGACCGGGTCTGCGAAGGTGGGGATACTCCGCCTGACCGAGTTTTCAGGGAACCTTGTGAAGCTTGGTGTGCAGGTTACTGCCGTTGTGCTGGGGTATGCCACCGCCGGGTTGCTCGGGGGCTTCCTTGCCGGACTTGTGGCCACTGCCCTCCTTGCGGTGCCTTTTTTGGAGGTCCGCCCTGCCAGGTTCGGGTGGCACCACCTGCGGGGGCTGTGGTGGTATGCCGGCTGGGTCTCACTGGGCGGGTTTGTCGGTGTTCTCGGGGGGTACGCCGACACCCTTCTTATCGGGTTCTTTCTCACACGAGGAGACGTTGGTCTCTATCGCGGTGCGGTCCAGTTTGCCACAATCGCCCTTTTTGCGAGCATCGCGCTTCGCGCCACGCTCTACCCGAGGATCGTGGTATGGTACCGGGCCGGGGAATTGGGAATGGTCAGTGCAGCTCTGTCGCGGGCGCTCACCTACTCGCTCCTTATCGCCGTTCCCTGCGCAGTGGGGGGGACCATCCTCTCCGGGCCGATCCTCTACTATCTCTATGGGGAGGTCTTTGCCTCCGCTGCCCCTGCGCTCGTCCTTCTCCTCTTTGCACAGGTGGTGTCGGTGTGGGCAGACCTCCCTGCGGTGGCGATCAGTGCGTGTGGGAGGCCTGACATCGCGGTTCGTATCTCGATCGGCGGGGCAGCTGTGCTCCTCGTGGCCGACCTTGCACTGATCCCTTCTCTGGGTATCGTGGGTGGCGCAGTGGGGCTGCTCCTCTCCCAGGTGGCTGCTGCGGTGATCGCTTACCGCATGTCTTGGGACGTGACACGGGTCAGGGTTGAGAAGGCCCCCCTTTGCCACATCCTCCTTGCCACGATGGCGATGGCCCTGGTCGTGGGTGTATTTTCGGCAGTAGTCACGATGAGCCATGTATTTGCCGTGGTCGCTGCGGTCGCCCTCGGTGCAGCGGTCTACTTCGCAGTGCTACTTAGGCTAGACCGTGGGATTCATGCTGATATCAGGGATATCTTTACGTCGCTCGGTCTTTTTAAGCAGGGGGCCAGAAAGAGGGGGATTTTTAAAGGGTAGAGCCGTCACACCACGGTTAACGTCACGCTTTTAGAGGTCCCGCCCCCGGGTGCGGGGTTGAAAACGGTGATGGGTACGCGCTTTTTGGTCCTGATATCATCACGGGAGATGATGGTCCGGATCTTTGTTGCCGAGAGGTAGGTGGTAGCCCTGTTGCTACCATTCCATCGTATCATGCTGCCCCGGACGAAGTTTGTCCCTGTCACCCTGAGCACGAAGCTGGGTCCTCCCGCAGTGACATTGACTGGGCTGATACTATGGAGGTCGGGGTGTGCGTTTTTCACGAGGTAAGTGATGTTGCGGGAGAACCCTCCTCCTGAGCCGAGGTTGCTAACCCTCACCTGATAAAGCCCTGCACGGGCTACGTCAGCGGCAAGTATATTGGCCCTGAGTTTGGTGGCAGAATAATAGGTAGTTGTTCGGACCTTCCCATTCCACTGGACCTTGCTCCCGGAGAGGAACCGGCCCCCGGTCGCGGTGAGGACAAAGGGCCCTCTCCCGGCGATCACACTGATGGGTGAGAGGGATCTGAGGACGGGTCCTAAATTATTCTTGATGGTGAAGGTGAGGGGCGAAGAACTTCCTCCTCCCGGAGTCGGGTTGAAGACCGTGACGTTATTTTTGCCTGATACTGCGAGATCTGACTGGAGGATAGTGGCATTGAGTGACGTTGAAGATAGGTAATATGTCGTTTTGTCGACGCCATCCCACCTGACTTGGCTGGTGGGGAGGAAGTTGGTCCCTGTCACGGTGAGGTTGAATCCCGCTGCGCCGACGTACTTTGTCTTCGGGGTGAGTGATGATGCAGTGGGGGCGGGGTTAGTGGGGGTGGAGTTGCCGATGGTGAAGGTGAGGATTGAAGAGATCCCGCCACCAGGTGCTGGATTTACCACCCTGACACTCCGATTTCCCGCAGTAGTGAGATCAGAGGTAGTGATGGTGGCATTCAGAGTAATATTTGAGATGTAATATGTCGTTTTGTCTTCCCCATCCCACCTGACGGTGCTTGATGGGAGGAAGTTGGTCCCTGTCACGGTGAGGTTGAATCCCGCTGCGCCGACGGTCTTAGAGGATGGTATTAGGGCGGTGAGGGTGGGAGCAGGGTTTTGTATGGTGAACGGCAGGATCCCGGACGCCTCATGGCCCGTGGTGTTCACCACTGCGACAAATTTTATCCCGGCACTGGTGATGTACGACTGTGGTATGGTGACGTTGAGCGTCGTGTTCGAGACGTATGTTGTCGTTAGGTTATTCCCATCCCACTGGATCTTGCAATCGCTGGTGAAATTTAAACCCGTCGCGATGAGATTGAAGTCAAGGCCACCTACTATCGCGGAATTTGGGGTCAAAGTGGTCAAATCAGGCACTGCAGTCGCGGTATTCACCATGCACACAAGGAGGAGCAGGACACCCAGCCCGATGGTGATGGAAGTATTGTAACTCCCCTCTCTTCTTATGTGAGGTCTTTGGTTGGTACAATCCTGGGTGAATAATAGCATACATGGTCACATCCAATTGATTATTCCAATCATGGATGGTATGTAGAAATACTTTTGCAATTTCCTTGAATACCTATGTGGAGCGTATAAGAGCGTTATCGCTTGGGAACGAATCCTGGTGGAGGCAGCTTTCTGAATTACAAACCCCTTTGAACCGGGATTTTATCAAATAACGGACTTTTTTATAAAAAGAGAAGGAGAGTGGACTTAACCCCTCTCCTATCCTGGCCGTGTCCAGATGATCTACGTCTTCTTGTTCAAACTTCTTCATCCTGGGGGGGGGGGTTGATCACCCTGACGTTGTTTGTCCCAACAGCCTGGTGATAAGTCGCAAATCGTTTCCTGTGGAGATGCGGCTTACCTCTTTGCGAGATGATACTTGTTCAGGGTTACGCTATTCTCATGGTTCCAGCATGTGGAGGTGAAGTTCGCACCATTTAGAGTGTGCGTGAAACTTCTGGTTCCCGGGAGTAATTCTCTGACGGGCTCAATCTTGTGATTTTTTGTCCAGGGCTTTGCCATATAACAAAAGGCACATTGCTTGAAGGGCCACCGACTGGGAGGGGGGACGGGTCAGTGCGACTCTGGCGCGGGCGTTGGCTCTGTCAATTTTCCCATAAAAGTTGGGATAGAATTCAAAAATGGGGCAAACTATGGGACATTCATAGGTTAAGCATGAGGCGAAGCTTCATCTGGGTTTCCAGTGATTACATTTGTAAAATGTAATTATAAGTCGTGTCTGGGCAGGTAAAATTCACCAGATTATCGTTCAATTACTAAAAACCAAGAAATAATATTTCTTATAATGTGGGAATTCAGATAACAGATATTTGATATCCCCAAATCACTGGATTTTCAGACAGAGCCACAACCCGAAACCCGGGTGGGGCTAAAAAAAAAGTTTTCGGTTCTGCTGTGGGACTTTGCCGGAGGGTCGCTTATGAGTGGGCCAGATCTACATAACCGCCTCTATTGCATACTTGATGCATGGGAAAATGTACGTGACTGGGAAGACCACAGGCTCATTTGGGAATTGATCACCAATTCAGAAAAAATAATCACTGAAGATCTCTGTGAAAGGTTTATAAAAAAAGAGATCCTGTATCAACCACCCCAGTAATACAGATGATGGGGATTATCCACAGATAGACTCAGGAGTGTCTGATGTATACGTACCCAAATCTTAAACGAGATGGGTGATCTCATCTTCTGATAGGCCGGTGATCCGGGAGATCTCAACAAGTGACATGCCCGCCTCTTTCATGCGATTAAGAATCTTCGCCTCACCTCTAGCTTCACCTCTAGCTTCACCTCTAGCTTCACCTCTAGCTTCACCTCTGGCTTCACCTTCAGCCCTGAGCTCCTCTCTCCATTTACTAATCCTGTCTGCCAGCATGATTGTCCCCTGAAATGGATTTGGATAATTTTTCTCCCCTATAGACTTTAAACTTTTCTCAAAGTACAACGAGAACTCTCCATACAACTGCTTCAGATCCGGTTTAGTTGTCATCCACTCGTTGATATCTTTCCCGATCAGTACTATTCGTTCATCTGCCGCGAACTGCTCCAGAGCAAACAGACATGCTGCGAGATTCCTGCAGTCCAACAGAGGAAGTACTTCTAAACGGAGTTCGTCCAGAACCAGGTATGGCACAGATGGAACAAGATGAGATGCCTGAGATGGCATCGTGATAACCTCTCTCACATTATTAGGTACATTCCATGGCACTTCCCCATTATACAGGACCAGGGGAATAATCCCGGGGAGGGAATCTGGCGATGCTGCTCCGGTCCTGACAAGGTCCTGCCAAAGGAGCGCCATATATGACATCATCCTTGTATGCATCATGGGATCCGGTCTGGACTGAAACTCGATGAGAAGATAGAGCACCATCTCGCGGTCTCCCCATCGGAGTTTTCCAGATCAGATCATCTTCACGCTCTCTGAGATCATCTGTCACATAACTCCCATTGCACCGTTCAAGTGAACTTATATCAAAGACTTCAACCAGATCGGCATCAAGAAACCCCACAATAAGATCTGCCATCATGATCGGATAGCTGAACAGACGTTTGTATGGATGATCGTAATCGGTCATAATCATCAGTCCTCTTCATCCGTTGATCACTGTCATGGCACAGGATCAGGAAAAGTATGAACGTGACCAAAAATATGCTAGGAAACCAGATATTCATTCTGATTTGAGGATGCACAAAAAACTTGAGCATCAGGAGTTTCAACCTCAATATCTATCTATTTTTACAAACCCCTGGTTTTTTTATTGCCTGCGGTTCAGAATGTTCCTCTCGCAGTATTATCTGTCGATAATAATTTAACACGTGGTGATTGGAAATGCAAAGGTATGGTTGTTCTTCAAGTCATGACACTTGTATCTGATGAGAGTCGAGCAATTACGTTGATGCCGACCTTTAAAATTGGTTAAGTCAGGTAATTTACCAAGATTAACTCATCCCTGCTATTATGGAAGGATTCATTGCATCTTCTATCAGGGTAGTTCTCTCTTCAATGTCCCGTTTCTAGGTTTTGTCAGGCTGGCACAGCTGCACTATGAACGAAACCTTGAATTTTCTTAATTTAACCCCTTATTAAGCAGAGGGCCAGAAAAGAAGAGGGGTTTAAATGGGTAGAGCCTTCACAGCACGGCTAGCGTTACGCTGTTTGAGGTCCCGCCCCCGGGTGCGGGGTTGAAAACGGTGATGGGTACGCGCTTCCTCGTCCTGATATCGGCGCGTGGTATGATACTTCTGAGTCTTGTTGCCGAGATGTAGGTGGTATCCCTGTTGTCACCATTCCATCGTATTATGCTCCCGCGGACGAAGCTGGTCCCTGTCACCGTGAGCACGAAGTTGGGTCCCCCTGCAGTGACATTGGTTGGGTTGATGCTGCGAAGGTCGGGGCGTCCGTTCTTCACGAGGTAGGAGATGTTGCGGGAGAACCCTCCTCCTGGGCCGGGGTTGAATACCCTCACCTGATACAGTCCTGCACGGGCTACGTCAGCGGCCAGTATATTGGCTTTGAGTTTGGTGGCAGAATCATAGGTAGTTGTTCGGACCTTCCCATTCCACTGGAGCTTGCTCCCGGAGAGGAACTGGCTCCCGGTCGCGGTGAGGACAAAGGGCCCTCTTCCGGCGACCACACTTACGGGTGAGAGCGAGGTAAGTTTTGGTCCTAAATTCTTGATAGTGAAGGGCAGCGGCGAAGAACTTCCTCCTCCAGGACTCGGGTTATAGACCGTGACGTTCTTTTTGCCTGCTGCGGTGAGATCTGACTGGAGGATAGTGGCATTGAGGGACGTTTCAGAGATGTACGTCGTGTTTCTCTCATCACCCTCCCACCTGACTTTGCTGGTGGGGAGGAAGTTGGTCCCTGTCACTGTGAGGTTGAATCCCGCTGCGCCGACTTTCTTGGAAGATGGCGTGAGGGTTGTGAGGGTGGGAACAGTGTTTTGTATGGTGAATGTTAAGTTCCCGGACGCCTCGTGGCTCGAGGTGTTCACGACTCCGACATTTTTTGTCCCGGCACTGGTGATGTACGACGCCGGTATGATGACATTGAGTGTCGTGTTCGAGACATAGTTCGTTGTCGTCAGGTTAGTCCCATCCCACTGGATGTGGCATTCACTGGTGAAGCTTAAACCCGTCGCGGTGAGGATAAAAGCTGAACCCCCCATGGTGGTTGCATTGGGGTTGATCGACATCAATGCTGGTGCTGCGAGGGCAGGTGCACTGAGTGCGATGACGAGGAGGAGCACCGCAAGTCCATAGGTGACTGCGTGCACCCTCCCGGGGCGTGGAATCGTGTCAAGTACTTCAAAATTTCCGATTGATGGTGGCATACCGATCACATCCTTTCTCTATGTAGTAGGATCAGAATGGTGGGAGAAAAACCTTCGTCCTCTGACCCGGGTGGTGTGCCAGGCGGGTTGATCTGCCTGGGACTCTTCATCATCAGGGCGCGCAAAAGCGAAAATACGGCGTTTTCGGAGTTCTGGTCCAGATAAAAAGGGGATGAATCGGTTTTCTTCTTCAGGTTATGGTCTGGTATAACCTGTCATGGCCTCTTCCATATCGTATAGGACTTTCCGAACGACTTTCCTCCACCTGGCGTGGGGTTCTGGACCTTGACTGTGAATTTCCCGGGTACCAAGACGTAGCTCGCTGGAATCGCAGCACTTATCTGGGCAGTTGAGATGTACCTCGTGACCACCTCGGCATTGTTCCAGAGGACTTTGCTCCCTTTCACGAACCGAACCCCGTTAATAGTGAGCGTGAAGCCTCCTCCTCCCATAATCCACATGGTGGGATAGAATGAGAGGATCTGGGGGACTGGGTTTCTCACCGTGAACTGCTTTGCATTGGAGTTCTTTCCATCTGAGTTTATCACTGATATAGCAACATACTTCCCGCTCAATGTCTCGGATGGCGGGACATAGGCCTTGACCCTAGTCGCACTATAGTAGGTGGTCCCCAGGATCTGAGTGCCCCACTTCACCCGGCTCCCCTTGGCGAAGTTGGCACCGGTCACGGTGATGGTGAAACCGGTCTTTCCTGCTGAGACCTGCGCTGGGCTGATGGAGCTGACTGTCGGTGAGCCCACCGCAAGGATGGTGAAGGTCTTCGCAGTCGAGGTGCAGCTGAGGTCAGGGTTGTATACCGTGACGCTCTTGGTCCCTGTGGTGGTCAGGTAGCTTGCTGGTATGGTGGCGTCGATTCGGTTGGATGAGACGAAGGTGGTTGAGAGGTCAGTGCCTCCCCACCGGACCGTACATCCTGATACAAAGGCCTCGCCGGTGACGACTATCTTGGTCGCCGGGTCACCTTCCATCGCCGTGTCCGGGCTGATGGCGGTGATGGTGGGGCAGGCCGTTATGGTGAAGGTCTGGCTGTTCGAAGTACCGCCACAGCTGTAGACCGTAACTGTGGCCGTTCCACCCGAGGCGATGTCAGTTGCAAGGATCGATGCGGTAATCGTGGTTGCAGAAACATAGGTGGTGGTTCGATCCCCTCCATTCCACCTGACCTTGCTCGCAGTATTGAAGTTGCTCCCTGTTACTGTGAGGGTGAAAGCTGCTCCTCCTGCGGCGGTCTGAGTGGGACTGATACTTGAGATGGATGGGACTGGCGACGATGCAATGGTGAATGTCGCTGGATTGGACGTCCCACCACCGGGGGTCACAACTGTGACACTCACCGATCCTGGGCTCGCAATGAGCGACGCACTAATGTTTCCAATCAGCTCTGTTGCTGAGTTGTATGTCGTTGGGACTGATGCCCCATTCCAGTTCACAGTCGAACTGGATGTAAAGTTCAGTCCAGTTACCGTTAGATTAAATGGGGAGGTATCAATGCATGCTGTTTTTGTGGTGGGACTTATTGAGCTAATGACTGGGGTGGGAGGGGTCTGGATAGTAAACGGTAGGATTCCAGAAGATCCGCCTCCTGGGGTGGGGTTGAAGACCGCAACATTTGCCGTCCCGGCATTTGCTATATCTGAAGCGGGAATTGTGGCCTGAAGGACTGTAGCAGAGCTATATGTCGTAGTCTTGTTCACCCCGTTCCATTGAACCTTGCTGATTGAGGTGAAGTTGGCCCCGTTCAGCGTGAGGGTGAAAATGTTTCCTCCTGCATAATTTACCGTTGGGCTGATGGTGGTGAGAGTGGGAACCGGGAGTTGGTTTACAGTAAAGTTCAGGTCGGTGACAGACCCCAAGCAGGGTGGTGGATTGAACACAGTGATAGTCTTTGTCCCTTCTGTCTGGAGATCGGTTGATGGGATGGATACCCGGAGCTGGGATGAGGAGTATGAAGTAATTGTCTTGTTCACTCCACCCAGTTGAGCCCAGCACCCGGAGATAAAGTTTGCCCCATTGATAGTGAGGGTGAAACCTGCTTCACCAACATACTTCGAGGTTGGGCTTATGTTGGTGATGCTTGGTGTCGGGCAGGTTGTGACGATGAGGGGGACCGATGGGGTAGATTCACCAGAACCGGGCTCAGAATTGAAGACAGTAATTCCAAGGGTTCCGGTGGCATCGATATCGGTATTTAGAATCTGGACTGTCAGATTTGTTGAACTACGGAACCATGTTGTTCGGGGAAGTCCGTCTCTTCGACCCTGGCTGTTCGTTGTGAACCCTGTCCCTAGGACGGTGAGATTGAAAGTTGGTCCCCCCACGTACGCCGTGTTTGGTACAATACTACTTATGGTGGGTAATGGGGTGGCCGAGATAGTAAAGGTCACTGGATCGGAAGACCCCGCGCCAGGTTCAGAATTGTAAACCGTGATGAGAGCTGAACCAACGACACCAATGTTGGCGGGTGGGTTGACAACTTGTCCTGTGAGGTTAGTAACGGAGTTAAATGTAGTGGGAAGGTCTGCACCATCCCATCGGACGTGGCTATTGGTCGTGAAGTTAACCCCTAATACGACGAGGTTGAATGGGAGAGTACTCCCTGCAATGACGCTTTGTGGGTTGATAGAGAGTATTGTGGGTTTGGAATAGGGGGTAACGGTGTAACTGTAGGGGTCAGAATCTATACCTGGTCCGGGGGTTAGGTCAGGGTTTCGCACGACAACGCTCACAGTCCGTGGAACAATACCCCCGGCGAATTTTATGGCAGGTATCGTGACAACGATCTGTGTATCAGTGATAGATGTGGGGGTGTATGGGTCGGTGAATCCCGCATCATCGAAGAACACGGTACATCCCCGTGTAAAGTTGAGGCCTTGAATCGTAAAGACCGTGTCTCCATTATTGACACGCGTCGTAATTGGCGAGATACTGGTGATGGAGGGTTTGAAAGAATTATAAAACACGGCCAATATAACAACATCAGGAATTATCCTATCGTCATTAACATCTACTTTAAACGTAGCTTTGTTGTTGGTATCGCGTGGAGTTACACCAAGTAAAGAAACCCAAGTTAAAGGGAGGTTGGGAATGGAAACTGCACCAGCAATGTTTTCATTAAAGTATACATAACTGCCTCCGCCTGGTACATTATTATTATGTGAGATAGCCATAACCTCAGCCGTTAGAACATTTGCTGGGTATATAGTCGCACCGGAGAATGGAGCGTATGCTACCATCTCATCTAATGTCAGCCATGTATATGCCACTGGTCTCTCGAGGTGATCACACCCCTCGTTGATAAAGAACGTTACCTTTCCGATTCCTGCAGCAGGATCATTGTAGATTACCAGGAGATATGCCCCGTCGATAGTCGCATCAGGGAAGGCCCCTCCGATGTTCACTAGACTAAATGTGTTAGCAGCCGTTAGAGAGAGTCCACTTTTCACATCATAGATCATGATACCGTCATTAAAATCGCCAACGACTGTATTGGGATGGCCGAGGCTATCGTACTGGTGCCCGCTGGGGCCTGCGGGGGTTACAGGAACAGAATTAAAAAATGTATTCACATTGCTCGGCATGGTGTGAACGGTATCTCCATGGTAGAAGACATACAGCCGTGCCGTGTCAATTGTACTTCCTGCAGGTAATACTAGTGGTCCGGGCCACGTAAAGGTTATTAATGGCCACCCCGTCGCGGCACCTGGTGAGAATAATTGGACATTCCCATACACGGTTCTGACCAGTTTCGTGGTGATATCAAGATCGCCTGGCATATTGGTGAACCTCTTCCCCTTGTACCCGTGGTTGTAGACGATCATATTCTGTCGCAGGAAGTAGTTTGTCCTGAGATTGCCCACGATGGCTCGATGGGGGTCTGCTGTTACGTTGACCGAGAGAGTCGTCCCTGCCGTCCGTTTGTTTAGATCAGGGAGTGCAACAATTTCTGAACCCCCAGGTAACAATGCAGCAGTAGTTGCCGCGGCTACCACCAATACGTTATTCACCTTAAGTTCTACTAAAACCGGGTCTACTGTCCCTGCTGCACCATTGTTTATGATTGTTGCATAGTAGGTATTCGTCTCGTTTGCAAAGACGAATGCATCTCCGTTGGTGTTGGCACCAAAGGCGTCATCATTTGCCCATACAGCAGTAACCGCAACATCAGGTACCTGGGCCATCACGCCCATCGGGATGACAAGGCATCCAATGAGGATACAGCAAAAAGCAAGTAAATGCCAGTTTGCCCCCCTCTTTGTACAAGGCTCTTGTGGAGAGATAGCATGCTCTATCATAGTGTATAACATGACGTCCACCTCATGAACGATAAAAATGTAATTAACGTGCACGGTATTTAAATGTATTGGGGTATGGGTGGAAAAACTATATAAAAACGTATTACATAAGGATGGTTTTTTAATATACCTTGCACAGGGAAGGGGGAATGGGAAAAACTCTCATTCACCTCTGCGCGGTGTTGGTCTGGCACTTATCCGCCCCGTAGTTCCTGGGGTTCAAGATCCAAGAGGCGGAGGTTTTCGAGATACCTTCACTGGGTCTCGGGGAGAGCCCGGTCCCCTTGGATGGTGAGGACAAACCAGATCTCAACCGCCGTCCACCCCTCGGGGTAGGTGTTCGCGATCTTCGGGACGGGGTTAGTGACCATTATCATCGTGGGGATCGATGCCTCGTTGCCGGGATCAGAGCTGATGACCTGGACCTTCGCCGTGGTGCCCGGGGCTTAACGAAATACCCCCCCAGGAGCGGCGAGATTCATTTATGTCTCATTGATCAGCCTTTTCGGACCTTATTGGTCAAAGTGAAACAGTCATTCTGACAGGTCTGCATGGACACAAGGCATTTGATGGTATCTTTGCCATCTAGTCAGCACTCTATCTATACTCCAGCAGGTTGCTCTTTAAATTGATAATTACGTGCCCACATGACAACGTTTGTGGATGATGATCCAACTTCAATAGGAATCCTTGAAATCTTCCCGGTATTCATGTCCAGTCAGCATCGATAATATTGGCATAGATTGGGGATATTGCGCGGTTCTCCTCGCAAAAGATCTTGTTCATCTGTGCGGGCCTTGATCCACGGGTTCCCGAATCTACGGGAAAAACTCGTAAAGGTGCAATAAGCAAACGGGGAAATAGACCCCTGTGGTCACATTTGGTTGAATGAGCTAATACTCTCGCACGTAGCAAGAATATTATGTTTCGACAGTTTTTCAACCGATCAAACTGAAGAAAGGCCATAAACAGGTCATGGTTGCTCTAGCAAGGAAATTGTTCTGCATCATCTTTCACCTGCTCACTCACAAAGAATGATATGAGGACCTCCTGATGCAGAAACCTCAACAGATCCGACTGCTATACAGTCCGATGCTAAAATACTCCTTAAAACCCTACTATAGGGGCCGTTTCACAAACATTTGCTATCCTAAACCTCCCCCACGTCGTGGGAAACATCCATTAAATTACTGATCGAATAGAGTCGGGTTTATTGTTCTTCACTTAAAAAAAGTATATAGTAGCAACTCCCCCTTCTCTAAAATACAAGAAGTTTCTAAAAAAAGCGAGAATTGGGGGATTTTATCAAGCGAAGGTCGATGCAGGAGGGCGTACCGAGAGATTTCTTTGAACATTATCAGCGCATGTGTTCAGAGCAGCAGTCAAAACCCCTTGCACGAATGTTTTTCCAGACTTCACTTTTTCTTTCATTAGCATAAGATGTAATTTTATAATATTATGGCAGGCCAATGCCAGAAAGAGCTCACCTGCGCAAGCATCCTTGCCTTTCAAAGAAAACCCTCTAAATCTCCTATTA
>JAPKXQ010000050.1 GCA_026394765.1 Methanomicrobiales archaeon
CAAGGAGCAATCCCTCGCCATAGTTTACAACGATGAAGAGATGGTTGTTCATAAAATAAGGCGATTCGATTATGGGATTAATGAAAAGGTGGTTGATCCGGAAAAGCGTATTTTCGTAGAGATTGATTCAGAAAAGGTACACATTTGCTGAGCCTGAAATGGCCATTTGAGGGTACCCATTTGCTGAGCTTTTTGGGGGGTACGATATGCTGAGCCTTTCCAGTTATAGTATTGTGCTCGTGAAAAGGGGACATTATTTTGCTTTAAATAGTCTGTCACAGATAGTTTTGAATCCTTAATTTTCTGGATATTGTCAAGAATTTCTTGAACTCTAATATCTACAGACATTGATTAAATAATATGGATTTTAACCTATATAAATTTTGTCTAATTTAAGTGGGTCACATTTTTTATTTAGCCGAAACTCATGTAATACCTGCGGAGATCAGTTTGATGACGTCTGACCCTCTATTGATTATCCCCTTAAGATCTCTCCTCCTCGTCCTTACCCCCATACTTTGTCGTTACCTTTTATGTCCCCCAGTCTGGCACTCACCTTACCGTAATCATCCTCGAAATTGTCTTTCGGTAACTGGAAGTTAAACTACTGTTTGAGACCTTCAGCGAGACCGAGTATACCCCTGGCTTCGTGTAGGTGTGGGATGGATCCTTCTCTCGGGAGGCTGAACCGTCACCAAATGTCCAGTACCAGGACGCCGGCCCGCCGGTAGACAGGTCAGAGAACGAGACGACGAGGGGAGAGACTCCCTCTCTGATATCGCTGGTGAAGTTGGCACGTATCTGTTCAGGTCCGACCGGCTCCAGAGTTGCCGTGACAAAGGATGTCTGTCCCGGTTGCACCGTCACCGCGGCATTATAGTCCCGGTAGCCTGTCCGGGTGAGCCGCATCATGTGGTCACCGGGGCAAACGTTATCTACCGTTATATTGGTCTTTTTTCCAGTCGCAATGCCATCGAGATAGATATAAGCCTCTTCGGGTGACGATGAGATAGAGATGGACCCATTCGTCACTGGCGGCCTGGTCTTTACCAGGAACGCAGCCTTAAGATTCCCGGACAGACCTGTTGCCACCCGGGTCACGATCACTGTGTAAAAGCCAGGTTCTGCTCCCGTAAGATCAAGGTCTCTGACCAGGAGGTTCTGGTCAGATAGAACTCCTGTTGTGTTGATACAGGTTGCGTTAAGCGAAAACGTTACTATCTCCCCTCCTTCGAAGTTCTTTCCAAAGATCGTTACTAGGGGTACGACCTCTCCTCGGTATGCTGAAGCAGGGTCCACACCGGTGATGAACGGCACCGTAACACCGAGCGCTTGTTCCACATTGAGCCGGCCGTTTGTTACACACTTCCCGGCGAGTGCAGGGATCTTTGTCACGCTCATAAGGACTCCCTCCTTGACCTGGGCAGAGGAGTAATCGGGGTGAACACTCCAGACGAGTGCTGCAGCCCCGCTCACATGGGGCGTTGCCATTGAAGTCCCCATCTCATAGATATAGCGCTCTGTTGCAGGTCCAGGCTCACCGATCATCAGGTCGTCGATCCAGATCCCCGGACTCGAGGGTCGATTAATTACAAATCCCCAGTGTGCCTCAATTCTCACATATACCTTCTTTCCCTTGAATTCAGGCGGTATATTGGCTGAAATCCATGAGAATGTCGGGTAATACTGTTCGGGAGAAGAGACGACCGATGTCCAGTTCATACGATCGGTGGATAGAGAGAGGTTGAAAAATCCAACTGCGAGCTGTTCCCCTCGATAGTCATCCTGCACATAACATCCCATCCAGGGATCGGTGAGTCCCGCGAGGTCTACGGATTTCTTTGACGTGAGGTTAAAGACAAGGAACATCGGGTCATCGGGAGTGAACGGGCCACATAAGGCACTTGAAGGGGCGCTGACGTACTGAGTCGGGTCCAGGTTCCACCGGTCACCCTCGATCTCCCACCGGTCAAAGCTCGAAAAGTTCTCGATAAAGGTAGGGGACGGGATCGGCACCATGGGATCTATCCCGCAGCTGAGAATATTTACTCCTGGTGCTGCAAGGTCGACAGTCTTTGCTCCATAGTTGGAGAACCATGCGAGACGGTCGGTATTGTTGACTGCTGCCACCGAGATAATTGTGGGAGAATCGAATGCTGCGGGGTACTCTGGCTTGATATCGGTGTCCTTGGGCTCAGGAATGAACCAACCTTCACCATTCCCGGCGGCACAAACGTTGAGGGCGCCGCTCGCCTCTATCGCTTCTTTCAATGCAGGGTTGAAGTCAGAATCACTCCACGAGTTGCTGATAACCTTCGCTCCGTGGCGTGAAGCCCAGAGGATCGCAGCGATGGCATCTGCGTCCTCCCCAGAACCCTTTTCATCGAATACCTTGAGCGCCATTATCCTGGCATTCCACGAGACACCGGTGATGCCGCGTGCATTGTTCCCGACCGCTGCAATCGTCCCTGCACAGTGGCTTCCATGGCCCTCGTCATCCATCGGGTCAATGTCGTTATTGACAAAGTCATATCCATGAGACCCGGTCTCAGGATCGGTCCACATGTTGGCCTCGAGGTCGGGGTGGTTGTAATCCACTCCGGTATCCACAACAGCAACGATAACTGACTGGCTCCCTATTGTGGTATCCCAGGCAGATGTCGCATGGATATCGGAGTTCTCCTTTCCCCCATGCTGCCCGGTATTCTTGAGTCCCCAGAGTTCTGGGAAGAGTGGGTCATTTGGGACGCGGGCGATAGTCCTTATGAAGTTCTTCGAGGTATAGAGTACTGACGCCTCTTGGGCAATGGATCCCTGGACGGTATCGAGATCACTGCCTGGCGGGACTCTTACGAGGACAAGTCCGGGAAGTCCGAGATCGCGGTAGTCCCGGACTGCCATGAGCCCGTAGTTCTGCATAATACCAACCGCTGTGGCATCCAGGCCCTCCTGGGAGAGGGATTTGTCGGTACTAAAGCGGATGAGCAGCTCTCCTGGAATATACCCAGGATCCTGCCCACCCTTGTTCATGAGGGGGGAGAGGACTGCTGACGCAGGGGCTGCCGCACACCCGAGCAGGCAGAGTATGAGAAAGATCGCCGCTTTGACCATAAGGGGACTGATTGATTCGCGTACCATGATATTTCCTGGTTGCACCTGCAACGTGGACCCATAAAAGAATTGTCTTTTACCTCTCACCTGAGGTAGGGGTGCTCCCGGGTGGTAAATGGAAAAATAGTCCTGTTTCATACCGTCAGGGCTTTGGAGCGGTCCGCTTCTCCCCTGGTGGGCCGGCGAGATTCCCATATAACTGACTTATATAAAGTCGTAATAGGGCAAGTTCCAAGACATCAGATCTTTGTGGGTTCTCTGGTCGATGACGAGGATCTGGTCGGTGTGTCTGATGAACCCGTGGGCATTCGCCTGTTTTGCTGCGGCGATACAGTCCTCGTTGGTTGATCCCTCCCTCGCAAACTTCAGGTTCTCCATGACAGTGTCCGTGAACAGGAATGGTTCCTGGATAACCTGGACGACCTGAACCATCAGGCTGTCCTGGCTGAAGGTCCTGATATCTGTCCCGTCCATGGCAAATTTCCGTGGCCAATGTCGTATTGCTGGGTCAGGATATTGATTATTGTGCTCTTCCCATCCCCGTTCGAGCAAAATGGGACTAACTTCTGCCCGGGTTCTGCGTAGATTGTGTTGTCGATGAGTACCTTTCTCCCGGGTACATAGGAAAAGTCCACGTGATCGAACCCTAAAATGTCAGGTACCGGCGGCAAAAGCGGTTTTCCTGACAATTCGGCTACCCTGGGTTGTTAGTTTTCCATGATCTCGGAGACCATCAGGAAGGAGGGACGTGCGGACGATATGGCGGGAAGGTCTGTTCCGAGGACAATAAAGGCATGACCACCAGAAACGTGTACTTGACAATGGCTGTGACCTTCCCGAGGAAAGATCCCGTTTCGGCCATTACCCGGGCCCTTCCTAAGTAATAGGCCGCATCGAGGGCTAAGATTACTACAAAGTTAATCGACAGGATGAGTATTAACGCATGGTATTGTGCCTTTGCTGAGGCAGGTCTTACCTGTCCGGAGAGATCATTGAACCGTGTATTCTCAAGGTCCTGACAGACGATAGCCCTGGCACCCGAACTCTTGCCATATTCTCTTGAAGTGTCCTTGTGATCAGGTCGTACTTTTCCTGGCGAATGAGAAGAGCGGCACGACGACTCCGATGTAGAGAAAGAGAAGAACCACCGAGACAACAAGTACATTCGCCATGGTCCAGATAAGCGTCGGGGTGTGAGGGCTAGGTAAGACTCATTCATGAGATATTCCGTCGTCCTATTAGAGAATTTGACTGTTATTGCGATTTTCTCCGCTTGTCATACCCAGGTAAGAAGTACTGCCAGTAGCATATACCCACCATTTTTTTACCATGATCTTCCAAATGACCTCATGGCAAGCATTTAAGAGTCCGACAGTACTACAGAAATCGTGAGGGATAAAGATGAGGAGAGGTATCTATTCGACGGTGAGCGTAGTAGTCATCTGCTCTGCTCTCATCGTGGGGATCTACGCAGCAACCGTTACAGAGGGCTCCGGGGTTCTTGTCACTGTGACAAACCCAGGAGACAGCCAGGGTGTGCCCGCCCAGATCGGTGTTGGGGCCCGTTATACTGCAAAGCTCTCGGGTGTCGGTGTAAAAGACGACTCTGTCACAGTCATCTCAAACTGGGAACGTGGGAGTAAATCCATCACTGTGTCGAAGGGGTCGACAGTTACCATCACAGGATATGTCCTGGTCACAGGGCATTCCGGCTCTTTCTTCGTCATTTCACCAAAAGACGTTTATAACTTTATCATTCCAAAGAACCAGAATAAGTACTTCACTATCACGCAGAAGTGCGACCAGACAGGGAACTTCAAGCTCCAGTTCGGTGTGAATATACCAGGGACCTTGATCCGGGACCAGAGGATACTTAAAATCATTGTTGGCTCCCCCACACCGACGCCGACACCTACCCCAACAACAACCCCGACTACAACCCACCCTGTCGTCGTCCCACTAAATACCAACCAGATCGAGAAGTACGCGTATGACAAGACAAATGCAATACGCGGGACGTTCCAACTTACAGGGTACTGGCGCGATGGGATAGACCATGTATGTCATGCATGGATGCCCGATGCAGACGGAGTACAGATAACTGCACGTGAACACAGCGCTGATATGGCAGATAACAACTACTTCGCCCACAATAGCCTGAATGGGAAGACACCGTATCAACGGATAAGAGAGACACTACAGAACTGTCCACTTCCTGGCACACTTCCTACGGCGTATGCAGAGAACATCGCATGGACGACACATAACCCTGGGGACACCGAGCAGATCGTTGCGGAGAGGATGATCAATGCATTTGTGTACGACGATGCAGCATCCTCCTGGGGTCACCGTCATAACATCCTCGATGGCCAGACATCAGATATCTACAGTGGGTGGCACAATCCCGCTTTAGGGTATAATAAAATGGGTATTGGTGTCGCCGTGGGCTACAATTACCAGGGGCAGAATGGACCGGTGTATATTCTCACACAGGACTTCTATAACGGCGGGTGCGGCTGCAGGTAGGATAGTCGTCATCAAATAAGACAGTAAACCACAAATACAGAAGCCCCCCTGAAACGCTCATAGCATTAAGTGGGGAGGAGAGACCTCTCTCCCTTGCCATCCTTTTAACCAGTACCCTGCGATGGGGAATGGGAAGTCGGCTGGATCTGACTACTTCCACGTGCGTCGCCTTGAAGGACTATGTCGCAATTATATCCTGTACACTGGCAGCGTGAACGTGATGGTAAGTGGAGAAGAAGGGTTGGGATATGTCAGGTGCCGGGCGCGTCTTTAGGTGAGTGATGTCAGGGAAGGAGAACGGGGCCAGGACTATCTATCCTTTCACTGGTAAATTCGCTTGCAGTCGTTAAAGGCTAAATGTCAGATTCTTTGATGAGGAATGAGGAATGGGCTGCTCGGAGATCTACAACATTCCAAAGACCTCATGCCTTGTTAGTAGCAGATCGATCCAGTGGCTGATAGCATGTAACTCCCCCTTATCAGGGGGATATGAGGACGAGCCAGACGACTTCAACTCATTTGGTCATGGGTAAAATCATTCGAATCAGAAGAGCAGTCCGCAGAAGACCTACAGGCAAAGGAGTGTGCTATCGTTGGCCCGATCTACCAAGAATTCGGCAGGATGATGTGATAGGAGCCGGTGCGGAGTCAGTACACTTCAAGGGATGAGGTCAAGTGAAAATGACCAGGCGTCTGAACAAGGAACTCATGATATTGATGAGAACAATTCTGTAACTTTCCTATTTTTCCCTTCAAAAATCCAAATAATCCGGTATGTCTGTCGAAGCAGAAGCAGTAATAACTGTAGCCGGACTTATGGCTATTGCAGCCCGAACCGCACCCAAAGGCGTAGGGCTTGACTCGATCGAAATTGAGATCGTCACTGGCAAAGACCTGGAGAAGATCGCAGAGAGGATGATTCATATCGCAGCAGAAACTGGAAAGGATTTTTTTCGGATCAATGGCGAACAGGTAAGAATCAGTGATGCCATGGTTCTTATCGGAGTAAACAGGAAGAAGACTCTCGGCATGGACTGCGGCGGTTGTGGGCATGCAACATGCAAAGACATGGCAGTTGCCATTGCTGCGGCCAACTCCCAAAAAACAGATTACCTCGGTCCAAACTGCGTCTTCAAGGTCACTGACCTTGGTATTGCTGTGGGGTCAGCGGTGAAAACTGCGAGCATCCACAACGTGGACAACCGTGTCATGTATACCGCCGGCGTTGCCGTATTAAAACTAGGGATGTTCAAAGGTTGCAGTATGGTGTATGGGATTCCCCTGAAAGCCTCAGGGAAGAATATCTACTTTGATACCGGAATAGAACATTAGACGGATCTCAAAATCATTAGCTAATTGTAATGTCCCAAAATCTCTTGGACGCTCATTTTTTATGTTTGTACCAGTTGGTGGTACATACGACATTCGGCAGTAATTTCTCGTAACTGTTTACCTTTCTCTTGTGAATGATCGGGGCTGAATGTATGGCCCTTGAGCGACTCCATTTGAGAGATCGGGACAGAATGCCAAATCTGTTATGAAAAACTTCGTCTTTCATAGCCTTCTATGAACCCTCTGTTCATCGAAGACTTTTTAGATCGGTGGGATGTCACCAGTTCCCAGGGATCACGTCTACCCCCCCGACTTCACAAAAGTAGGGGGAGCAGCGTTAACCCTTACCGTGAAAGGGCACCAACTACACCGGGTCGTCCCTGATCTCTTGGGACGGTGTGAACCAGGGCGACGACGTTTCTATCCGGAACGCAGGTAAGAACTTCGCTGAATGCAGGTAATGTTGGGGCAACTGCTCCCCGGACGTTGAACGTGCCGGTCTGGAATGTCGGGCCGGCTGGGGTCCTGTGGTCAGGGGTAAATAAGACGATGTGCGTGACGGTGTGGGAGAAGAAGGTCCTTTTTTTCCTTTTAAGAGCGATACGTTATTTGTTGTGGATGTAATGAGGTTGTTTCAAAACTCTTCTTTTGTTACTGATGCTATAGCGATAATACTGTTAAGTTTAATTATTTAATTAATATAACGCCTATATAAATTATTACTGTTTGACCAAACTGGGTTTTGAAAGACCTCTATAACAGCCCTAAAACGGGTTTTTTTATTTTGGAGAGGTTAAAGTAAGGGTAAAAAGTCGCTTTGAATATGGGGGCCTTGGCTATTAATAGGTGACATTGTTTCCTGCCGTATTTTAATAAATAGGGTGATTGTCAGGTAGATTTACCAGATGGACCGAATCGGGCCGTTTATTAAAGAGTTTTAGTGGAACCTGGTTTTAGTTTGGGGTAATCGGGGTCCATATTAGGCGTATTTACCCTTATCCCTGGTATCTCGTCTCTAGAACCATCTGCCATTCTTTCAGATGCATCACCGGTAAACTGCCTCTACTTACCGGTGAAATGCGTTAATTGGTCAGACCCTCGAACCAAGTCTACCCCCCCAGTCTCTCGTAATGTGGAAACACTACGGTTCCGTTCAAGCTGACTGGAATCGGCTACCTGGCAGGTGCAGTGGTGATCTCTGCCTCCCCCCATATCGCCCGGGTCGGTAGCAGCCGTTCCTGGGGTCCTACTAGTACTGGGGCGGGCGCTCATCGTATATTGGCATGTTGAGTCCTTTTGTGTTGGGTTGATTGCCGGACCGCGATGCGGCGAGTCTGGTTTTGGTCCTCCATACTCCAGTGAGAAGCGAAAACAGGAACTGTCCCGGATGATCTCTAAGCAGTGTTACGACCATGAGATACGGGCAAACGGCTCATTTGTAGAAGGAGCAGGTCCGTGATCAACAAGAGCCGAAATTGATAGGATAAGGATCTTTGGGTGGTGAAGATGAAAAAGCACGTCTGCTGTGAGTTATGCCCTTTGAGAAATTATTTTCGGACTGTACACCATCTCTATCACGCATCTCCGATAGATCTTCCAGGATGAGATGCGGAGATCCGGCAATGACGAAAGAGATGGGGTGTCTCATCCCGTATCTGCTATGATCAGCCCGTCTTGGAGGGTGAGGACCCGATCAAAATACTCCTTGTGCCACTCTTCATGGGAGACCATCACGATCGTCTGCTCCCTCTCCATGTTTATCGTTTTGAAGAGGTCAAGCACGGTCCTTGAGCTGGCGGTGTCCAGGTTTGCACAGGGCTCGTCGGCAAAGAGGATCTCCGGGTGGTCCACGATTGCCCGTGCGATTGCTACCCGCTGCTGCTCTCCGCCAGAGAGCTCGTTGTGAAGGTGGGCCATCCGGTCCCCCAGCCCAATCAGGGCGAGGATCTGCGCAGTTGAAGAGAGGTAATCCAACATCTTGGTCCCCCTTACCATTGACGCGAGAAAGACATTCTCCTGGACATTCAGTTCAGGGACGAGCGCATAGTCCTGAAAAACATATCCGAGCCTTTTTAACCTAAACCTCGCCCTCTCACGGTCTGAAAGGACTCCGATGTCAATACCGGAAAGGGCTATTGACCCCGAAGAAGGGCGGTCAAGGAGGCCGAGCATATGGAGGAGCGTCGACTTCCCGCTCCCACTCGCCCCCATGATCCCGACAAATTCTCCCTTTCCTATCGTCACGGTCACTCCCCTCAGGGCATGTACCTGCACCTTTCCCATCTGGTAGACCTTGGTTACGTCTTTGGTCTGGATCATCGTCATGCTCGCATCGCGGTTAAGATGTCCATTCGTGCGACCTGCCAGGCCGGGATGTAACCGGCGATCATTGCGGCGACAAGTATCAAGACCGTGTTCGAGGCAAGATCAGAGAAGGTCACATACGGGGTGATGTCCCCGTCAGGGAACTTGAAGGGGAAGACCGTGAGATATGCGACCATCCCCTCGACGACGACTACCCCGAGCACGATGCCGAGGATGGTGAGGAGCAGTACCTGGAGGAGATAGTTGTTGATGATGATCCCCTGCTCTATCCCAATAGCCTTAAGGACGCCGATCTGGCGACGGCTGTTGAGTGTTTTTATCATGATCATGATGAAGAGGACAACAATTGCGATGACGAGGCTCACAATCAGGGTGATGCTGTTCAGCATCGAAAAGTTCTGGACTGCCCTGCCCATCGCGTCCTCTAAGAGGTCCTGCCAGGTCTTGACCTGTTCCCGTACACCAAACCTGAGGATCTGTGTCTTTACAACCGCTTCAGGCACACCAGGCTCTGTCTTTACCAGGACGTGCGTGGCGACATCGAGGGGGTGGCCGAGCACAGACTCCATCTCCTCCTGTGTGACGTACACATCCTGATCGGCTGAGTACGAGAATGTCTCGATGATACCCTTGATGCGGTAGTTCCTGACCACACCATTTGTGTACTCTACTGTGACAGAGTCTCCCACACCAACTGCGCCTAGTGTCGGTCCCATGTCCTCGGTAGGGTCCTTGTGCCCCGCAGTCTGGATCCCGATGATGACCTGGCCGAGCTCCCCGTCCCCCAGGTAGTCGCCTTCCTTCATATTCTTTGATACATCGGTCACGAGTCGTTCGTTACTCGGTTGGATCGCGATCACCGGGCGGCCGATCTTGTATGCCTTGTTCTTCAGCGTCGCTCCCATGCTGTACTGCGCCGAGGCCCTGATAACCCCCGGGACACGGTTGACTTTTGCAAGGAGGCTGTCCACGTCGGTGATGTACTCCTCATCCTTGACAGGTTCTACCAGGATGTTCCCTGTCGAGTAGGTGATGATCTGGTGCTCAGCATTCTTGATAAAGCCCATAACTATGGAGGGCATGAAGATCATGTTGGTAAAGACCATTGCGATGATGAGGACGGTGAGCATCGTGCTCCCCCGGCTCGACCGGCTCAGCCCCCTGACCGCGAGAAACCAGGAGACTTTGAGGTCTTGTAGGGTCACTCAGTCCCCTTCCGACGCTTCATGTACCAGTATCCGAACAGGGCGATTACGACAATTATCACTCCCAGAACAAGGAGGTTCTCTATCCCCTCGCCCTTTGGGACCGTGAAGGTGAGGGTTTTTTTGAGGGTATGGGTGCCCCAGTCATCGACTGATGTGATAACTGCGGTGTACTGGTAGTCCCCGCCGTCTGCCCCTTGAAGGATGAATGTCGCAGGGGCGTCGTTCCCTGGCTTAATTTTTCCAACAAACGCTTCTTTTGCACCACCGACCGGGAGGTCTATGGTGGCGCCCACTGATGTCGCGTCCCCGGTGCCGGTATTCTGGACACGAATTATCAGGTTGAAAGGTTCACCCTCCTTTACCCTTGAGGGGATAGTCTCCACTGAGGTTATCCCGATATCTGATGCCCCACGGACATCAAGTCCGATTATCCCGGTCTGACTCATCCTGGAGCCATCCACCAGGGTGTATGCGATATCTACCGGGACCTCGACCAGCCCTGTGTCGGTTTTTTTGTCGATCAGAAAGGTGAGGGAGAGGTTGCGGGTATCTCCTGGGAGGAGGGTATCGATCTGGAATGAGTTGATCCCTGCTGGGGAAACGGCCGGGCTTGAGCCATTGATGGTCACCCTGACATTGTCAGCCCTGCTCGACCCGGCGTTGGTGATGGTAAGGGTCCCCTCCTCGCGGGTGCCTGGCTTCACCATGAAGGGGAATGTATTGGAGAGTGTGATGGTTGGTACCCTTAGTGCAGAGACCTGAGTGTTGACATTGACCGGGATGGGGTACTTGAGGCTTGGGCCATCACGAATCCTTATCAGGAGCTCAGGGAAGTATATCCCGTTCTGGGAAGGGGCGTCGATCACAAAGGTCAGAGGGATCTCCTGTCCGGGACCTATCTGCCCCTCAAACCTGATGCCATTGTCATTGACCTTGACGTCGCGGCTCGCCAGGACAACACTATCTATATAGGGGGTTATGGTCAGGGTTGTGCTTGAGGTGTCCCTCCCGATGGTTGTGGTATCGGTCTGGGTCCCGGTGGATGAGCATTGCAGGGTTACGGTCAGGACGCCGCGCTCATTTGGCATGAGCACGGGGGGAGACAGGTGGTAATCCTTCACAACGACCGAGTACATCTCAGCCGAAGCAGGGCTGATCGCAAGAATAAGGGTGAGTACGAGTGCGACGAGGGCCCCATACGACCTCCTGACACGAGATCCAGCGCCTGTTCCCAAATTTTTACCTGTTCCATGCACCAACCGGTGGTGCTGTTTCATATATCCTCTCATAACGTCTCTCTCTTGATAGCCATCTGATTCCTGATTCGGTGGAGGGCTGAACTGGTCCGGGGTGAATGGACCAGACGTTTTTTGTCTGATCCGTACCTCCTCCTCTTCTGAATACTATATTATTGCCCGGTACCGTTTATCTCCCTTCTTCTTTGGTGGCATTCGCCCAACCTTTTTCACTCTCTTACCGGTGCCAGGTTGGTAACGGCGGATATGAAATGAAATTATGGCTGCAGAGGCCCTAAATTATTCCTGGACCTCTCATTCGGGAAGGGTTGTTACAATTCGTTCACGGTTGATATACCGGTTGAATTGGAATGGTATTGCGAGGAGGAGGACTGCAACGAGGAGTGAACCCCAAACGACTGCCCAGGTCACATCGAACCCTGGCCCGAGGAGGCTACGCGTCAGGGTTAGGAGAAATATGATCCCAAAGATTATACCAATATTTAAGATCTGTATGTCCCGCATCCCAAGGAGGAGGTGGGCAAACCCGATAAGCCCGGAAACAGCGGAGATGAAGGCTGGGACGACGACAATTATGTGGAAGAGGACTGGTGGTGAGGGGAAGAGAGGGCTATCTATGAGCGTGGCCGCAACTGCTGTGATGAGGGCGGCTGC
This sequence comes from Methanomicrobiales archaeon, assembly GCA_026394765.1. Classification (GTDB taxonomy): domain Archaea; phylum Halobacteriota; class Methanomicrobia; order Methanomicrobiales; family Methanospirillaceae; genus JAPKXQ01. Next base: position 12,413 of record JAPKXQ010000050.1, read on the forward strand.
CCCGTATGCGAGGATGGTGGCTGGGACTGTCACTCCGAGGACCTTTCCCAGCCAGATCTCCCGGACCGATAGGGGTGTACAGAGGAGCGTCTCTACGATCCCATCCTGCTTCTCTTTGAGAAAGACCTGGCCGGTGAAGATATAGCTGGTAAAGATCCCTAGTACCAGGACGAGGTAGAAACAGACCTGGTCGAGGAGAAATACTGGATTGCCCTCCCCCACGAGGGTGACCGGTGCAGAAGCCATGGCAAAGATGATGACAAAGAGGATGGTAGATATCATTGTCTGTCGTGAACTGACGATCTGCCTGACCTCTTTCTCCATAATGACGAAGACCGGGTTCATACCGCTGCCTCTGCCTCCTGAAGCACGGTTAAGTAGATCTCTTCAAGGGAATGTGCTCTGTGCCTCGCCTCGTCCACGCGGACCCCTCCTGCAACAAGAGCGCCTACTACCTCGTGGGGAGCGACCCCGGATAGGACCATGGCGATCCTGTTCAGTTCTACCGAGACCTCTCCCACTCCTGAAAGCCCAGTGAGGATCTCTGATGCCTTCTCCCCTTCCCCTGGATCTGTGAGCCCCACCTCGTACATAGTGCGGCCACTCCCTGCTGTGAGGTGAGCCACACTGTCATGGACCAGGATCTTACCGCTGTGGAGGATTGCAACGTGAGTGCAGACCCGCTGTACCTCGTCGAGGTGGTGGGAACTGAGAAAGATGGTGATGGTTTGTTCCCTGGCTAGGTTGAGGATGAGTGCGCGGACCATGTGCTGGGCCTCGGGGTCAAGTCCTGAAGAGGGCTCGTCCAGGAAGAGGATCTCAGGGTTATGAAAGATAGCCCGCGCGATCCCAATCTTACGTTGCATCCCGGTGGAGAGATCACCGGCTGCTACGTCGGCCGCATCGGTGAGGCCCACTAGAAAGAGGAGTTCTTCAGCCCTCCTATCCGCGTCTCTGCACCCGTAGAGCCGCCCATAGTATACAAGGTTCTCCCGTGCGGTAAGCCTTGGGTAGAGGCCGTTATGTGCGAGGAGGACACCTACCCGCCCTCTCACCCGGTCATCATGCATGAGGTCTGATCCCAGGACCCTCGCAGACCCTTGGGTTGGAGCGAGGAGACCGAGGAGGATACGGATGGTAGTGGTCTTTCCTGCACCGTTCTGTCCCAAAAACCCAAAGATCTCTCCGCGTTCTACAGAGAGCGAGATCCCTGAGATGACCACCTTCTTATCAAACGATTTAGAGAGGCCTGAAGCTTCGATAACTGCCATAAATTTGTCCAACGGGCAGGAGGAACTCTGGTGTCGCAGATACGGATGAACTGGGTTGCCAAGTAAGGTCGCTGCCCTGCTGATCCAAGTAGGGTGTGTGGGCATGGGGCATAATCAGGTAGGGTCGCTCAGCTGGTATGAGGCCGTCCCGATAGCCATATCAGATGTGGCATCAGACCACGAGGTATGGTGACGGTACGACTGCCGTATCGATGCTGCTTCTGCCAGGGATCAGGAATTGTTTCAGGGACTCTCGCAGGCACTCGTGAACAATGCCCCTCATGTGATGGGACCGGCTTTCGGGAAGGCCCGCCAGGTCTTTTGCCCTGCTCAACCTGCCAAGGGAAAGGACGGGCCAGAAAGGGCCTTGCTCCTCCGCGCCGCTGTACTGCGTGTGGGGGGCTGGGATATGTCATCCCTTAAAAAATACCCGGGAAAACTTCCCCAGACCTGTTGAACCGTCCCCCTGATCGAGGCGGTAACGGCCTCGCAGAGAAACCCTGAAGTCTGGTGACTGAAACTGCCAGAGTCATCCGGCCAACCACTCCTGAAATGTCTCTACTATCTATTGCTTTGAAAGAACCATTGTATTTGAATATTTTTGAGAACAACAGGAAGAGACTGGACTTCGCAGGATTAAGCCAAAGGAAGTACACCCTGGCCCTTTCGAAAAAGAGAGAATGGGATCAGACGATCCTGACGCCGGAAGTATAATCGATACTCTTCTGGAAGTTATAAATGAGCCCACTTGCTGTGGTCTCTTCTGAAAAGACAAGGTCGGATGCCTTTAAGATCTGGCCTGTCACCGGGTCAATTCCACCTTCTCGTCCCTCCATAATATGGCCACGTGCAAAAACCGTGATGGTCCCAATCGCTGGGATCATACCAGTCCCCAGTGGAAAACCTGTCGCTGACAGGTCATAGTGAACGGTTGTTGGGTAGTCTCCCGTAGCACCGACAAAACTGGTGCCTGCATTGGTGACGAAGTTGATAGCAGAGACGTCCATTACTGATCCAGTCAGGATATCATTCGCATAGGATGGGTCCTCTGCCAGAGCAGGGAGTGTGAGCACTGCGAAAATGGCAAATATTGTTGCCAGGATTATACGAGTTTGGTTCGTTAAAATTCACCTCCTGTAAAACTGCCTATATTGGGGTATGATCATCCCAATATATTAGGATATGGGTATTTAGGTGGGTACTGAAGGCGCTCTCCCATCTCGTTTAGGGAAAAGGGCGATGGTATCCGGCCATCGCATCGAATCCGGGCAGGAAGGACAACCTATCTTGTACTCTCTCTAGTGCAATGCCAAATGAGGTCACAGGGACTTACGAAGCACAAAAAAAGATGATAGGGCCGTCACTCATTCAGCCGTAATCTGGTCATAGAAGACTGCCGCAAGCACAGCGCCAATTACGGGCCCAATAATGTAGATCGGGAAGAAGACCCAGAGGTTCGAGCCGCCAAGAAGGAAGTCCATCAGATACGGTCCGAATGTCCGGGCAGGGTTGAGAGATGCACCAGCGATGTTGCCAGTCGCTGTTATCATCCCTGCCACGGTCAGGCCGATGATGAGCCCGGCAAATCCCGGCGGAGCCTGCTTGTCTAGTGCGACACCCATGATCACGAGCATCAGTACAAAGGTCGCAATCGCCTCGACAAGAATTGCCTGCCCGTAACCGATCCCGGGAAACGGTGCGGTTGCACCGAGGCCGCCAATAGTGACGGCATCCATTCCCACGGTCAGGAAGAAGAGCAGGCTTCCGACCGCAGCACCGATACACTGGGAGACCACGTACGCAGCGGTGTCACAGGCAGGGAACCTTCTTGTTGCCCAGAGCGCTATGGTCACGGCCGGGTTGATATGCGCCCCGGAGACTCGTCCGAGCGCGTATATAACCGCTGCAATAGTTATGCCAAACGAGATGCCTATGGCAAACCAGTCGCCGAGCCCTCCGAGCTGGCCGATCCCTATGTTGAAAGATGTCGCCGTTTTTGTCCCGTGTGCGATCATCAGAGTTATCGCAGCCGCCCCGGCACCGAAGTAGACAAGGAGCAGCGTGCCAACCCCTTCAGCTATACAGCGGGAGGTAAGCGAGGCCATCACTTACCCTCTCCATAGGTAGCATCGCAGTCCGGACAGAGCATCCGTGGCATTTTTTTGGGCAACTTGCGGGATGGGAGCGGGTAGCCGCCTTCCCAGACCTCAATTTCTTTTCTGATCGTATGTTTCATGCAGGTCCCCATCCCGCAGGCAACACATACTGCCACGGCATCGCTATCTACTCCCTCTTTTGCACATATGTAGCATTTCATATCTCTTTCACACACCATTTTTCCAGGTTCATATTGGAGTGCTAATCAACTTTCTCCTCGGTGATCATTCTATTGATCACTCTTTAGCCGCTCAGCAACTCCAGGCACCATTAGTAAAAGGAGTGCCTACAGGCTGACATTGACTTATACTTTATTAATACCTTCATTGGGTGCCATGGGATGGCGCATTGGTCAGTCTCCCTTCTGTGCAGGGCAGATGAGCCGGTGACAGATGGCTTCACTATCTGGTCTGGGGAAAGGATCCTGGCGGAGGCAGAGAAGAGAGAAGTGGCAACAGGTAACATAGGCCCCATCAAAGGTCTCAGGACGAGCCAGAATTACCAGTATCTGGCGCTTTAAGTGTCAAACCGTCCCTTTCCAATGGGAAAAAATGAGAGTTGAGTGTTTCAGCTCTTGAAGATATCGAAGATCTGGTCGCTTCCTGTCGATGAGAGCCTGTCGCGCTCGGTCCGCTCATCGGCAATCGCAAGAACCGGGAGCTCCATGGAGACACCCGGGACATGGCCAAACATCTTCTCCAGTTCTACCTGCTGGGCGTGCATGAACAGCGCGTTGGGGATGTCCATGGGGCAGAGTTCCTGGCACTGACCACAGTTCACACATGAGTCTGCGATATGGGCGAACCGGATCAGGTGGAACATAAAGTTCGGGGGCAACTGCCCCGGGGTGACCAGGTAGGGCTTCTTGGTGCTGCATTCAACACAGTAGCAGATCGGGCAGGCCTCAATGCATGAGTAGCACTTGATGCACCGTGAGGTGTCGTGCATGATCTTCTTGAGCCGTTCCCGCCCCTCTCCGAGGTCTTTGAAGTCCCTGGCACGCCACTTGTCGCCGAGCTTCATCATCGCGCCTTCGACTTTCTGGCGCATCTCGAGTCCCTTGGTCGGGGCCGGCTCAGTGGTGAGTGCCTTTGCCTTCACTGCCTGGTCGAGGAGGTTGGCACCCTTCTCGCTGCATACTTCAATAAAGGTCGCCTTTCCTGCTTTGTCACCAATGATACCCCAGTTCCCGCACGCGAGGTCAGCCTGTCGAGGGACCTTCATCTTGCACCGGCGGCAGTTTGTCCTCCTGCCATAGCCCTTCTCCTCGAGTTCATCAATAGAGATCCCCTTGTGGCCACCCTCATACTCTATGATGAACTGACCCTTGTCGATCTCTTCCTTGTGGACCTTGTCAGGGTCGACACCGTATACCTCGGTGATCATTCTGCGGGCCTTTACCGGCGAGACCGTGCCTCCACAGTTGACCCCGATCATAACGATGTTGTCGAGGTTCACCTGCTGCCGCTTTGCGAGCTCAAAGAGCCCCATTGCATCGCAGCCCTTCACAGTGACGGCGATTCGCGTATTCGCAGCACCATCGAGGTACTTCTTAACCAGCTTGGAGAGGAGGAGTGTCCCGCAGTGGAGTGAGCCCGCGGTGTTCATTAAGTCTTTGGGATCGGTTATCAGGATAGGGGCCGCATCAAAGACGTCCACGCCCTTTTTAACCGCAAGGACCGCGTCCACGATCTTGCTTTCAAGTGCGAACTTGAGAAGAGTGGTTACCGCACCGCCGCATTCAGCTTTTTCTGCGATATTTTTGTCATTGGTCCACGCATAGACCATGTCGCCTTTTGCTGCCATGTTACTTCGCCTCCGCGATCTTCTCGAGTCGCACCGCACAGGCCTTGAATTCTGGGATGGATGCAGTTGGGTCGAGTGCATTGTTGGTCAGCACGTTCGCGGCACATTCCGCGTAGTGGAACGGCATGAAGACCACGCCTTTCTTGATATCCTTTGTTACGCGGGCACCGATCTCGATATGTCCGCGGCGGGTGATGGCACGGACCATCTCTTTATCCTTGATGCCCAGTGCCCTTGCGTCCTCGGGATTGATCTCGACCCATCCCGTAGGCTCCTCGCGCTCGAGGTTCTCTGAGCGCCTGGTCATGGTGCCGGTATGCCACTGCCAGAGACAGCGACCTGTGGTCAGGATGAGCGGGTAGTCCTTGTCGGGCACTTCAGCCGGGTACTTGAACTCGATAGGCGTAAAGATGCCAAGCCCGTCCGGGTGTGAGAACTTCTCCTTGTGCAGGATTGGGGTCCCCGGGTGTTCGAGTGTCGGGCAGGGCCAGTGGAGTGCTTCGGGCTTCTCCAGCCGTGCGTAGGTCATTCCACCATATGACGGGGTAACCTTGGACACTTCAATAAAGATCTCTTCGGCACTCTTGAATGGGAACTGTTTATCGTATCCCATGTGCTTTGCCAGCTCACAGATGATCTGCCAGTCTGCCTTTGCCTCACCGGGCGGCTCCTGGGCCTTTCTCCACTTCTGGACGCGGCGTTCGGTATTGGTCTGGGTACCGTCTTTTTCGGCATAGCAGGCCGCTGGCAGAACGACATCTGCAAGTTCTGCAGTCTCGTTCATGAAGATGTCCTGCACGACGAGGAACTCGAGGTTCTTCAACCCCTTCTTGACGTGGTGGAGGTCGGGGTCAGAGATCATCGGGTTCTCGCCCATGATGTAGAGGCACTTGACTGTCCCGGGCTGGTCAGCAAGGGTGTTGATCAGTTTGGTTACGGTCAGGCCGACTTTGCCTTCCGCGATCTCGCAGCCCCATGCATCGGTCATCTTCTTGCGCATCTCGGGGACGATTACTGCCTGGTACCCGGAGTACACGTTCGCGAGAGCTCCCATGTCGCAGGCGCCCTGCACGTTGTTCTGACCACGCAGTGCACAGACACCACCGCCCCTCTTGCCGAGGTGGCCAGTCAGCATCTGGAGGTTTGCGACCGATTTGACATTGTCGACACCTGTCGTGTGCTGGGTAATACCCATTGAGTACAGCACGTTGCTGGACTCTGCTTTTGCGATCCATTCTGCAGTGGTCGCCAGGTCCTTTGCCGGGATCTTGCTGATCTTGGAGACATTTTCAAGGCTGTAAGCGTCCTTCATCACGACTTCTTTGAGTTTCTCGAAGTCCTTGGTTCGCTTTGCGATGAACTCCTTGTTCTCCCAGCCGTTTTTGATGATGTGCTGCATCAGGCCATTGAAGATCGCAACATCGGTCCCTGAGTCGAATGGCATGTACAAGTCAGCCTGCTTTGCCGTCGGGGTGAACCGTGGGTCGGCTACGATCAGCTTGGCGCCGCGCTCCTTGGCGAGCATGATCTGGCGCCCGATGAGTGGGTGCTGCTCAAAGGTGTTGGACCCTATCACGAAGATGCACTTGGACTCTCCAATGTCACCAATCGAGTTGGTCATCGCACCGGACCCAAATGCGCCGGCGAGCCCTACGACTGTGGATGCATGGCAGAGCCTTGCACAGTGGTCGATGTTGGGCGTCTTTAGGACTGCCCGGGCGAACTTCTGCATCAGGTAGTTCTCCTCATTGGAGACACGTGCAGAAGCGAGACATGCCATCTCGTCGCCTTTGTAGGACTTGAACTTCGAGACGATCAGCTTGTATGCCTCGTCCCAGCTCGCCTCCACAAACTTGCCGTCTTTCTTGATGAGCGGCTTGGTCAGCCGGTCAGGAGCGTTGACGAACTCATGCGCGTAGTTCCCCTTGGGGCAGAGCTTGCCCTCGTTGACTGGGGTGCGGTGCCATGGTGCGACCCCGACAACCTTCTTGTCCTGAACAACAAGGTTGAAGCCGCAACCACAGCCACAGTACGGGCATGTTGTTGGTACGTACTTCATATCCATCAAAAAACCTCTAACAGAAAAACTTTGATCTTCTCAAAGATAAACAATACTGCTTTGAAGCGGAAAATCGATGATTAGTGGTGGGTGATCATATGCCGAGAATCACTGTAGTGAAGTGGGGCATAACACTGTGAAGCGCCGGAGAGTCCCCCCCATGCTCGCGGCACTCGTGCTGAATGGCCTGGCTTCTATGGAAGGCAGAGTCTTCACAGAGGCCGGGAACTGCCCGGTGTGTGGTGGTACGGTGAGTGGATATGACAGAAAAAGGCGTTTTTTTGCCAGGATTCAGGATGAGGACGTCTCAAGGGACGTTGAGGTGGTGGTCACCCGGTATACCTGCAAAGGATGCAGGAGACTCATAGTGGCCTCTGCACCTTTCTACCCGGGAACGAGGGTGGGTGCCCCGGTCATTGACCTGTCCTGGGCACTCTCTCGGGAGATGCCCGCTTATCGGGTCGCTAATGTCATGAGTGAGATGGGCGTGCTGGTAGACCAGGGGAGTGTTCGTTCCTGGGCCGCCCGGGATGCCTGGGGACTCAAGATCACCAGGCTCTTTGGACATCCGATCCCCCTTTCAGTCCTCGCGCTCTCGCTCCCCGCCCCCGGCAGTGAGCCCGGTCTCTACGAGTCTCGCCCCGTCGTACGGACAGAATGAGATCGTTGCAGTGGTGCGCCAGCCACACGTCGGGCAGGTGCGTTCCATTGGCTGTTTTCTGAACCAGGGAATGAGCGGGATGAAGAGGAAGAGGAAGAAGAACGGGACCCCGGCGAGGAATAGAGCTACGCTCACTCCAACTGACACAACAAGGAGGAGCCCTGCGATCAGCCAGCGTCGCACCGCAGGGCCACCTCCCGGACTGCGACGGCAGGGAGGGCGTCGACATACTCCCCCATCTCCACCCGCAGGTCTGTCCATCCAAATGACCTTGCAAGGAGCGTTGATCCGATCCCGGCGGTGACAATATTATCAGCATGGTACTTCCTGGCCACCTTATCGACTGCTGATCGAACCACCTCTGCCTGTGCGGCCCAGAATGCCGAGGCAATACTTCTGGCACAGTTCTCGCCGATCTCATTGACATCGGCGCAGATGACCCGTGAAAGCCTCTGAAGTGCCGCCTGGACCGTTCTCTCACCCCGGTCTGCCGCATCGCAGGTATATTGGGAGGGATCAATATGCCCAAGAACGAGGTGTGCATCAGCGGCTGTGGCGAAGAACTCGGGGCAGGTGGGGGTTGCGAAACCATCCATGTCAACTACCGGGAGGTGTGCAGGGACCGGTGTTCGGAGAAGGCCGCTGTAGATGAGGTATCCTGCCTGGAGGCGCTGGAGGTCAGTCATCCCGAGGATGTCTGGGAATGCCCCGAGGGGGACGATGTCGGTAGTGGTGCTCCCCATGTCTACTAGGACTGCAGCTGGGTACTTCTCCTTGGTAGCATCCGCTGCAGCAAGCCAGTTTGCGGCGGCGAGGGCAGCACACGGCTTGTCATGGAACACTCCGTCGGTCCCGTAAAAGATTGCCTGTGGAAAGACCACCTTAACCTGGGATACGATCCAGGCAATTCCCTCTGTTTTAGATGCGAAGCAGTCGGCAAGCTCCCCACTCATCACCACCGCAGCACGGCTGCCTGCAGATCGGTGGTGCTCCAGGAACTGCGCAAGGGATGCACCCTCAAAGAGGGGGCAGTAATAGATAAAGACGCCCGATTCATCGGCGACTTTGAGGTTTGCCCCCCCTACATCGATCCCTATCACGCCGAAACGACACTCCCTTCTTTTCCAAACTTCACCCGACCCCTGAGGTGGACTCTCTCAGGGACGTCTCCTCGGGATGCCTTCACGAGCAGATCGGCGATCTCCTCTTCCATGCACGCCACGATCCCCACCAGGCTCGTGGTGGGTCTGGGGTTGACATCGACCACTGTCACTTCGTCTCCTACAACGAGGTCTATACCTGTATGCCCCTGGCACCCGAGGACTTCCAGGGTTCGAGAGGCGACCCTGACAATCTCATCAGACCGTGGATGGTCCACAGGGGTCTCACCGCCCCAGTACTGGAACGTTCCATCAGGGGTGACCCGGATGTCCTGGCGGTTTATCGCAAGCAGGAGGGGAGGCTTTCCTGAGTACAACTCACAGACGTTTCCTGTGATGCGGCCTCCGATCAGGCTTACACTGATGTGCTCCCCTTCGAGGAGTTCCTGGCCAAACTCTCCCTCTTCAGGTAGGCTCTCACTCACTCGTACCCCTTCTGCACCACAACCACGGATAGGTTTTATCACCTTCTTCCCAGTTGTCACTTCCCGGGGTACCTGGATCCCGTGTGCGGAGAGGATATTTCCGGTCCGCTGCTTGTTCGCGCAGACTGCGATGTTCATGCTCCCACACCCGAGGTTGTGCGTGAACTGTTCTATGATCGCGGTAAAACGGGCGAGGATCTGGTCAGGTGCAACTACAATGCCGACATCGCATCTGGGCGCGAGGCGGCGGAGTTCTTCTGCAAAGTCCCCGCGTTCAGGGCTGCATACCTCGTATCCGCACCGGAAGAAGCTCTTGGTGAGGACGCGGAAGATCGCTTCGCCTTCTGGTGCAAGGACCGGGTCATGGAACCGGGTATATTCGGCAATAAGGGCCCTCATGGATGGAGTACTCAAGGGCTGAACTTAGAGATGAGGATGTCGATTGATCAACCTTTATCCCCCCCTCCTTCCAAAGGAGAGGTAGCATGCCGCAAAAAATCCTCCTCACGAATGATGACGGCGTCAACTCCGCGGGGCTCTGGGCGGCGTATGAGGCGCTCGCCCCAATTGCGGAGGTGACCGTCGTCGCACCCGCCACCCAGCAGAGCGCGGTCGGGCGTTCGATCTCGATCTTTGAGCCTATCAGAGCGAACGAGGTCATTCATGAGGGGGTGAGGGCATGGGCTGTGGGTGGCAAACCCACCGATGCTGTGATAATCGGCCTCTATGCCCTCAAGCTGGCCCCTGACCTGGTGGTGAGCGGAATAAATATCGGGGAGAACCTCTCATTTGAGTCCATCATGACATCAGGGACCGTGGGGGCCGCACTGGAGGCAGCCAACCAGGGGACACCTGCAGTCGCGTTCTCACTCCAGGTTGAGGACCAGGGCGAGAAGTTCGATGACCCCCGCTTCACCTCCCGGCAGTTCGAAAGTTCAAAGGTCGTGGTGAGGGAGACAATCGAACGGATCTTCGCCAGGGGATTTCCCAAAAAGGCACACGTGGTGAATGTGAACATCCCATCTGTGATCAAGGGGGGCTACGTTGTGACGCGACTTGCAGAGAAACTCTTCTCCACCGGTGTTGAGAAGCGACTTGACCCCCGTGGGAGGCCGTACTTCTGGATCAATGGCCCCCTTATTGAGGACGCTCCTGAGGGGACCGATGTCCATGCGATCCGGATGGGCAATGTCTCGATAACCCCGATCACCCTGGACTGTACGGCACCGGGAGCGAGAGAAGAAGCAGTCCGCTTGTTCATAGGGTAGCCCTCTTCAGGAATGTAAGGGGGTAAGGTATTCCCCCTATCTCCGGTTGACTGGGGCAAGACGGGGATTAAACCGGCACTACCGGTGTGACAACCCCTTCCGGAACTTTCTGGAGGACTGCATTGACCGTTGCCCTCCTGCCCGGGCCCACGGTTACATAAGCAGACCAGATCCGGTATCCATTCTTCTGTAGGCGGACACGGTGTACCCCGGCCCGCACTGCACTCAGTGTTATGGGGGTGACTCCTTTTCCGACCCCGTTAAGGTACACAGACGCCCCTGTGGGGGTTGAATTGACCCAGATGGAGCCGGTTACCGGTCCGGTGTACTTGAGAACCGCATTTACAGATGCCGTTGCATTCTTAGTAACAGTGACGTTTCTCAGATAAGGGACATAACCGGTCTTACTCACAGCGACAAGGTGGCGCCCTACCGGTACGCCATAGAGCACAGTCGGGGTGATACCCTGCGGGGTACCATCAAGGATGACGCTGGCACCTGTTGGGGAAGAGAGGACACTCACACTCCCGGTGGCCTTCGTATTCACAATGATGTACCCCGGTCGTTCAAGGGTTGAGGGGCCGTACGAGTTCGTAGCAGTGAGGGTGACGGTATACGTGCCGGGATGTTCGTACGTGTGCACCGGGTTCTGTTCAGATGAACTCCCCCCGTCTCCGAACTCCCAGTGCCAGGAGGTGGGATTGTTGGCAGTGCGGTCGATGAACCAGACCGTGAGAAGGCTGTCGCCTGTTCGTGGTGCGGCTGTGAAGTTCACCACTGGTGGCGTTAAGGGCGGCGCATGGAGGGGGTACCAGTCATAGTTCCCAAAGCTCAATGTGTATGCCCGGTCGCAGATCCCATTGCCGTCACTATCTGGTGTTATCTGGGAAAAACCCACTCCATTGGGTTTTCCCCAGAAGTTGCCACCCCGCATCTCGCCCCCGACTACGCTTGGTCCGGGTGCGACTGAGGTCGACCAGATGTTGTTCAGGATGACCCCGGGAAAGGCAACATTGATCGTATTAGAGAACTCGTTATCTACGATCACATTCCCAGCTGATGCATCAATAGAGACCCCGCTCTGGCTGTTCTCTCTGATGTTGTTCTGTACGAGGGCGATCCCGGTCGACCTGGAGATGACCACACCCACGGTGTTCTGTTGGATCCTGCTCCGGGCGACTGCACCCCCGGTTGCAGAGGAAAACTCGATCCCTATCATGTTCTCCAGTATGTCGCACGCTTCAAATGCGGTCCCGTTCACCTTCTCAACCACAACCCCGGTGCCCCAGCCGGTGACGGTGAGGTTTCTCACCGCGACACCACCGACCAAGGTGGGATCAGGGTCGACGAGGATACCAATCGATGTGGGAACAAATCCCTGTCCGATCAGGTGGTGGCCACCCCCTTCGATGGCGACCCCCTGGGCTTTCACTTCGATCCCCTGCAATGCCTCGCTGGCAGTGATATCAGTTGTGACGATATATACTCCGGGTGAGGTTATCACCACCGGGCCGGTGATGGGGGTGATTGCGCCCGCCCCTGCGAGAGGAACTCCTGCGAGGATGATGAGGAGTAGGAAGCATACAGTTCCAGAATAACGCGTTTGCAGATTCATTTATCTCCCTGATGTGTGAATACCACGTCACGGAAGATAAATTGAGGGGGTGAGATCCAAGCGACCCTGCAAGGCAGATTCACGATACATACCTGCAGTGTGGTTCTGGTCTACTTGGTATCCTGTATGGGTAGGGATCATTAGCCGGTTCTTATCAGATCTCCCCCCCACATAGTTCAGCAGGTCACGTGGAGCACTGCAACGCTGCGCTCTTTCTCTTCCATGAGAAGAGGGAGCAGTTCAGGGGTCGGTGCGACCACTGCCCTGTACCGCTCAAGCACCTCCTTGGCATCCATTGTGAGGGGAAGTGTCCCGTACTGCCCGGTGCCGATGTACACTGCTGTAGGGTGCTCCTCCCCGAGGAATTCCAGTTCCGCCCCGGAGAGGGGGGTGTGCCCAAATTTTACTTTAAGTCCCTTTGAGGCTTGTTTCTTCCTCTTCGTCACTGTGCCATCGGTGTGGATGATCACGTCATGGTGGTGGACCCTGCCACCCACCTCGACCCAGCCAAAACCTGTCTTCATATGCGGAACCACTTGTCCTGGCCCGGTAAATCCCGGTCTAATGTGTGATCATTACCGGGCGGGAGAAAAAAATCTTTCATCAGCTCTCTACTATATCATCAGTCCATGGGGTTAAGCGCAAAGGGATTGGGCCACCGTTTACTTGGCTGAATCGTTCTACGGCTTATAAGGAACGAGACCCTGCAGGCATATCTTCGGAAGGATGAGGATATGGACACTATCGGTCACCTACGTGAGATTGACTATGATGTAAAGAAGATCATCCCGATTGGGTACTCTGACAACGAAGTGAACACAAAACCATTGCCAGGTGAAGGGCCTAAGTGAGCACTCTCCAACCAACATATATAGAAGCATAGAAGCGTAGGGACCAGGGCGGTGTTGTAAAGACTTGCCTGGGTGATCTAAAGGCGTATAGCGGAAGGGTGATGTGGTGAGATTTGACTGGGAGATGACAGGACTCGCTCTTTAAGCGAAGAATCGCTTAAATCAGGAACCCTGGAAGCATGATCAACATTTTCTCTCCCACGCCAACTGGTGTGCAATCACTTATTGCCAGAGTCTACGATAAGACCTGGGCGTAGGATCTGGCTCCCAAAATCCAGTGGAACTAGGACGTCGTCATATGAATCATCATCCCATCGATGGCCCAAAATGCTTTTTATTAGTGATCGGGTTGGGAATCGGTCTTTCCCTGGACCACCCAACAAATAACCTGTTCCCTGGGGGTTGTTTACAAGGGTCAGGTGCTGCATAAGGAAGTCCCTTTGAGCCGTCTATCACAGGATTAACAACGAATAGACGGATTTATCGAGATATTGTCATGAACACAGAAAATTTTTTGGCCTCTTCAGATTCCGTCTCATGGGAGTGAGACCTTTCGCATTCTAGGGGATGGAGTGGGGAGATCAGTCTCTCCACAGCGCCCCCCAATATAGTCCATCCGCAACACCAAAATATTTATCAGTTCTTGTAATCAGCACTCATGAGGTAGTATATGACCGACAGCGACCCCTCATCCCGAATGTCTGTTAAAGAACTTCTCATCGTTCTCGTCGTCTCGCTCGGCTCATTCATGGCAGGACTTGACGCAACGATTGTGAATATCGCGCTTCCCAGTATCTCCAAGGCATTTTCTGTCTCAACAACCCTCGCTTCGTGGGTCCTCAATGCCTACTTGATCATCCTCATTAGCCTGCTTCTTGCCGCTGCCAGGATAGGGGATATCAGGGGATATCGGAATGTCTTTCTCATAGGTTTTGCTATCTTCACCGTTGGCTCGGCTCTCTGTGGGATAAGTCCTGATATCGGTCTCCTCATCGGGTTCCGGGTAGTCCAGGCAGCTGGGGGGGCAGTCATAGCAGCACTTGGGGCCGTGATGGTGACCTCCTACCTCGGCCCGCAGGTGAGGGGGCAGGCGCTTGGACTCGTTGCGATGTTCACCATGCTCGGTGCTGCAATGGGCCCTGTTATCGGGGGTTTTCTCACCAGTGCACTCTCCTGGCAGTATATCTTCTTTGTGAACATCCCGGTTGGTATCCTCGCGATACTCCTCGGTATCTCCGTCATCCCCACTCTCCCGGCAGTTTCTCCCAAGGGCCACCTCGATATCCCTGGTGTCATTCTCCTCTTTGTCGTCCTCTCCTCTCTCATATTAGGACTGAACCTGGTCCAGGGCGGGGAGACTCTGACCGGTGGCGCTTTACTCGTCGTCACTCTCGTCTTCTTTGCCCTCTTCCTCATGAGGCAGAAGAGGACAGAAGAACCTCTCGTCGATCTCTCCATCTTCTCAAACACGTCGTACACATTCCAGAGCATCAGTATCCTCATCCTCCAGATGGGCCTTGCAGGGGTTATGTTTCTCATGCCCTTTTACCTGGAGATCGTGCGAGGGTTCCCAACCGGGACTTCAGGTGCCTTCCTCCTCTCCCTCCCGGTGGGAAACATTCTCACTGCACCCATCGCAGGTCGCATATCAGACGTGATCGGGACGAAAAAACCAATTATTTTAGGTTTTATCACCGCGATCATTGCGCTCTTCCTCCTCTCTACCCTCTCGGCCCATAGCCCGCCCCACCTTGTGGTCCTCTATCTCTTCATCCTCGGGGCAGGTGCGGGGATTGCGTATGCCCCACTAAACAGCGCTATCATGGGTGAGTCTCCTGAGAAGGAACGCGGTATGACATCAGGGCTGATCAAGATGATGACCAACCTCGGCTCTTCCCTGGGTATCACCCTCACCCTCACTGTTGCTACAGTGGTAGCGGGTCCCGCCCTCGCTCATACCGCCGCACATAGCCTGCGGTCTTCTGATCTGGTGCCTGCCTTTGATGTCGCATTCCTCTTCTGCATGTCAGTTCAGGTCCTCGCCCTGCTCCTCATGCTCCTTGCAAAAGACCGGACTGGAGGGTCCCCGCTCCCCCACGAGTCTGCATATTAATCAGGTCTTCCGCCTGGAAGGAGACCTGCCTTCCCATCCGGGCTCTCCCCGGATGCACCTCTTTTAAAACTCCCTAAAGAGTCAGCGATGAACGAAGGTTGATAGAAGGCTATGCAACACGAAGTGTTGCATATCCAGAAGGAGTGTTTGCACACCGGTCGTCCCGGCTTTTAGTGGGGGTCATCAGGGGGTAAGAAAGCGCTACCTGGAGAAGGGAGGTGCACAATAAAGCAAGTTAAAGCATATCTCTCGCAAGAATGAGGTAATAGAAGGCGTAGTTGCCGCTCTTACGGATCTCGGGGCCTTTAAAAAAGTCAGCGATGAACAGAGGGTTCATAGAAGGCTATGAAACACGAAGTGTTTCATATCAGAGATGAAGTGATTGGGGGAAGATCTTTTCTGCTACCCCCAGGTCTATGACTCACGCAACAATAACGAGGTCTCCTTTCCTCATGAGAAGTCCGGCAATTATACTGATAATACCGTATATGATGCCGAAAATCCCGATAAGAATGACAACGACTAAGGTGCCCTTTGTCGGGAACGGTACTACTGCGATGAGCAAGCCAAAGATAATCGCGATCACGCCGGCAATCCAGAGGAGGATACGGTGCGGGGCCTCCTTAACTGATGCTGCAAAGACCACATCGGCGATCCCGGTCACAATAAGCCAGATTGCCACAAGGAATGTCATCACCACGATTAACCAGATTGGTGAGACAAAGATGAGGAGTGCAACGATGACCCCGATGACAGAGAGGATAAACGTTCCCCACTTGTGGAGGGGCGGAGCCGCAGAAGAGACGCTGATACCGCCAGTGATGACGCTGATCACAAGCAGGAAGATCCCAACCAGGTACGCAATTACCCATTCCATGGTAAGAGGAACGAGGAAACAGAGAATACCGATGATGAGGGCGAAGATTCCTCTTGCGAGGAGGCCACCCTTAGTAAAAATTTCAGGTTCCATAGCTAACGTTGTGAGAATGTTGGTAGTTATATGTTGCTATTTTTTCATGGGCTAATCCTGTAAAAAAGATAGATTGTTGGAACAATCCGATTATCCGGGTTAATATTCGTCGGGACGGAAGCGTTTTTCGGAGTGTTTCTGGAGTGTAGGGTAATGGTTGCTTCCCACTGCCGTTATTATTTGGTCAGAGAATACAGACCAGGATAACCTCTATGTCTGATCTGTGAGGCCTGTTCTTTTTTGGGGTTGTATCAGCAGGTTTGCGATAGAACTCATGCCTGTTTCCTGAGAGGGAGCACTATTCTGACATAGTCCTCTGTTGCGTCAAAGATAGGATCAGTCTTGTTCTCAGATCGCATAAGGGGAATTATCTTGGTTCTGACCCCCATCCCCCTGCTCTCTACGTATCCGTAATCTCTGAGCATCTCGACTACGAGGGGATTTCTCGGAGATCGCTGGCCTGATATCATCTTCTCAACAGTCATGGTATTGGGGAGTGCTCCGGGGCTGATGATCTCGATGCGGTCAGCATAACGGCTCACTTCGATCTCTACCGATCTTGTCCAGTCCCGGTGACAGAAGGCGTTGATGACCGCCTCCCTTATGGCACCTTGGGGGTAGAGCCAGGTCTTTATCCGGCGGTATCCTTCATCAGGGGTGGCAGACTCAATGGTTATGAACGGGTGGATGATCTCAGTAAACCGTTCGATGAGACCGGCATCGACGAGGGTTTTAGTTCCATCGGGGTCAGGGAGGTATCTTCCGGTGAGCGGGCCGTCTAGTATGGTATCAAGGAGTGTCTGGTAGGACCTCTCATCTGAACCGTAAACGATCACCCGCAGTCCGGCCTGTTTGAGATATCGTCTCGGGGTAATTCCAAAGAGGATGAGGCCGGCGATGGTACAGACGGTTCGCCCTCCCGGGGCCTCGGTGAGCAGGGAGACCGGTCAGACGACGGGTCCAGGCCTCCTCGTTCTCCGGGACCTCGGGGTCTTTGATGATGGTGGCGAGATATTCCCTAGCCCGGGCGATATCCAGGTTCTGAATAGTGGTGCCCGGGACCGGGAGGAGTTCAGTGTGGAGAACACCTCCGGAAGCAAAGAGACGGGCCTGCTGCTCACGGGTTGCTAGGCCGGGAGGTTGAGCCAGCCCGGATATAGATATCTTCCCGGTCATGATGCCTAAGGACAAAGGGCTTGGATGATCCTTCCGGGAATGAGATGACTGCAATCTTCTTTCCATCATCCATCCTTACGGTTTCATAAAAGGGAAGTATCATCGGGTGGACATATCGTGCAAAGACGGTGTCGATGACCCATGTCTCAAGATCGTCTCGTACAATACCGCTGATACTTCCGTCATCCTCGACCCCGAGGAGGATCATCCCTCCCCGGTGATTGGCCAGGGCGATGACCTCTTTGGCGAGTTGTTCAGGCCTGACATCATCCCGTTTGAACTCAACCCCTGAGTTCTCGCCGTTTGCAACTATCTCGAGTAATTCTGTCTTGAACATACGGCATTCCTATGTTTTTTGGTTACATCTACTCTATCTTTTTGATAAGATATCCATCTCGGAATGTTGCGATACAGTTGCTGGAATGAGATCGTTTTATCTGCTATAATACTTCTGCAGAGCAATCGTTGTCGAATCAATCGTCCTCTCCAGATATCCAATTTCCGCTCTTCGAGGAGAAATTTTCTACATTGAGGGTATAGAGAACAGTATCAAATTTCTCGTGTAGTGCTTGGTCAGTATAAGTGAGAGCGTACCACTCATGGAACGTTTGGGAGAGAAAAAATGAGGTTTTCGCAGATTCATTGAAGATCTGCGCATTTAGTCTCCAGAGAAGATGAAAGCGTTAGGGTATTTGTGGCTACGCAATAAACATCAATGTCTGCTGTTTTATTGTTATCATCAAAGGTTCTTCGCACTCCAGGCCGGAGTCTTCCCTCCCTGCCAGAAACGTTATCTCATTAAAAAAATTATAAAACTGAGAGAAGTATAGTTTGGTGAGAGATGTCGCATGAACGAAATTAAAAAGTCAGCGATAAACGAAGGTTCATAGAAGGCTATGCAACACGAAGTGTTGCATATCAGAACCAAGTTTGTGCGATCTATCGACAAACCTAGTCTCTGATAACGCAATTACATGCCCTCTCAACAGGTTTATACTACCTGGGGATAGATACGTCGTCAGATCTAGGGAGAGTGAGCATGGTGTTGATAGTTGGCACACCTCACCAAACGCACCATATGCGATGAGGGCTAATATCCTTCCTCTTCAGGACACTTCTCCTTATGGCCATAGCGTTGTAAGTGATGATTCCGGAAAGTGGTAGGGTAGGGATATATTTTAAATCAGAAAATTAATTAAGGATGACGGTACCGATGAAAACAAAAGAAGGAACTTCTGGGATGAGCATGATACAACCAACGTCATTCTATTCCAGTAAGAAAGAAAAAACAAAATTTAACTGGTTTTGTTATGAATTATCAATGGCTATCTATGACACGACCAAAAAGAGCAATGAAAATTTATTGAAGAGATATCAGATTGGTAACGAAGATCTCGCTTTATTTTCAATTTATATCTCGAAGAAGATGAAGGACATTATCTTACATAGACCAGATGGGAAGATAGAAAAGGTCGACATTTCGCAAGAAATTATAGGGTCATACTTTCCAGATATTAATGAAAAACTGGTAAAAAACCTGCAGGATGCAATTGCACAAGCATGTGACGAACTACTCAGTTTTTGTAAATTATGCCCTAACCGGTGTATAAGTCAAAAAGATGCATATTGCACCATGTTCGATCAGAAATCTTGGTTTGATTGAAAGTAATGGTGACTAAAGACCACCACTTTATAACCAAAGTGTATTTTCTTTTGTGTCTTTGGCAATCAACCCAAACTCCTCGCGTATCCCTTAACTACCGCTACACTCAACTCTAATACGTTATCCGGGACGTCCCCTAAACAAAAATATTTAGGAAGGGGACTATCAGAGATTATTTCTCCCGGGCTGGGTCCTTTTCTTGGTCGTCCTTTTCGACTGGGAGTCCAATGGAAGTCTCTATTTCTCACTTTTCTCATGAAATATGATGCACACCTGGGGAATACGGCAGACCGTCTTCTGATATGAAACACTTCGTGCTTCTTATCCTTCTATTCTAGAACCCTCTGTTCACAGATGACTTTTTGCTTGGGTGTAATTGTAACTTCTCAATCAATGCAAACCAGTATAAATAAATATTATCCCAGACTGTTCTCTCTCCAGATCATATATGATTGAAACCTAATTCCTTTAGGAGGTATTCATGCCATTTCTACCGAATTTACGAAAGATGACGGTCATTTATCGCGGTCGTTGGGCATCCATCGCGATATCTCAGATCTTCGCCCTTCTTATGGCTGCATTCATGATCTTCATCCCAATGCAGGTCTCTTCAATTGTGAACAATGTGTCCGATCTTCATAGGGCTGTTGGGGATGCAGTCATCATTGCACTCTTTGCAGTCATTATGGGCGTATTTTGTATGGCCAACGTGGTCTACTCGGTCAAGATCGCTGAGGCGACGGGAAACTACATCAGGAACAAGGTCTATGAGAAGATCCAGTCATTTTCATTTGGCAACCTTGACCGGTTTGCGACCGGTGAACTTCTGACCCGTTTGACAAGTGATATTTACCAGATCACGATCGGCGTACAGTTGATGCTTCGATCTCTCCTGATGGCACCCTTTGCAATTATCGTCTCCCTCGTTCTAGTCTCGATATTCAGCCCTGAACTGCTCTGGATCCTATTTATTGTCATCATCCTCTCGCTCGTCACCTTTGGGTACGCGATGGTTAAGATGCAGAAGCAGTACAAACAGCGTCAGGAGGCGTACGATACGGTGAATACCGCGCTCCAGGAGAATATGGCAGGGATCAGGGTCGTAAAGGCGTTTGTCAGGCAAAAATTCGAGAACTCGAAGTTTTTAGCGGTAAACGACAATTTCCGGAAGACAAATGTAGCACCCCTCAAGACGAATGCCTTCACCCTTCCTTCCGCACT
This sequence comes from Methanomicrobiales archaeon, assembly GCA_026394765.1. Classification (GTDB taxonomy): domain Archaea; phylum Halobacteriota; class Methanomicrobia; order Methanomicrobiales; family Methanospirillaceae; genus JAPKXQ01. The sequence goes on from JAPKXQ010000050.1 coordinate 32,829, forward strand.
CTTCGTAATGGGGGTGGCCACCTGCCTCCTAGCCCTATCAGGCGGATCTGCCGTGATCAAAGGGACCTTACAAGTCGGGGCAGTGCTCGCATTCTTCCAGTACACCTTTATAATCGTTGCACAGATGTGGCAGCTCTCTCTTCTTATCCCCCAGATCGTCTCTGCAGAGGCATCAGCTGGCCGTTTAAAGGAGATCCTCACCACCACGCCTGATGTACAGGATGCACCCAATGCAGCAGCTCTTGCCCCTGGTGCGGTGAAGGGCAGGATCGTATTTGAGAACGTCTCATTCAAGTATGACAGGACGAGTGGGACTGATACCCTAAAAAATATCAACCTCACCATCGAACCGGGCCAGACGGTTGCATTCCTCGGAGGGAACGGATCCGGCAAGTCTACCCTGATAAGTCTTATTCCAAGGTTTTATGATGTGACATCAGGCAGAGTCACCATTGATGGCACTGATGTGAAAGAGATACCTCAGGACAACCTCCGTAGTATCGTCGCCGTCGCTCTCCAGAAAGCATTCCTATTCTCAGGGAAGATCATCGACAACATCACCTTCGGCCGCCAGGAGGGGACGTATGACGACGCAGTCGCTGCTGCAAAAGTTGCGGATGCAGATGGGTTTGTCACGTCCCTTCCTGAAAAGTATGATGCCCCTGTCTCCCGTAAGGGTCAGAACTTCTCTGGAGGGCAGCAACAGCGCTTGTCTATGGCCCGGGCATTTATGGTACGACCGGCAGTCATAATCCTCGATGACTCTACCAGTGCCGTCGATGTCGAGACCGAAGGGAGGATCCTCGATGCACTCCCGAAGTTCTTATCTGGGGTGACCCGGTTGATAATCGCGTCCCGGGTGAGTACGGCTCTTGCGGCAGACAAGATAGTCGTCCTCGACAAGGGAGAGATCACTGCTACTGGTACACACAAGGAGCTGATCGGGTCAAGCCCCTTATACCGCGAGATATTTGAATCTCAACTGGGTGGTCTCAGAAAGGAGGATGTAACATGACCGGCGCAGCAGAGAAGGCAATACCTGAAAAAAAGGTAAAATCGGGTGTAATCAGCAGACTGATGAAGTATATCCTCCTCCAGAAGGGACAATTTTTCCTTGCAATCGTACTCCTGACTATTGGTACTTTTGCATTCTTATCAGTCGCCTACCTTCTCGGGGACGTGATAACAATCCTTACCAACAGCAAGAACATGGACTTGATCACAACCGATGCGATCCGGATAGCAGTTGCTTCGGTGATATGCCTAATCTTCCTCTACCTTGGGTTTGTGCTCATCACCGGAGTTACCCAGCACGCTCTCTTCACCCTCAGGCAGGAGATCTTTGAGCATCTGGAGACACTCTCCCTCAGGTTCTTTGACAAACAACCCATTGGCGAACTGATGAGCCGCGTCACCAATGACATGGACACGATCAACAACCTCTTCCAGGCGCCTTTTGGGATGACGATCCAGTCTGCGATCATGCTCATCCTCACGATCCTGGCCCTCATAACCTTAAACCCACTTCTAGGAGGAGTAGCACTCGTAGTCATCCCGGTACTAGCAGTCTTTGTCGCCGTCCTCGCACATGTATCAACTCCCTCATTTTCGATGCTCCAGGTGAGATTGGGTGACCTGAATGGTCTGATTGAGGAGACGCTCGAGGGGGAGCGGACGGTTATCACCTACCGGCACCAGAAGATCTCTGAATGGAATGAGGCCGAGATATCCGGGCATGCGAAGGCAGCGGGTGAGAGGGCCCACATCCTCGCTCTTTTCATCACTCCCCTCTGCCTTATGGCATCATTTATCTCTATAGCGATCGTCGCAGTCTTTGGGGTGAAGATGCTCTCCACAGGGGATATCACAATCGGGGCACTCTCGAGTGCAATCTCGTACTGTCTCCTCTTCGTCATGCCTCTCATCTTCATCTTCTTCAACTACAACTTCTGGGTCTCAGCCATCGTCGGGGCAGGGAGGATCTTTGAGATCCTAGATGCCAAGCCAGACGTCAGGGACAAGCCCGGCGCACAAGAGCTACCCCCGGTAAAAGGCCACATTGTGTTTAAAGACGTGAACTTTAGCTATGTACCTGGCCGGCGTGTCATGAAGGACGCGAGCTTCGAGGCACTGCCCGGGATGAAGATCGGGCTCTGTGGCCCCACTGGGGCTGGGAAGTCCACGATCATCAACATCCTCACCCGGTACTATGACCTCGACAGCGGCGCAATCACGGTCGATGGGAACAACATTGCTGATATCACGCAGGACAGCCTGCGAAGGCAGATCGGGGTCGTCCTGCAGGAGCCAATCCTCTTTTCAGACACCGTAATGAACAACCTCTTATACGCACGAGAGGGGGCGACTGATTATGAGTGCATCGCGGCGGCGAAGGCCGCAGACTGCCATGAGTTTGTGACACGTCTTCCCAAGGGCTACCAGACTGTACTCGTGGACGGCGGATCAAACCTCTCACAGGGGCAGAGGCAACTCCTCACTATTGCACGAGCAATGATCGCAAAACCACGGATGCTCATCCTGGACGAAGCAACGAGCAATGTAGATACTAGGACCGAGAAGGTTATCCAGGGGGCTCTCAGGAAACTCCAGGAGGGTGTCACCTCGTTCTCTATTGCCCACCGGCTCTCGACCATCAAGGACTCTGACAAGATCCTCGTGGTGGATGCAGGCGAGATAGTCGAACAGGGGAACCACAATGAATTGATGGCAAAGAGAGGCCTCTACTATTCCCTTTACATGTCACAGTACAAAGGCAGGATCGGAGAAGTCCTCGATGATATCCTTGCGATGAGTAAAAAAGATGCGGGAGTTGCCTGATATTTGCCCCCTGCCGTAATGTTTTAGGGAACAAAACCTATCTGGAGTGATGCATCATGGATTTGAAAGGACCAAAAATCAAGGACTACATGAAAAGAGTCATCGTTGAGCCTGAAAAGAAAGTCAATCTTGCGAAGTACGATACAGGTTGGGCCCAGACCGAAGAGCTCAAAGACCTGGGAGAGAAGAAAGCCCAGGAGAAGCTTGTTCGGATGCTTGAGGAGAGCAGGACTACGCTTGAAAAGTCACAGGACATCCTCTGGTCAGACCGGTCGTATGGCATCCTAATCGTCCTTCAGGGCATGGACACCGCAGGAAAGGACGGGACTATCCGTCATGTGATGTCGGGTGTCAACCCCCAGGGCTGCAGCGTCAATGGGTTCAAGGTCCCGAGCGCAGAAGAACACAGCCACGACTTCCTCTGGAGGTACTACAATGTCCTCCCTCAAAGGGGCAAGATTGGGATATTCAACCGCTCATACTATGAGGATGTCCTTGTCGTGAAGGTCCACCCCGAACGGCTCGAAACACTCCCTCAAGACCTCGGCGCTGACAACGACGGATTCTGGAAAGGCCGGTACAAGGATATCACCGCATTTGAGAAGCACCTCGTCCGGAATGGGGTGGTTGTCCTGAAGTTCTTCCTCCACATATCGAAGGATGAACAGAAGCGCCGCCTCCTCGACCGCCTCGAGCACAAGGACAAGTACTGGAAGTTCTCTGTGGCAGACCTCGCAGAGCGGCAGTACTGGGATGACTATATGGAGGCATACGAGGAGATGCTCTCCGCGACCTCTACTGACTATGCACCCTGGTTCATCGTCCCTGCCGACTTCAAGTGGGTTGCACGAACATTCGTAGCCGAGGTCCTCGTCTCTGCGATTGAGGGACTAAACCTCTCGTATCCGAAGGTCAATGAAGAGACAGTAAAACAACTTATGGAGGCTAAGGCGAAACTCGAAAATGAGTAGACACTGTCAAAACCATCCAGTCAACTTTTTCCCTGTATCCTTAAATTCCAAAAATCTCTTTTCTCGTTTTATGCCACGACTCTAATCAGTTTCATACACTGGACGTGAGCGTGGGGTCAACCGGGGCATCTGGCATATCTTGGCAATTCGCCACTTCAAGAGGTGGTGGGATCTAAGAGATCAGGAAGAGTAAAGAGATCTAAATCTGGCTCTCAATGAAATAGGAAATTGCGGAAAATTATTCGCATCCTGCATCCATAGATACTTATTTATTAAGATCACGCAGGTTCTGGCAATGGAGGAGAATAGACAAGGAAAGCGCGATACCATGACAGATCCAAGCCGGGCATCTTCCAGGGATGCAGAGGGGACGCTGATTAGCATTGCGTCATGGCGTGACTGGGAGGATATCGGCAGAGAGGACAATAAGGAAGAGATCCGTCGGATCGTAGATGGTATCTTTCGCGAGCAGCTGATGGGGGGGCTTGCACTCCTCCTGATCCCCCTCCTCCTCCTAATCGACTTCGGGGGGTTGAGCCCCCCCCTATTATCCCTCTTTATCATCCTCGATATGGCCATATGGCTCTTTTTCTTCCTTGAATACGTCTGTCGTCTCTGGGTTGCACCCGACAGGCGGGCCTATATCACATCCCCATGGAATATTATCAATCTCGCAATCGTTGGTCTTCCTGCAGTAGCCCTTGTGTTAGGGGCAGGCTATGGTATATCCCGCTACTTCCGGGTCCTCCGTGTTATGCAGACGCTGCAGGTCCTTGTCTTTAGTGGAAGAAAGGTCCAGGCGCATCTGGATGGTAAGGAGGAGGAGTTGGGAGGGTTTAGTAAGGCAAAAGGTATCAGGGCCTGTGCATGCCCTCTCGCCTCCTCGCCTCTGTCACCGGCTAAAGGTCCTGATAAACCCCTTTGGTCGCCGTTTTCCCTGTCAGGGACAATGGACCCTTCAGCACGAAGAGGGCTCTGGGTTGATGTAATCCACTGGACTGCGCAAGACCTCCCAGTACTATCTGCTCTCTCCGCTGTCCCGGTGATCTCACTCGAGCAGAAACTGGCAGAGCGTGCCTGCCCTAGAGCGGATACTTCGGGTACCGCTATGGTGGTATTTCTCAAGGTCCCACGGGTCTTCCAGGATAAGAACGATTCGAGGAGATGGATCATTGCATGGGATGGGATCCTCCTCGTCAATGACAAGGAGGGTATCATTACGTTCTCCAGGCACGGGTCACCTCGTGTAGATCGCATCCCCTCTCTTCACCGCATGGATGGGACACCCCTCTCCAGTGCTTACGTCGTCTGGATCCTCATGGGCGAGGCGCTTACTATGGTAGAGGACCTTGTCATCAAAGCAGAGGAGCAGATGATGTACCTGGGGGCCCTTCCCTTTCGAAGTCTGCCATCCAATTTCCTGGAGATGATATATACAGGCCAGAAGGAGATATCAGTGATGCTCACCTGGGTCCTCCATACACGGGCAGCGCTGTCTGTGGTGCGCAGCGCTGAAGAGTCCCTATCGGGTGGGGAAGATGCAAAGAGCGTAATGATTCCCGCTCTCATCGATAGGTGTTCCTCACTGTCAGATAATGTAGAAAAAGTTCAGCAGGGTTTTTCGAGTTTGGTTGACTTCTACCTCAATACCACCTCGCTCCAGATGAACCAGGTGATGAAGACACTTGCTGTTCTCACCGCTCTCACTATGGTCCCCACAATAATCGGTGGTCTCCTCGGAATGAAGCTCGTGGACAATCCCTGGCCCGCGACTCTTTTCCAGATGGTTACTGCGGTCTGTCTCCTCATGGTGGTAACCGCATGGGTCTACTTTAATCTTGGTTGGCTCAGAAGGTGAGAGAGTTTTATGAAACTAGCAGGTATATTCACCAAATCTCGGAGTGAGCATCTTACTGCGTCTGTCTCCTTCGTCTCTCTGTCGCAGTTCTATGATACAGACGACCCCTCACCTGATGCAGAGCGTGCACTATCAGACAGGGCAGAAGATAAAATCTTACATGCGTATCTCGATGTGCCAAAAGGGCACCATGTCGAGGTCTGCGACCGGATCGCTATCCAGTTTCCCAAGGTCGATATGACTCCGGAACAGGAGGTTGCAATAGTTTCGGCGGTCAGGTCGCACTTCAGTCGCCGTGCAGTGGAGATACGGCGTGCAACGAAACTCACAGTCCGCATCGGCCTCCGCGAGTTTCGGCTCACTATCGCGGTCTGCATCCCTTCTTTTGCCGGGATCGCACTCCTGACACAGTTCCCCCGAGACCCTATACCCACTATCATTGAGAATGTCCTTGTCATTTTCTGCTGGGTTGTTATCTGGCAGCCATTCCAGTCCCTGGTCTTTGACCGCTGGACTCAGGCTGAACAGGCAATTTTGTATGAGAAGATGGCAGAAGGAGAGATTACTGTAATCGCAATGCAGCATCAGTCCTGATTATATGGAAAGTAATGGGAAGAAAAGGAGAGCGTCCGGAAGGCTGCACACCGGTTGCTATAACGTGGTGGGAGGAAGTTTCCCGAGAGACCAGGAATCCTCCATAGATTAGATCATGACTTCTATCTAACGGATCTGCAATTGAATGGGATACTTAGCATTGGGTGGGAACTTTCCATGGTTATGTTGCCCACGGTGTGGGCATGTCGTATTCTCAATTGTCAGCAACGGTAGCAGGAGCTACGGGAGAAGTATAAGACCGAGCGGGAAGCGAGGCGAAAAGGACACGAGGAAAAGTTTCGGGAGTAGGAGCGGGAGAGAGCTTGCGCCCGTTCCAATTAAGACGGGCTTTAGGATATTCTCCCCACTTCAACCAAAGGTACTGACATTTCAGAATGTGAGGTCCCTGCTCTGTCAGGAGACCCTCGCGGGCGCAGAGCTTCCTCCCAAGTTATTGAATTTCCAGGGAGGGAGGAAGCCCTCACCATCCTTCAGTCTGGCGACCCGATCAAGGGGATGCTGGCAAGCTTTGCCAGGGACCATGAAGGTGACCCGGTATTAGCAGAATGCCTCATCCTCTCGCTCGCGTCCAAGTCGGTCCTCAATACAAAAGGTCTTCATATCTCGGTGACTGGTCTATCAGGAAAGGGAAAGAGTCATGCGTTTCGTGCCCTGCTTCAGCAAGTCCCGCAGCGATTCCGGTTATCGGGCCGTATGAGTAACAAGGCCCTCTTCTATCTTGAGGATCCCAAACCCGGGACGATCATCGTTCTCGATGACACTACGTTATTAGAGGAGATGTACGAGATCCTCAAAGGAGTAACCACCTCTTTCCTAGAACCGTTCATCTACCGTACGGTATCAACTGACCGAAAAGGGATGGTCTGCACCATCCCGGAGCGCTGTGTGTGGTGGGTCGCGAAGGTAGACGGGGTAGGAGATGACTAGGTCTTCAACAGGATGCTCACCGTCTGGATCGATGATTCAATCGAGCAGGACAGTCGGGTCGTCACCAGGATCCTCGGTAAGGATGTCGATATGCCGACTTTCGAGCAGGTAGAAAGAGAGGACCTTGAGATTTGTCGTGTGATGTAAGAGATCCTCGGAGACCTGCGGATCTTTGTTTCTGTACCGTTCGGTCCGCAGATCAGATTCAAAGATGCAGCAAACCGAAGAAACCCGGAGATGCTGATGAATCTTATCAAAGCATATGCAGTCATCAGATTCATGCAGCGGGTGCAGATAGTATCGGGTGGAGTTATCTGTATCACTGCGACGAGCGAAGACTTTCAATCCGCATCTAATCTATATACTCTTTTAAATGGGATATCCGGAGGACAGACAACAAAACTCACCAAGCAGGAATCAGATATCCTGGACATCATCGATCAGAAGAAATGGCCTGATTTCACTATCGCGATGCTGCAGAAGGCAACGGGTTTAGCTAATGGGACCTTGCATCGAAGTATTCATGGATACAGGGTACGGGGGTATTCCTATACCGGTCTCCTTGAAAAGTGCCCGGCGATAGCATACACGGATCGTATGGTGGTATGTGAGGAAGAAGGGGTATCGATGAGGCGGAGGAGTCATGCGTACACGTTTGATAAAGGACTCTATGAAGTCTGGTCGAAGGGCGGGATCACATGGATTGAGGACGAAATGAAACCTGCGAAAAATAATCAATCCCCAGCATCTCCCATAAAACCTGCGAAAAATTTCGCAGGTTTAGGAAACGATGATGAACGCCAGGATTCCTATTCTAAGTACATACACACACTTAGATCTAAAAGATCACGTACTCTGCGAAAAATTTGATCGCACACAGAAAATTCAAGATGATTCTCAACTTTCTTCTGACTGTGTGTGTGAGATCCAGAATTTCGCAGATCTAAATCCGATCTCAAATGATCTTGGAGCATCGAACGAACCGATATTGGATATTGCTCTGTTATCTCCCATACAAGTACGGGAGATGCAGCAAATCGCTCCGATTTTCGCAGAGAAGGTCACTTTTTCGCAGAGTACCGAAGACAACGGGAAGGGCCTAAAAAAACCTGACTTTGAGACATCACCTCACGACTTCAAGAAGCTGGACTTTCCAGACCCCCATCCATGCTCTGCGTGCGGGAGGAAGAAAGACTCCTGGTACATCGAGAAGCTCATGCCGAGAAGGAAGAAGCAACCAAGTTTGGACCCCTGGTATCTCTGCGAGAAATGTTATCAACAATTAGTCAAGGAGGAGCAGAAATCTTGTAACCCGCTCCCGGGGACGATCGTCCTACCTGACCTGGAATCAACCAACACCGATCATGGCAGGTGCACTATCTGCAACCTGGTGCGGGGCTTCCTGGTATGACCGGTCCCGCCACCTGAAGGTCTGCGATGGCACTAGGATTTCTTGCTAAGGGCTTGGCCAATCCCCAGGGAGGTATGATGGCGAAGTGTCTGATCGTGGGGATCAATGACTACTGCGGTGAGAACGACCTCCAGGGGTGCGTGAATGATGTACGGGATGTCGCGAACACGCTATCTGTCATCAACGTAACGCCTCCCTTTCAAAAGGCGGTTCGCAGTCAGGGCAATCAATTTGCTCCCAAAAACACTGATCCTCAAACAACTCTATACTTTTACCACAATCTTTGCAATTGATAGAATAACCAATAGAATCGGATGTATTTCTCAATATCTCATTTTAATAAAAGTTTATCTGCAATGCGATCTCAAATCTTATCAATCTTGTGGAATATTTGATTTTCCCGAGATAGCAAAGAATGTAGTGAGCGATGCCCTCATACCTCGGAGATTAGATATTTA
>JAPKXQ010000096.1 GCA_026394765.1 Methanomicrobiales archaeon
GTCCATAGTTCTTTCGTCCGCTTTGCAAGTACTCTTACAAGGTCAGCCCGATCACTGCACCGTGCAAGGTCTTCAGCGAGGGTATGGTCCTCAAGTACTTCCATAATCCATTTGGGGAAGTCCTGACTGGCAAGATGAAAAGCGATCACTTCGTCAGGGACAAACTCCATCATCTCCAGGAACTCATCCAGGCTGTGGGCGACAAGACCGCACAGGTTATGCGCCGAGGTGAAGTGGAATGCACGTGCAGAGGGAACGACACGGAGTGTCCATGCAGCCTCCCGTTTCCCCTTCTTTCCCCTGATCCCGGCATTGCCCAGTTCCTCGCAGGCAGAGAGTATGCCAATGTAGGACTCAAAAGATGTCCGGGCTTCCTCATGGGTCACCACCCGCAGACTGCGTCCGCACTCCCCTGCCCGCAGCGCCATCCCATGAAAGTAATCACTCGTCTGGAGGACGCGCCAGAGCCTCTTCTCCCTGATGAGAGGTCCGGCCCTAGCCACTGCACCGACTGCCGAGTGCTGCATCATGTTCTGGAGCCATGTGTGGAGGCCATCTGAAACCCCATGGCCTATAACATCGCTCGGTCCTCCCGGATGCAACAACTCACCACAGGTTGGCTGAGTAGCGACCTCATGTGGCATTACAGTCTTTACCCCCCTTGCATCCAGGGCTGATGGAAGACCACGAATGAACTCAAGGAGGCGGTTGTCTCTCCCCCGATGCCGCCTGCAGAGGGAGAGATCGAGAAAGATATGCACGCAGGTGCCATCAGACCGCGCGATCCATTCTGCAAACTTATCAGGGGTGAGGGGGTACTGGTCCCACTCGATCTCGCCGGCCCGATGAACGATATCGTCAGACAATCTGCAGTTCTTCACCATCAACGGGAGGTCCCGGTAAGAATAGAGAATGTTGGGACTGCGCTCGCCCATCAGGCGTTCCACACCCTCGGTATACAGAGCAGAGAACCCCAGGTCAGATGCAGCCCGGGCCATATGAGGTGTGAGGAGCGTCTCGGTCGTCTCGCAAACTTGAGGCCGGACATGGAAGAGGTCACGCATCAGGTCCTTATGGATCCGTACCTGCTCGATGCACTCTTTACTGTCAGTGAAATATGCTGCTATGCTGTGGTAGTACGTCTGTCCAAGGAACTCGACCCCTGGCCGCTTTGCCACTTCAGTTAACTGTGCCAGTACATCAAGGCTCCACTCTGCGAGTTGTTCAGCGACGACACCTGATATAGAGAACGCACACTTAAACCCAGCGTCTATACTCTGCAGGAGTGCCTCTATCGCGGGCAGGTACGCTTGTTCGGAGATTCCCTGGACTTCCTCCTTCATGGAAGGAGCGAGGACCCCACTGAATAATTCGTCCTCTGCCCTGATCCTCGAGGGCTCGAAGTTCGGGTTGAGACGATAGGGGTGGTGAACAATGAATCCAACACACACTTGTGGAGATCCCCTTCCTCCAGAGGTCATCCATGAACAATTGGAACCACTGTATAAATACCTGATCCTTTCAGGAGGATGGAGGGCATTAACCAGAGAGATACCCTTGACTGTGGGTTTTCATGTAAGGGAGGTAGAGATAGGAAGCAATAGCACCATAAGCGTCGGATGAGACCGAGTGAGTTGATCAGAGACCTGAATAATGTAAGTGAGAGTTCTGTTTATTTCATAGATGGTATGTCATAGATGAACGAAAGGTTCATAAAAGACTATGCGGCACGAAGTGTTGCATATCAGATGCGAGCGTGTCTCCTGGTAATCCAGGGTGAAAGAGATGGCAGAACAGAATTTCAAGGATATGATAGCGGCCTCCCCAAGGATCTTTGTACTAGGTGTTGCAGGCGACAGCGGTTCAGGGAAGACGACGTTCACCATGGCCCTGAGAGCAATATTTGGGGCTGACCTGGTGACCAGGATAACCCTGGATGACTACCACAAGTATGACCGGGAAGAACGGGCTGCCCTCGGCATCACGGCACTTCATCCCGATGCAAACCGTCTCGCAGAGCTTATGGAGGATATCGTTACGCTCCGAAAGGGTGGCCTGATCAAAAAGCCGGTTTATGACCATGCGACAGGCAGTTTTCGAACCCCGGTCCCATTTAAAGCTGGAAAGATCCTAATCCTGGAGGGGCTCCATACTCTCTACACCCCTGAGATCAGAAGCCTCCTTAACTTCTCGGTCTTTGTGGAACCCGATACTGATGTAAAGCATGAGTGGAAGATCAGGCGGGACGTAGATGAGCGGGGATATCGCCGCGAAGATGTCCTGCGCGAGATCGCCGAACGGGAACCTGATTATAGAGCATACATAGCCCCACAACTGACGTATGCAGATGCCGTCATCAGGATACGGTACTCAAAGTATGGCAGGGACATTGGGATCTCCCGCAACGTCTACCAGGTGTCGGTCTCTCAGGTACAACTGATGGGGAGGGAGACTGATAACATTGACCTTGCTATCGACCTCCACGCCATCCTCTCACTCGCAGAGCGAGATTTTTCCCTCGAGTTTATTCATGGTCTGAAGGAGGGGCGGAATATGGGCGATCTGATCATCGATGGTGAGCCAGGGTCTCATGTTGTGCGGAGCCTGGAGACCTCGATCGAGCGACAGACCAGGGTCCATCCGATCACCGTATTCTCCCACAGGGATTACGTGACTGCGACCGAACTTGCTCAGCTCGTACTCTGCTGGCGGATAATCCACTGCCGGATCTCGCATGAGATCTGCCGGGGTGAAGCAAGTCCCAATGTCCAGGCTGACAAGAAAATAAAGGTTGATCTTCCCAATACCGTTTCACAGGACAAGAAATGAGGTGTACAGCCACAATTTAGTGCGCGATGACTGAACTTTCCTGGGGTCAGACAGGTCGGTGCCACGATACGGGTCAAAGGGCTATGATCGGGTGATCAGACCAAAAAACTATATAAATGGACTGGAGCGCTTATATGGTCAACCATTTTTTCCCAAATGAGTCTTTACGATCCTGCTATAGCGGTTGGGTGACTACAGATGGAAGTATGAGTCGCCGTAGGTGCATCACTGCATCTGGGAAGGCCAGATGATATCCAGGCGCGGTAAAATCTATCGTGATATCCTCCTGCTCACAGTCGCCGCGATTGCAGGTATGGTGGCCGGGATGGTGTATACCGACCTCACCATCCCTCGTGCAGCACCAGGTGACAAAGATTTCGTGATTGAACCGGTACCCTGTGCATTTGTCTCCGGAGACATACTCAGGTTGAACCTAGGTACAGTAGAGTCGACTGGAGTTGTGTCTCCCCTGATGATCGTTCTCAATATCCAGGGAGACCGCTATACCGTTCAGGAGATCGTGTACAGGGATGGGTTTGGGTGGTACCGCATCCCAGCCAGGACTTCAGAGATATCCTGCCCTGACCTAGCCCGCCAGGGAGCAGTGCGCATCGTCTCCTCCAGCGACCCCCTGGCATTCCCTGAGCAGGAGGCAAGATAAGTACCGGAATCTCCCTGGCCTGGTGACGGATTTATGTCTCGATCACTGCATCGGGGTCGAGGAGTATCCCGGGCGACTGCCCACAGAGCGAGACTGCGGCAAGTGCACCAATGACGCCCCTTCCCCCCATGAGGGTCACATCATATTGGAGGGCGATCTCACGGGCAGTACTGATGGTGAGTTCTTCCCTCCGTGCCTGTACCCCATATGCAAGGAGCTTAGGGGGGACAACGATACCCTCACGGACCGCCACCCCCCATTCCACTGACTGGGACTCATCGCCCACAAAGAGGAGTGCCCGCTCGATCACCTGCGCAACACGCGCGGGCTCAACCGCTACCTCTATCGCACTGCACGAGTTCCCTGCGGTCTTCTGAGCGACCCGGGGAAAGAGCATCGCCACATGGTGAGCAATGGGAAACACCCCCTCCATCCTGGAAAGGTACTGGAGGAGGGCGATAGCAAGGGCAAAGGTGGCCCCGCATTCCCTCCCGTCTGTGTCGTCCACCCCGAGTGTTAGATGGACCAGGGCCCTGGTCTTCACCGTCCCTTCGACCACTCTGCCACAGTTTCTGACTGAGACCTCACAGACCCCCTCGGCCTCTGCGATCATCTCGGTGAGGGAGTACGCAGGGCCCCCAATTGAGCGGATGTGCTGAATGATGAAGCCACCCTGGTGTTTCACCCCCACCACCCCCACCGCAGCGAGGGGAAAGAGCCCGATCTCCAGTTCAGCACTCCCAAGACGCGCGAGTTCCCTGAGAAGGACGCCGTCCCTCTCAACCGCAGTAACGACACCCCCGGCAAGACGGTGGTGGTGACCACAGAAGGCTGCGCAGGCGCCGCTCAGGCACTCGTGGTATATCTCAACGACATCGCGGTCCAGAGTGGTGAAGATCCGACGGCAGGCACTGGATGGGACAGCACTCGCCGCAAGGTAGCGCGCCGGTTGCCGCCCGTGGGCGATATCTTTGAGCAGGATGCACCCTTCATCGAGGAGACGGGATACCCAGTCCTGTGCAGTGCTCCTTGGGACCTCTGCAGCGCCCTGGATGTCACCGATGGTAAATGAACCTCTCTCCAACGTGAGACGGCGCATCAGGCCGAGGTAGCGCCTGCGCCGCTCAATCACACCGTCCATAACGGGACCGGATCGCAAGGAGGTCGCCTATGATCGCACTCGCCGTCTCAACTGACCCTGCACCCTTCCCCATCAGGGTGATCTCCCCGGCAAGGTCGGTGACCAGGGTAATGGCATTCAGCGTGCCTTCAGTCACGAGCGGATGACGCGACCTCAGGATCCTTGGTGAGACACGCAGGATACGGTTGGACGGGTCAGCCTCTGCAATCAGCCGGATGGTACAGCCCTGGTCTTCGGCGAGCTGGAGGGCATCTAAGGTGACAAGGTCGATTCCCCGCACCTCAACGTCCTTAAGGCAGGAGGAAGTTCCCCAGATAGTGTTGGCGAGGATGACGAGCTTGATGGCTGCGTCGATCCCCTTCACATCATAGGTAGGGTCTGCCTCCGCATACCCCATCTCCCGTGCTTCAAGTAGGGCCTGCTCGTAGGTCAGCCCCTCTGCCGCCATCCGCGTGAGGATGTAGTTGCAGGTGCCGTTCAGCACCCCGTAGAGGGCCAGGACCTCGTTTCCGGCGAGCCCGTCCGCCAGGGTATGCATGATGGGAATAGCCCCTGCGACTGTAGCCTCGTAGCGGATGCTGGTACCTTTGGATGCTGCAAGAGACCTCAGTGCATGGAGGGCATGGACGATTGGGCCTTTGTTTGAAGTTACCACGTGGCGACCCATGGTGAGAGCGGTCCTAATATGGGTGAGTGCCGGTTCACCTGATACTGCATCAGTCGGCGTCACCTCGATCAGGATATCGTAGGGGGCACCGCGCACCACGTCCATGGCGGTTATCCCCGCGCTACCACAAAGACCAGTAGATCTCTTGGTGGCGAGGAGGGCCCCGATATTGATACCATCTGGATCGATCAGGCCACTCCGGGAGTCGGCTACGCCTGTCACCATGACCCCGAGGTCTTTACTGGAAAGGACCGATGCAACACCCTTTCCTACCGACCCCATGCCCAGAATCGCGACTTTCATTGAGACACTCCCATGGGTTCGATCATCAGGAGGCCCTTCTCCCTTGCGACGGTCCTCAAGATGGCAATTGCGTCCTCCATGTGCTCACGGTTGACCGACCGTATCGTGAACCGGGCAGAGGAGCGCTGGTCAATGGCAGGCATCCGGATGGTCAACCCCGTCACCTCAGCAAACCCGGTCCGGTCGATGGCATCCACCGTGCCGCCGAGGTCGGTGTGGATGAGATGGCCAATCATGATGACAGCCCTGGTACAGAGGAGGCGCTCCTCATTGACTCTGAGGATATTGACCCCCTGGGAACGGATGAGGTCGGTGAGGTCTGAAAGCCTGTCCTGGGGAAGGTCAAGGACGATCTGCACCCCGAGTACCTCGGACCGGGAGCCTGGGTCACGCTGGTGGATCACCGCGATGATATTGCCCCCGAGGTCTGATATTGGCTTGAGTGCGGCCACGAGCTGCCCAGGCGCGTCCCGCATCTCCAGTTTCATCGATACCTGCACACCGAAGTCACCTCTCATACCACATGGAACGCCCCGCCACATAAGGGTTGTATCGGCGATCCGGGGATTTCCTTTTCGAATTCATAAGATTCAGAAGAGCAAGGACTGGGAGGTGAACTGGGTGATGCTGGAGGGTTCAATGCACGCAGCGGGTGTAAAGACCGTTCCCTGAAAGACTGGGCCCGCGCTCACCTCACCCAGGTGACCTAATTTGCAGAATATATCGGACTGGTACAGCCCCCGGCGTCATCCCATCAAGATTACTTGGGTCAGCTACTGTTCCAGGTCTGAACGCCCCTGCTCAGGCAGCCTCTTTACACGCGCCTCTCGTCTTACACTGCCATCTTCCTCGTCCTCTTCCTCCCCGTCCTCATTGGTGGGTTCGATCTCACGGGCCCGCCGGAACGATGCCGTCGCCTCTTCCCGCATTCCAAGCCGCCTCAATGCATACCCCCGATGCGCCCAGACTGAAGCGTCTTCAGGATTGAGTGCGAGTGCACGGTCAAAGGCTGCCACCGCCTCCCTAAACTGTCCGGACTTGCGGAGAGCATCTGCCTGGTGGACCCAGGCAGCTGTATCGTCCGGGGTTGCCGTGGTCACATGGGAGAATGAAGGCGCGGCATCCCCATATCGTTCCAGGTCCAGAAGTGCAAGTCCTCTGTTGAACCAGGTTGCAGTATCTGAAGAGTCGATCGCGAGAGCACGGTCAAAGGCTGCCACCGCCTCCTCACTCCTTCCTAAGGCATCGTGGGCTCCCCCCAGATTGCTCCAAGCCACACTGTCTCCAGGCCGGAATGTGACTGCCTTGGTAAATGCTGCTGCTGCGTCCTCGTGCCGGTCCATCTCAACGAGAGAGGTCCCCTTGTTGAACCAGATGGCAGCGGCCCCGGGAAGGATTGCTAGGGCACGGTCATAGGACGCTACTGCCTCTTCATACCTCCCGAGTCGGTGAAGCGCCAGGCCACGGTTGTTCCAGGCCATCCCATACCCGGGATCGAGTTCCACTGCACAGTCGAATGATGCGACCGCGTCCTGGTATCGCCCTAGGCGGTGGAGTGCCAGGCCACGGTTGTTCCAGGCCACCACGTACCCGGGATCGAGTTCTACCGCCCGGTCGAATGACTGGACTGCCCGCGCACCCTCACCACTATGGAGCAGTGCGGTCCCCAGGTTGTTACAACCGAGCGCATACCCGGGGTCGATAGCGACCGCCCGTTCATATGACCGGATCGCTTCCTCGCTCTGCGAAAGTCGCCTGAGCGCAGTGCCCCGGAAGTTCCATGCAGGTGCATACGCGGGGTCGACCCCGATGGCACGGTCATACGAAGCAAGCGCCTCCCCATGCCGCTTAAGTTTTCTAAGGACTGTGCCCCGGATCGTCCAGGTGGTCACATCACCCGGATCAATCGCAACCGCGCGTTCACATGCATCAAAAGCCTCCTCGTACCTGCCAAGGTCAAGAAGTGCAGTGGCCTTCCCCACCCATGCACGCGCAGACCCGGCGTCTGCCCCGGTTGCATTCGTCCACTGCAAAAGCCGACCTTCAGGGTCATCCTGGCACTTTTCAAGCCCATCTGCCACACCATCACCTTTCTGAACAATTCCTTTCATCATTCCTGCCATCATTTACCTCTCTATTCACTACCTGATCCCGCCATACATGCCCAGCCAGCACCCAATTGCACCCTTCAAAATGGAGATCCCAGGGATCTCTTCGACGCCTGGAAAAGAGTCATTCTGAGAGGCAATGAGAGTATGGGGGGTATCCATTGCAGAGATGACGAGTAAAGTGCAAGGTCACCTGTACCCCATACCATTTCCATGCCTTAATCTCTGGATCGATCGCACGCAGTACCGTGTCATTCCTGAGCGTGGACATCGGAGGGAGGCCGGGCCTGGACTGCAGGGGGTTCTGCTCGTACTGCTATTTCAGAGGCGTTTCTGAGGTTGCCCCCCTTGGATGCCGCCACTGCCCACCCTTCTCCAGTGGGTGTGACTACTGCACACGGAGCGTACGGGAGTTCTATGGTGAGGGGTTCATCCCCTTAAGGGATGTTGCTGATACAGTCCTTGCCCGCCTCCAGGGACTGAACGATGAAGTCTCCCGCATCACTATCAGCGGAGGCGGAGACCCGAGTTGCTACCCAGATTTCCGTGACCTGGTAGACCTCCTCGCTAGTATGGAGGCCCCCCTCCACATCGGATACACGAGCGGAAAGGGATTCGATGACCCAAAAATTGCCGATTTTCTAATAGACTCCGGCCTCTCCGAGGTCTCGTTCACAGTATTTGCGAGCGATCCTGGGCTTAGAAAGCGCTTCATGCATGACCCAACCCCTGATGCATCACTCAAGGTACTGGACCGGCTCTGTGAGGCGATCGATGTCTATGCCGCGGCAGTGGTCGTCCCGGGAATAAACGACGGGAAGGTCCTGGAAGACACCTGTGCATGGCTCGATAACCGGGGAGCACAGGGGCTCATCCTGATGCGATTTGCAAACCAGCAAAACCAGGGGCTCATCCTGGGAAACGCTCCGGTCATGCCCGGGGTCGTGCCCCATACCATCGACGAATTCAAGACCCTTGTCACGTCCCTCAATGTCCAGTATGACCTGAAAGTCAGTGGCACCCCCCTCTGGGACCCCACCACCAGGTCCCCGTTTGCGATCCTCCAAGAGCCAGACCTCCTTGCAAAACTCCCCCGTCTCTCCCGAAAGGCCAGTGTGGTCACCGGGTCTGTCGCCGCCCCGTACCTCGCAGCGGTCCTCGACGCACTTGGGGGCACTGCAACGGTCGTCCCGGTTGATAAAGAGATCGCGTGTTTGATAACTCTTGATGACCTTTCTGGGACAGACCCTTCAGGTCTCGAGGACCTCGTGGTCATTCCCGGAAGGGCATTTGTCCACGACACAGAGGCTGCCAGGGTACTGTCACGAGACGGTCACCCCCGGACCCTCATGCGGGGGCCCGATACCCTCACCGCAGACGCCGAGACGAGCATGGGCATGACGAGAGACGCTGTCCTCTCAATGGAGATGGAAGGAATCTCCACCCTCGTCCAGCTCATCAACAGGTTCGGCAGCTGAACAGATGGGCTCCCCCAACCGTCTCCTGGGCTTTACCACCTGACAGGGGATTGGCGTGAGACATTACTTATATCCAGTTCTTATGCAATTAATAATCAGCACTTTTCGTTCAGAAGGTGCTGGCATATGTGAATCCGACGTGCCCTCAGGCACTGCCCGCAAGGGCTTGGGATTACAGGAGGGCCAGCAGAAGCGGCTCGAATGTACCGGATTTGCATGATTGCCGAGGTGATACTGTATGGCACGAATGTATGCACGCCGGAGGGGCAAGGCAGGGTCTGTGAGGCCCTACCGAAAAGAGCCCCCCGCGTGGTCAACCACCGATGTGGCCACTATCGAGAAGGTCATCATCGAGATGAAGCACGAAGGTGCGTCCTGCAGCAGGATAGGGCTGGCTTTAAGGGACAGGTACGGCGTCCCCTCAGTGAAACTCGTAACCGGGAAGCGGATCGAAGAGATCCTTGCCGAGAAAGGTATGCGGGCCCAGATCCCTGAAGACCTTCGAAACCTTATTGAAAAGGCACTTCGTCTGCGCAAACATGTGAACAGCAACAAAAACGACATCCATAACAGGCGGCAGCTCCAGCTCACCGAGGCCAAGGTACGCCGCCTCGTTAAGTACTACGTAAAGTCCGGGCGCCTTCCGAAAGGGTGGAGCTACAAAGCAGAAACCGCAGAGATCCTGCTCTCCCGTTGATCAGATGTCACTCGATGCCGATGCCGGCCATCTCGCCGAACACCTCGCTGCACAGGAGTACATCGAGGTATTTGCCCACCATGACGCAGACGGCGTGGCTGCAGGGGCCATCCTCTGCCTTGCGGCCCACAGGCTCGGTATTGGCTTCCGGTTGCGGGTTGTGCCAGGTATCTCGACCCACGAGATTAGCGGCGAGATTCCCACCCTCCTCTGCGATCTGGGTAGCGGTATGGAAGACCTCCCCCATGATACGATGGTAGTGGACCACCACAACCCAAGGTTCGGGGGGCCGTTCCACGTGAACCCGCGCAATGCCGGGATAGACGGCGAGCGTGAGCTCTCGGGGGCCGGGACTGCGTACCGTGTTGCCCTTCACCTAGGAGACAACCGTGACCTCTCCGGGCTCGCTTTGGCAGGGGTTATCGGGGACCGACAGGACCTTGCCGGAGAGAACCTCTCCATCTTTAACGAAGCAGTCGCCGAAGGGATCGTCAGCCCCAGCCGGGGTCTCCGCATTGTCGGGAGAGACCCCCACGAGTGGCTCTCTTCAGGGATCGACCCCTACATCCCGGGGGTGAGCGGTGAAGATGAGACGGTCGGTGACCTCATCAGCCGCACCAGTGATGTGCAGGACAAAACCGCACTCATCTCACTAACCGTCCTCGCTGCGAGCCCCACTGCAACGCCTGCCGCCCTCTCCAGGATATATGGAGATATCTATTACCTCCCTCGCGAGGTCATCTCTGATGCCCATACCCTCACTGCTCTTGTCGATGCATGCGGTAAGGACGGGCAGGGCGCAGTCGCTGCCTCGCTCTGCATGAGGTCCACTCAATGGGTCCCTGTTGCCTGGGAGACTGCGATCAGACACCGTCTTGCGGTGATTGGAGAATTAAAGAGGTTATCAGGCGAAATTGACCATGGCGGGGTCTATGAGGTCACGAACGCGAAGCTCACGGGTGATATCGCTGATGCACTCGCATCAGACCTCATCCCTGGTGGCCCGGTGATCGTTATGGCACAGGACGGTACTCACTGGAGGATATCGGCCAGGAGTCAGGAGGGGTCAGGCATCGATCTCGGGGCCGGCATCGCTGACCTTGCAGCCGCATGCAACGGGCGCGGGGGGGGTCACCGGCTCCGTGCCGGCGCTATCATCCCCCATGGCGAAGGTGACCACTTCAGGGCGGTATGGAAAGAGGCGGTGATGTCATGAAGGAGGTTATTGGTCATATCACGACCAGTCACCGTGACCCTTCAGCCGTATGCGAGGCACTGGCCCCGGATAACCTCGCGGGCATGGAGACTAGGGTGAGTGACGGGGTCGTGATAACCTCACTAAAGAGCAGCCGGATGCGATCGGTGATCGCATCGGTCGATGACTATCTGATGAACCTTGCAATCGCGGAGGAGACATGTTCGTTCGTTTCAGGCTCAGGGCAACGCTGACATTCAGCAGCGATCTGGCAGGAGATGCAGAAGAAGCTCTAATTGGGCTCGTGGACGAGGCAAACCGCGTAACATTCAGAAGGGGTGTCCCTGCCGGGACGCCCGACGATATGGTGGGCAGGATCACCGGGTGGGAAGTCTGCGGTCCATCCTTAGTCCTCACGATCGAGAGCGGCCCCTACACGAGGGCCCACGACGCCATATTCAGGTTCAAAAAGCAGGCAATGATCACTCTTGGCCGTCTCCGCATCGGGTTGCGGGGGATCTCTGTTGAAACATTCACCCTAACCCTGGAGGGGGTCAAGCCCGGGTCATTCCACCCTGAGAAGATCCCCTTCATCACCGATGTGGAGTGGGAGGGCGAGACCCTGCACCTCACCCTCACTCTCTCACCTGCGGACCTTGAAGAACGGGTCCCTGACAGGATCGTCCGACTGATCGAGGAGAAATTAAAAGCAGCAGATTATGGGGGGAAAGCCGAGCACTGGGAGCTAATCTTTGAGAGCAGAGAAAGAACCCACCCCTTCACAGGTGACCCCACTGCCGAGATGGAGAAGCGGGGCTGGATTAAGCATGCCCTGTGGCGTGGACAATGGATCTATGGGCCTCAATCGGTCCAGCTCATCCGGGCACTTGAGACGATTGTTATCGAGGAGGTCATCGGGCCCCTTGGGTTCTCAGAGATGATCTTTCCAAAACTCGTCCCCTGGGAGGTCTGGAAGCGTTCCGGGCACGCGAAAGGGGTATACCCTGAGATCTACTATGTCTGCACCCCTAAGACAAGGGACCCTGCCTACTGGGAAGAGGTTGCCGATCACTTCAAAGTGACAGGTGAAGTCCCGATCGAGAAGATCAGGGAACGGATCGACGGCCCCATCGGGGGGCTCTGCTATGCCCAGTGCCCCTCGTTCTGGCCTTTCATCCAGGGGTCGACCCTCGCCGACGACTGCCTCCCAATCCGGGTCTTTGACCGGAGCGGGACCTCTCACCGTTACGAGAGCGGGGGTATCCATGGGATTGAGCGGGTCGATGAGTTTCACAGGATCGAGATCCTCTGGCTTGGGACCCCGGAGCAGACCGTCGCGATCGCAGACCAGCTCCATGAGGCCTACCATAGGATCTTTGAGGAGGTCCTGGGACTCCAATGGCGTTGTGCACGGGTGACTCCATGGTTCATGGCCCAGGAAGGGATGGTAGACTCCAGTCCGGACTCCTGCGGATGCGGGGCCCGGGTCGGGACCACCGATTATGAGGCCCTCCTCCCTTACAGCGGGAGTTGGCTGGAGTTCCAGAACGTGAGTATCAATGGGGACAAGTATCCCACTGGATTTGGAGTGAAGGTCCAGAGCAAAGCTGAGTGCTGGTCAGGGTGCTCAGGCATCGGCCTTGAGCGGTGGACTGCTGCGTTCCTTGCGCAAAAAGGGCTCGACCAGGAGCACTGGCCCGCACGAGTGGCAGAACTGACCGGGGAGCCAAAGGACCTCTTCAGGATCCTTTGATCCCCCAGATCATAATGAGAAAAGGAGGAATCACATGGCAAAGAAGAAACAGGTTGGAAGAAGAGTAGAAGGCTGGAAGGCCAAGAGCTGGTATAAGGTATATACCCCTGAGAACCTCGGGAAAGCCTATATCGGTGATACGATTGCAAACGATCCCGAGACCCTGATTGGACGGGTGATGCAGACAACGCTTGGAGAGATCCTGAACGACTATGCGAAGCAGAACGTCAAGATGCTCTTCAAGGTGACTAGCATTGCGGGTGACGCAGTCTACACTGATTTCGTGGGGCACGAGATCACGAGGGACTATTTACGCTCCCTTGTGAAGCGAAGGACTACAAGGATCGACTGTCACATCCCGATAACTTCACGTGAGGGATATGCAGTCCACATAACCGCGACCTGCTACACCCTCAACCGGGCAAACCTCAGCCAGACCCACGCTATCCGGGGCCTCATCACCGCGCATGTGACGAGTGCCATGCAGGGATCTGACATGACCAGCCTTGTGAATGGGATAATCTCGGGAGAACTTGCAAAAGAGCTCTTCAAGATCGTGAAGAGCATCTTCCCGGTGAGGAGGGTTGAGATCATCAAGTCAAAGGTGGAGATCCCCCTCACCCCTCATGCTGCATAGACCCTATCCATTGGGACGGGCTAAATAAACCCCCGTCTTCCCACCCCCAAAAATTTCAGATATCTAGCTCCAATACTTCAAAATGCGAAGTACCAGGTTTTGACCTATTCCTGCTGCTGGAGAGCCCCTTTAGGAGAGAGCCTTGATCAGAACTTTCCACCCCAGGAGAGGTGATATTATCCGGCACCTCCAATCAGATCGCAAATGACCGCTAAAAAGATCGTCCTTCTCATCCTCGATGGTATCTCAGATAGGCCCTGCCCTGCCCTCAATGGCCAGACACCCCTTCAGGCGGCTGATACCCCCAACCTCGACCGGATTGCAAAGCAGGGGATCTGCGGGATCATGGACACCATCGCACCGGGTATCAGGCCCGGGTCTGATACTGCCCATTTAAGCCTCCTCGGATATCCCCCTCACGAATACTATACCGGGCGTGGTCCGCTCGAAGCCGAGGGCACCGGGATCCATATGGAACACGGGATGATCGGGGTCAGGGCAAACTATGCCACGATCGGACCGGACGGCCTTATTTCTGACCGGCGTGCAGGAAGGATCCACGACACTGCGAAACTTAGCCGCGCAATTGAAGAGGGAGTTGACCTCTCAGCATTTCATGTCACGTGCACCTTCCGTTCTGGGGCAGGTCACCGGGCAGCCCTCGCCCTTAAAGGGGATGGACTGGGGTCTGCAGTCACCTCGAACGACCCCAAGAGTACTGGCCTCGCCCCACCTCTGATCGAGCCCCTCACCGGGAGCCCAGGTGATTCACAGACCTCATCGGTCCTGAATGAATTTGTACGGCAGTCATCAGAGATCCTGGCTGATCACCATATCAACAGGGAGAGGAAGCGAGAGGGACTTTTACCGGCCAATATCGTACTGCTCAGGGGAGCAGGCCAGATGGGACATTTTGAGCCCTTTTCTACAAGGTACGGGATGCAGGGATCAGTAATATCCGCAGCAGCGCTGATTACAGGGATCGGACGAGTGGTTGGACTCACTCCGGTCCAGGTTCCGGGGATCACCGGATCGGTCACAACCAACCTTTCAGGAAAAGTGACGGCGATTTGCCGGGAACTTAAGTCCCAGGAGTTCGTGCTTGCCAATATCAAGGGTTCAGACGAAGCCGGGCATGATGGGGACCCAATCCAGAAGAGGGACTTTATATCACGGATCGACACCGCGATAGCCCCGCTCCTCGCACTTGAAGGCACCCTCCTCGTCGTGTGCGGGGACCACAGCACCCCCTGCTCGATACGGGACCACTCTGCAGACCCTGTCCCCCTCGCAATCCTAGGAGATGGCGTCAGAATTGACCGTGTGGCACATTTTAACGAGATCGCATGTGCAGAGGGCGGTCTCACCCGGATATCGGGTGGCTCACTCATGCCGATCCTGACCGACCTCGTGGACCGCGCCCACAAGTATGGAGCCTGATCCCATGGGAGACCTTGGCAGTGGGCGCACAGGAATGGCCTCAGAGGTCCTGGGCACCCCTTCAGTGAGGTTTGTAGAGCCCGCATTCTCCGATATCATCGACGAACAGTACAACGATGCACTCCTCGCTTCGAACGGGAGCGAAGGGAGGCTCCTGATCGATGAGAATGAAGACGTCATTGGTCTGGCTTTTGGGGAGGGTGCAACTTGGGATGCGGGCGCACTGCATCTCAGGAAGGCAAACCGCACTTTGATAGAAAGGTTCGAGGCGACTGACGGGGAGATCTATGAAGAGAACCGGGAAATTTGGGCCGGGGCGGTGAATGAATACTATAACCTCGATCTCATCGAGTCCCAGGTGCCGGCGATCGAGGACATGAACCCGGACCGGGTCGGTATGGTCGAGGACCTGATCGCAGGGTTCTGGGGCGATTTGAAGGATTGTACCTGCCTTGACTGCTGCTGCGGGTCCGGGGTGGGGTCCCTTGTCCTTCAGAGACGCGGGATAACACCACTTGCATATGACAACGACCCCAACCTCCTCGCCCTCGGCCTCACGCGGGGGAGGCTTGACCCCAAAAGGACGATGTGGATAGATGCCACTATGGCGAGCCGCTATACCGGGAATGTACCTGCAGGGCTCGGGCTGATGATCGGCGAGATCAATGCATTCAATGCGCCGATGTGGGAGCAGATCGTCTGGGAGCTAGTATCTCTCACTGACATGGCCCTCTTTTCGGTGGGAAAGGAAGAGGAGGCAAGATTGGTCCAGCAGTGGACCAGTCAGCGCGGAAGGTCAGTTGAAGTGATTGAGAACCAGCGCGACCCCATCTATGACCGCTGGATCTGTTCAGTCACCCGGGACTGACCCCATCTCTGTTCAGCCCGGTATCACGACCGGCTCCGCTTCTTCCCCTTCTTTCTACCTCCCGCTTCACGCTTCGGTTCAGGCACCCCCTGCACTCTCGCTGCTCGCGGAATTTGTCGTTCGTCCCCGGTATCGAGGCAATCGAGTTCGGCGAGGATCTCTAATGGGTCGTTCACCTCCTGAATAAGGCGCCTGATCTCTGACAGGTGGCCTGCGCCTATGAAGTGGGCGGCCATCACATACGCAAGGTCGCTCAACAGAACCCGGTCACCCTGTACACCAACGATCCCACCGGCCAGGAGATCAGGGAGTGCGGGTTCACTTGATCCCACCATCATCGCCTCAATCTTCTCTATCTCTGAAAGTCTGCCCCCACAGACGATCGCACTCGCGACGAACTCTTCGGTGCTTGCCTCGACATCGTGTTCAGGGGCGACCTCCTCCATCTCACCTTTAAGAAGGCGTAGCGCTACTTCGTCTTCTGTGAGAGGGCTCCCCCGCTCATAGGTGCACCCAGGTTCAGCAAGGATCACCACCCGCCCCAGGTCATGGAAATCAGGTCTTCCTGCCCGGCCTGCCATCTGGTTGAACTCCTGCACAGAGAGCCATGAGATCCCCATCGCAAGGGAGTCAAAGACCACCTGTGAGGCTGGAAAGTCCACGCCTGCCCCGAGGGCGGCTGTTGTCACCACTCCCGTGATCTTCCCATCCTGAAGTTTTGATTCGGTCTCCCGCCGCTCCTGAGCCGTAAGGCCTGCATGGTAAGGTGCGAAGTGAGGGCCCAGTGCGTCTGCGATCACCTGGCAGCGTACCCGGGAGTTGGTAAAGATGATGGACTGGCCGTGGTAGCCCTTGGTGGAGGTCTTTACAAACTCCTCCTCAGCAATACGGCGGATTGTTGGGATCTTCTGGCGCCGCTCGAGGAAGATGAGGTGGCGCTCGAGCGGGACCGGTCGCTCTGCATACTCCACAAGGTTGGCATGGAGCTTTTTGGCAAGTACCCTGGGTGAACCAATAGTAGCGCTCAGAAAGAGGAACTGAGCGCCGGGTGCAAGATAACGCAGCCGTGCAACGAGGCCGTCGAGCCTGTGTCCGCGTTCAGGATCCTCCAGCATCTGGACCTCATCGATGACGACTGTGCCCACCGCTCCAGGATGGCGCCCACACCGGATCATATGGTCGATACCTTCGTACGTCGCGACCAGGAGGGGTGCCGTGACGCGGTTGTCATTCACCGACCGGCTCCCAGGGAGGTTCACCCGGCTCTTTCCTATGAGGAGGCCGACATCGACGAGACTCCCATAGCGTTCTGAAAACCTCTGGAATTTCTGAACTGCAAGAGCCACGAGGGGGACCAGGAATAAGAAGCGCCCGCGCCCCTCGATCTGGTTCTTCAGCCCTGCCATCTCCCCGATGAAGGTCTTTCCACTCGCAGTCGCGGCTACGACCAGCAGGTCTCTCCCATAGAGGAGCCCTGCCTCATAGGCGATCTGCTGTGCCGGCATAAGGGAGGTAACACCGCATGCTGCAACAAAAGGTTGCGGAAGAGGGAGCGTCTCAATATTCGCAGTCACCTGGACGGGGTGCGCCGCCATGCGGTCAAAGAGGGTCCGCGAGGTATCGACCTCCCCGGGCTGTACGGTTGCGAGTACCATGTCGATGTCACGGTGGACCTCGAGCATACGGTCCAAGTGTTCCATCGCAGGGCGACCGATACGCCCAAGGTGAGTGAGTTCCCGCCTCAGCTCCTTCTTTGCGCAGTCCATACAGATCCGCTCCCCGCCCCGGTACGCGACTGCAGAGGCTTCTTCGACAGGGGTGATCCTGTCCTCGATGAGGCAAACACGGCATAGGTCTGCTACTGTAAAAGGGACCTGAAAGTCTGCGAGAAACAACTCAAAAGCAGCATCATGCCTCGTTAAGATGACCGAAATCTGTCTGAGTATGCCTATTAGGTCCCTGGATGGCGTATTCTTATATTCACGCCGCGGGCCCCATTTGAGGCGGTAATGGACCGGACGGACCCCTTTAGGGGTCTTTGCAAGTGCAGTGAACGCAGTTCCCCTAATATGACCGCCTTCGGTGAAGAGCAACCGGTATGTCCCCCGCTGGGGCTGGACAACCACCCTCATGGCACGATGAGGTCGTGAATGGAGTAGCTCAGGCCAACACCTTCCAGACGGGTGAGGAACTCTGTGAACTCCTCATCGACAATGACAATAAGGCAGGAAATGCCATGGAACGCCGCCTCGATCACCCCTTCGCGTGCTCCAAAGAAGAGGTCAGGTTCTCTGCCGATACGCCGGAGGGCAATGACCGCCTCAAGCCCCACTGCCGCTACCATCCCCACCCCTGCGACCATATCCGCGAGGGCTACGGTATTCACCCGTCGCGACCCCCCTTTGCCAACCCGTGGAACTTTACAGATATGGACCATCCCTTCCTGGTGGTCAATTATCCCGGAAAGACGTGCGATCCCCACATCTTCTCCCGATTTAGCGTCCCTCACGACCGCACCTTTCGCACTCTGGATGGACCTGGAGGCATACAGATAGCCTGCCACCATGTATACTCCCACCTCTTCGCCCTCGTGCAGGTCTTCTGCGGCAATTGCTGTCCAGACCGATACCTGCTGGATGACGTCGCGCCTGATATGGCGAGCATATGACTCAAGTCCCTCAGCCTTGGCGAGGATCCACTCGATCCCAACGCGCGTGACCTCATACCGACCTCGCCCCCCGGCGCTGACCAGACCCTCCTCGGTGAGCTCCCGGATATACTCGGATACCGCCTGGGGGGTTACGCCGAGCTTTGTTGCAATCTCCTGCTGGCGTACTGATGGCTGGTGCTCGGCGACCTCCACCAGGACCTGGAGGCGGGTGACCTCCCGCTTACTCCTGAGGAGCGCGGTGAGGGGGTCCTCAGCGGCTCCTGTCAAGGAGCACCAGCCCCTGCCCTTTTACATCGAGATGGGGGATCCGCTTCGCAAGCCCTTTGATGAAGGTCGTGGTGACCCCCAACCGCCGGGCCAGGTCAGCGATAGAAGTGTTCCCGGCCCTGATCTCCTCCTCGACCCGATCGACCAGTACCCTGAGGCCCTCATCATTGGAGACCGCG
>JAPKXQ010000090.1 GCA_026394765.1 Methanomicrobiales archaeon
ATCTCGATGGCCTTGTCGTACTCTGCTACTGCCTCTTCGTAATTCCCGTTGAAAGAGAGGATGTCACCTGATAGGGTGTGGGCATCCGCCTGGTTGAGAGTCTCCTCCTTCTTATACCAGGGCCTCTTCGGTTCTGTCGGAATAAGTATCACCACGCTCGCTATACTGCAACTATGGCTCATTCCTTAATTAATATACGTACCTGTAGGCCCCCATTACAGTGGTGCATATTGCAGAGCATATTATTGAAAGTATATGACTACAAGCAGATAGTTAAAAGCAGGAGAGGTGAAAGTTCATGGGAGCCATGGCAATGATGCACACACGCGATCGCTACATCTGTCTGGAGTGCCGCTACATCTACGACCCTCTGCGGGGTGACCCGAAAGGAAATATTCCTACAGGTACTCTCTTCACCGATCTCCCCAAAACCTGGCGCTGTCCTGAGTGTAACATCTCTATCCTGAAGAAGGGAGTCTTCAGACGCTTCGAAGAGTGAGAGGAGAACATCCGGGTCTGGCCAACCTATATATTCACCAAATGTACCATCTCGATTGATATGCGCTCTCTTGTGGTTACCGGGACCGTGATCGCGGTCGTGTTCCTGCTCCTTCTTTCATCAGGCTGCGTCTCTCCCCCAAAGAGCAGACCCGTGTCTTCCACATCCCCGACACCAGCTTCTGGGGTGCCTATACCGCCGACACCTCCTGCATCATCCACTGCAATCTCATCGGTCAACGGAACTGTGGGAGAACTGTTCAGCGCGGTCACCCCATTTCCTACCAACTCGTTCTCAGTCACCACGACCAGCCCAAGGTTCCCTGTCTATACCCCGGAACCGAGCTCCTACCACACCCTCTTTCGAAATACCCTGTCCTTCACCTTCGGTGCATACGCATATGCATACCATATCACCAAGCCCCCCCTTGTCATTACCTTCAAGGTAAAACCCGATATGGTCACACGGAAGCGATGGATCGAGAATAGGACCGGGACGAAAAAGGAGGAGAACATCACGGTCACGATGATCTCTCCCCAGGCATGGCTTGAGGTGACGGTGTGGGATAGAGAGACCGGGCAGCCTGTCGCAAAGGAAGGTTTTGCCAAGCTATACAGCACGACGACTGATAATAAAGTGGTAGTGAACGAGGCAGGGAATTACCAGGTCGACTTACATGGCAACGACATATCAGTAGACCTTCATATCCAGGCGGCCGAAGGTGAGTCGACCTCAAATCAGTCGGCTGCCCCGGTCCGAACCTGACCAAATACCCCGGCTGTACTGCCTTCTCTCTCATCTCGGTCTGCTGGCTCCTCGATTGCAGATCTCCCCCTCACCCCACTCACTGCGGCGAGGTCTTCGAGCCGGTTGATATTGGTAAAAGTCTGGAGGTCTGGGTCATCTGCCCTGAAAGCTCCGACATTGAGATAGCGCACATTTAAGTGAGTTACCAGTGCACGAAGCGAATGGCAGGAGATCTCTTCAAGGAGGTGCCTGAGGGGCTCTTTCTGGTAGACTGCGTGAAGAGGTTCGATCTTCTCCTTGTCCCAGCAGGGGATGACTGCGTCGTAGGTCCCAATAGACGAAAAAAGGAGGGAGACCGCGTGCGCTTCCACGCAGGGCATATCGCAGGCACAGACAAAGACTACGTCACCCTGCACCGCTTGTATCCCGGCATGGAGCCCCCCCACCGGCCCTATTCCCCTCCTGATATCGGCTACACAACGAATTTGTGGGACTTCTCTGAACCGGCGGCACTGGTCAGGGTTGCGGGCGACCAGGACGACCTCATCGGTCACCGTGTGGAGCGTGCCTACAAGACGGTCGATAAATGTCTGGCCACCGAGACTGAAGAAATACTTCTCCATCCCATCAGCGCGCCGGGCCTCGCCCCCGACAAGAATGAGGGAGGACCTCATAGCCTCCCCTCCAGGGCGAGCAGGGCGACTTTGATCTCCCGGTCCGGGGTGAAGCCGCCAAGGCCCCCCTTTGCTACGACACGGTGACATGGGATGAGAAGAGGTGTCGGGTTCCTCCGCATCGCAGATCCTACCACACGGGGGGCCGTCCCGGCCCGTGCTGCGATCTCCCCATAGGTCGCCGTATCTCCGTAGGGTATGTCAGAGACCTCCTGATAGATCGCATAGTAGGGGCCCTGCTCCACGCGGGTGACACTCACGAGTGGGGATAACTCCCTTGCCTTCCCTGCGAGGTACCGGGTCACCTCGACAGGAACTGCTCCTTCTCCAGGCTGGCGGGAGAAGAAGACCCGGTGGACAATGGTCCGGGCCCACATTACGTGGACGAACCAGAGGCCGAACCGGCAGGCACCTGTCATGACCGCCATGCCGCAACCTCTGCTGCAAGAGCGGGGATATCGCACGAGACCATCTCTTCTGCCATCCAGGAGGGGAGGCCACGCCTGGTCTTCGCTTCAAGAAACCTCCGTTCGGCAAGCACCAAAAAACCACGGTCGTCAGGGGTCCGAAGCACGCGTCCCAGTGCCTGCTGAGCGCGGTGAATAGCAGGGAGGGTGTAGGAGAGGAACTCTCCTTCATCACCGAACCGTGTCCTGAAGTAGTCGATGACCATCCTTCTAACGCGCGTGAAGGGTGCGAGCGGGAGGCCTACCACCATCGCTCCTGCAAGGTAATCACCCCGGTAATCGAGCCCCTCACTCCACTTCCCCCCACAGACTGCGAGGAGGAGTCCCTCACGCCCAAGTGAGGGGAGTGCGAGGAACCCTTTTAATGCACTGGATGCCTCTTTTGGATCTTTCGGCTCCACCACGACCTTTCTCCCCTTGACACGGCCGACCAGGAGTGGTGCATAGACCTCGAGGAACTGGTAAGAGGGAAAGTACACGGCCAGGTTTCCTGGAAGCCGAGCAAATGTCTCGATCGCAGCGGTTATTCGCTCCTTGTTCCCCTTGTCCTCGCGCATCGAAAACGCGGTCGTGACATCGCGCAGGCAGATAACCCTTCGGTTCTCTCTTGGAAATGCGTTTGGGACCTCACGCAGAGTGACTGGGAGATCGTCGAAATAGAGACGCTGGTAGCTGGCAAGCGGGGTAAGGGATCCTGATACAAGGATGATCGCGTGGTGCTCCTCGGCTATCGTCCTCATTGTCGCCCCCGGGTCGATGCTCCTCGCCTCGAGCGTGATGGCCCCTCCTTCATTGCGGTATACTGTGAGGTACGCGGGGTCGGTTGCAGACTGGGTGATCCGGTGGAGAAACGTTGTGAGGCGTTCGATGGCAGACTCTCCATACTCTCCTGCCTTGGTGTTGCGCTCCCTGACATACTCTGCAAGCACCATGGCGTCTTTTACCACCTCATCCATGCTGGCCGCAAGTGAACCCTTCAGGAGCATCCGCATGAAGATGGCAGGGTCGAACCAGTCTTCAGTCTCACACGACCGTTTCAGCCCGTTCATAAAGTCAGTGATGCGGGGAAGGAGCAGGCGGACGGCATCAGCTCCACGCTGCTCTTTCTTCATTGCGGTCAGTTCGCGCAAGGCCTGATCAAGGTTCTCTTCACCAAGTGCGACACTCTGGATGGACTCGACCACCTCTCCGCAGTTGTGGGCCTCGTCGATCAATATGATGACATCCGTCGATTCTGTCCTCATATTAAGCCAGATCTGCTCCCGAATCACAGGACTGAACAGGTGGTGATAGTTCACCAGGACCACATCAGATCCCGAGGCTGCAGCGGTCATCGCCTCATAGGGGCAGACTGGGTCGCAGAGGTGGAAGAGTGAATCAGGTTTCACCTCATGCG
Source organism: Methanomicrobiales archaeon (assembly GCA_026394765.1). Taxonomy (GTDB): domain Archaea; phylum Halobacteriota; class Methanomicrobia; order Methanomicrobiales; family Methanospirillaceae; genus JAPKXQ01. The sequence continues at coordinate 3,784 of JAPKXQ010000090.1, forward strand.
TGGCGATCTCAATTGCCTTGACCTTCAGCGCAGGGGAAGGGATGATGCGGATCAGGCCGTCCTCACCATGCACACAGACCCGTCCCTGGATAAAGTAGGGGCAGAGGAGGGGGTGTTCGCGGTCATTTTTGGCGATCTGGCGGCGAATCTGGGGGTCTCTTGAGGGGATCAAAGATCCGGCATCAGCCCGTTCTTTGATCAGCAGGGTAGAGAAGGCCTTCAACCCCTCGCACCGGCGATATACGTCCCCTGATGCACCGAGTGGACACATCCCCCCTTTCCCGATGAGGTAGGAATATTTGAGTGAGGGCTTCTTTGTCCTCACGAGTTCGAGTTCCCTGACAAAGGTGGTGAGTTGTGAGATCGTCCTGACAGCGACGACGACTTTGCGCTCTCCCCGGTTGGCAAGAAGAGCCGCAATTATGCTGGACTTCCCACTCCCGGTGGGTGCATCGATCAGGGCGACGCCCCCTTTAACGGCACAGTCGGCTGCAAATTCAAGCATCTCGCGCTGGTGCTCCCGGTAAGCAGGATAGGGGAACCATGTATCAAGGGGAGACACTTACCAGAGGATGGGGCTGCAGCAAATTTATTGATGGAGGGTGAGAGCTTCTCAGATGGCGATTCACCCCATTGAATTCAGGTACGGAACACCTGAGATGCGTGCAGTCTGGAGTGAGGAGAGCAGGTTTTTCGCAATCGTGCAGGCAGAGGTAGCACTCGCGGGGGCCTCTGCACGCCACGGTCTTATTCCTGCCTGGGCTGCCGCGCAGATAAGAGAAAAGGCAGGAGAGGCCAGTCTTGCCAGGGCCAAAGAGATCGAGGATGAGATACGCCATGACATGATGGCGATTGTGAAAGCGATCGCTGAGGTCAGTGGAGATGCGGGTGGCTGGGTCCATTTTGGAGCCACTTCGAACGACATTCTGGATACTGCCACCGGCCTCCAGCTGAAGCGGGCCCTGGACCTGATCGAGGGGAAGTTGAGGGGCCTCCTGGGTGTTTTGCGCGCGCGCAGCCTTGAGACAAGGGGCCTCACCTGTGCAGGAAGAACACATGGCCAGATCGGTGTTCCCACCACTTATGGCCTCAGGTTCGCGATATGGGCAAGTGAGGTGGCACGTCATATTGAACGGCTCTCCCAGATCCGTCCCCGCGTAATCGTCGGGAAACTGACCGGCGCGGTGGGTACCCAGGCGGCCCTCGGTCAGGCAGGGATGGAAGTGCAGCAGGACATGATGGCAGCTCTTGGAATTTCGAGTGTGGACGTCGCAAACCAGGTGGTCTCAAGGGACCGCTATGCTGAGTACTTCATGTTCCTTGCCGGGGTGGCAACCACCCTGGACAAGATAGGGATCGAGCTGCGGTCCCTTCAACGGAGCGAAATTGGGGAGGTGGAGGAGTCGTTTGGGGAGCATCAGGTCGGTTCGAGCACGATGCCGCACAAAAGAAACCCTATCAGGAGTGAGCAGGTCTGTGGCCTGGCCAGAATAATCCGTTCGGCAGTAGAGCCCGCTCTCCAGAACAACACCCTCTGGGACGAGCGCGACCTAACCAACTCCTCGTGTGAACGGGTCCTCTTCCCAGAGGCGAGCGTGCTCACTGACCACTGCCTGGCCCTGATGACCTCAGTTCTAGTAGGTCTCACGATCAAGCCTGCGCGCATCCGGGAGAACCTTATGGCCCTTCAGGGGGTCAATATGGCAGAAGCGGTGATGATCAGCCTCACCGGTCGGGGCATGGGCCGCCAGGAGGCGCACGAGGTCGTCCGGGTCGCGAGCATGGACGCTCTTGCGCGAAGGGTCCCGCTCGCAGAAGTCCTTGCAGGGTCATATGATGTGACCAGGCTACTGTCGCCTGAAGAGATCGGTTCCCTCCTTGACCCTGAACGCTACCTCGGCACCGCGGTGGCACAGGTGGAGCGGCTCGCAGAACGATTAAAGCCTCTTCTGTGAAGGGGCATATCCCACTTTTCCGGGCTGACTCCTCCCCAGGTATCAGATCAAAGATCGGCCGTGAGGTTAATACCTGGTGGGCAGACTCTACCCCTTTGTGGCCCGGGCCTGTAATGCAAGGTAGTCATCGCGCCTGTACCGCTCGATCAGGACGAGATCTTCGATCGCAGGGATGAAGTGGAATGCTTCGTTAATGATCCTGGTGTGCCATCGTTCCCATTTTGGGTTCCTGTTGCTAAGGGTGGGGACTTCAATGGTTGCCACCCCGCCATCGAGAGTGACTGGGATATCATTTCCAGCATAGAAACTGATCAAGCCATTGAGTTGCACCAGAGGGTCTGTGGCGACTGTCTCGATGGAGTAGCGGTATGTGATTGTCTTTCCCGCATACATCTGGTTGAAGTCCACCAGAGCCCTACCCCCGACCACATTGACCACCACGCCCTCCCCGAGATCTGGGCTGGTGATCAGCCCCCCTTTCACAGGCTTCTTCTTGAACGCCGACTTTGGGAATGACTTCACCTTTGAGGGGTCGTGGGGCCCAAACCCCAATTCGGGAGGAAACGTTACTTCCCCTGTGTAGCCCTCTTCTTTTCCTATAACGTCGCGATCAAATCCCTGGAGGAGATGACCTTTGCCCACACATATGGTGAGAGGCCCATACCGCTCGCTCTCAAGGAAAAACCCGGCTTCCTTTGCGACCTCCTGATCAGTGGTGTCAAAGACCTTACCCTCGCACTCTCCTGTATACGTGATACTGATAAAGTTTCCTTCCTCGATCGCCATGGTGCACCTATAAGACCATATACCCTTGCAGGGATGGGAGAAGAAGGTGATGCCCGGGCATGGAGATAGCTCGAATGCGCTGTCGTCATGTCGTGCCACTCTTGGGGTCTCTTGTGTACCCTGCCGGGTGGTATTTACCCGGCACCAAATGCGAAGAGTTATCGCCGGATTGGACTGATACCTCTTCCCACCATGCTTGAGATGGAACTGAAGATGCAGGTCGATGACCTCGCCCCGATCAGGTCCCGCCTTGACGCGCTCGGTGCCATGTTCAGCAGGCGTACTGCCGAGCGCGACATCTACTTCAATGCCCCGGACCGCGACCTGGGTGCCCGTGACGAAGCACTCAGGATCCGGTACAGTGACGCAGAAGCGGTCATCACCTACAAGGGACCGAAGAGAAAGGACCTCGCATTCAAGGCGAGAGAGGAGATGGCGACGACGGTTGGGGAAGGCAGAGTACTCGAGGAGATCCTCATCAGGCTCGGTTTTTTCAGAGTTGCCGCAGTTGAGAAGGTGCGGGAAAACTACCAGTATCGCGGTGCTACTATATCTCTTGACGAAGTTGGGGGCCTGGGCCCCTTTATCGAGATCGAGGTGATGTCAGAAGGGGACTACAGTCAGGCCCAGACAAGGATCGACGAGATCCAAAATGAATTGGGACTGGAGGGAGGAATTCCCCTTCTCACCTCATATCTTGAGATAACCCTCGCTAAACAGTGAGGAACTCCACCCTGATATCTTTGGGGTCGTCCCCAAAGTGAATCAGTGCACACTCCCCGGTAGCAGCAGTGCCGGGGTTGACCACTTTGGTCCCCTCGACATCCATAATGCCTTTAGCCTCGTGGATATGGGCACAGCAGACGAGGTCGAAGATCTTCATATGCCTCCTGATGCTCGCGCTTCCCACGTGGTTGCCCCCGATGAAGTCCAGAGTATCGAGGGGTGGGACATGGCTGATCAGGACGTTATGGACTGAGTGCTCCATCCCTTTGATGATGGTGTGGAGTATGTCGTCGATCTGCTTGTCTGTCATCTCGAAGGGGGTATTAAACGGGGTGGGGTTTGAGCCACCTATCCCTGCAAGGGTGAACGGCCCGAAAGTGATGCGGGAGCCATGGAGGCTCACGCAGTCTGATTGCTCGAGGACCGGGAGGATCTCCCTTGGGTCACAGTTCCCTGGGACTGCAAAGCAGGGGAGCTCGATCCTCCCAAGGAGCGGTGCAACCTCATCTACAGGGCCCATATTGGTGATATCACCTGCGATGAAGATCGCATCGGGGTTCAGCTCGAGGAAAGAATCCATCTTGCCATACTGGCCATGGAGGTCTGCGAGCAGAAGGACATCCTTCATGTCTATATCATTCCGATGAGACAACGTAAAAACACTAGCGATGGGATGACGACCACGACCCTGTCAGTCTCCCCCTGAGTGCGAGGGACCCCATCACCCGCTCCACGGCTGGAGCGAGGAGCGATGCGGGGCTTTCCTCCAGTGTCGTCCCTGGCAGGGGGGTGAACCGGTGGACATGCACCGTGCCGCTCACCACCACCCTTGCAATGAGGGCGAGAGTGGCTTCCTGGTCCTGCAGAGTCTCACCCGGGAGCCCCACAATGAAATCGACCATGGGAGATATCCCTGCGGCTTCACAGGTATCGAGTGCGGACAGGACATCGGCGACGGTATGACCACGCCCTATCGCGCTCAGTATCCGGTCACTCCCTGACTGTGCCCCAAAGTGGACTCTCTCGTTGGCACAGTACCGGGTGATCAGGGCGAGCGACTCTTCTGTGACAAACTCGGGCCTCACCTCGGAAGGAAATGTTCCAAAGAATATCCTGGAGTTTTTGAGAGAATGCAACAGTTCTCTGACCTTTGAGAGCTTGGGGGAGATGCCATCAGAGCCGTACGCGAGGGCATTAGGGGATACAAACCTGGCGTCCGAGTACCTCGCCGAAAAACGGGTGATCTGCGCGACAGGACGGTGCCGCATCCCGCACCCGAAGATCTGGGGGGTCTGGCAGTACGCGCAGCAGTGGGGGCACCCCCGTGTTATCTCCACAAACCCAGGGACAGCGCCAAATGGTGGATATGCCTGGAGGACGACGGTAGTGTCTGCGGGAGCAAATGAAGTCTTCGTCGCAACGCCTGGGGGCAGACCGGGTCTCTTCTCCTCCAGGTGCCGGATAAGGCGCGGGAGGGTATACTCCCCTTCACCCACGATGACGTAGTCAGCTACCTCTGCCACCTCATTAGGCCGCGCAGTTACATGGGGGCCACCTGCCACCGTGATGCAGGAGGCGCATTTCATCTCCTCACGCAGGAGAGGAAACGTCGCACTGGAGAGGCTGTAGCAGGTCAGATCCCTTTTGGGTGCTCCAGCCTTACTAAGGGTTATCCCTGCTGTTTCGCATGCTCCGGCGAGGACAGTAAACGTGTTCCTGGCAGCCCTTACCTCTCTCCAGTGCACTTCCATGCATAAGTCCCGGGGCCTCTTCAGTTATCGCCGGTTCCAGAAGGGAAGGACCTGGTCGGCTATCTTGTATGTCATCCCTGTATTCATGGTGACATACACTTCCACGCGGTCGTCGCCACGGGTGCCCTTAATAGTGACGACCTCCTGCTTTTCTGGCTTTAAATCAGCAGTCTCGGTGGTGCCATCAGACTTAGTCACCCTCACCTCGCAACGTTTCACACTGTTCTGCCCAGCTCCGCCTGAAAAGATGACAGAGATGGTTGCATCACTCGTGTTCTTCTGGTTCACCTGGACGATTACCTCGCTCCCGGGGGGCATGGTGACGGTCTGGCCCGGGGTGAAGGTTATGGGGGTAGCGGTGCCCATGGTGTTGCCGCCCTGATTGGGGGGGGTGCTGGGTAGGGGCGCGGTACAGCCCGCTATTAAGGTCAAGGCCATGAGGGCAAAGACGGTGAGAAACGCGGTTTTATGGATCGCTCTCTTTAGACGCATACCAGAGCATATGCTGTCTTTCAGATAAAGGTGACCTGCGATGTTAAAAGATAAAACAGATCTATCAGGGGGACTCTTCGTCAATGATGACTTCGCCCGTATCCCCGTTCACTGTGAGAATGGTACCTTGCCGCAGGGACGTTAGGGGTATCTCCAGGCGGTCCACAAGAGGGATCTTTCCAATTATAGCACCCACTGCGATGATAGGCTCGGTCTCGGCATTGATAATCGCAGCAGGGGCAAGGCCCTGCCGAGCGAGCGCATAGAGCACATAGGACCCGACCGTAGACCCTTTTCCATGATCGAAGACGAGAACGGTACCCCTGACCAGGGTTCCTTCTCTAGGATGGCCATGCTCTACGATAGCTCCTGTGGAGGGGTCGACACCACCAAGGAATGAGAGGGGTGTAGGGCTGAAAAGTAGAGGGCCCCTTCCAGTCCCGCCTGAGATCCCCCGTCCTTTCATACGCACTATCGCACCACATAAATCATTGAAATCTTTACAATAATAGTGATATGGACGACACCCTCCTAAAGAGTCCTGTGGCAAGCGGGGAGATCAAATGGAAATTACGGGTCCAGGAGCTAGAGGCCCAGACTCTCGACCTCATGGTGAGGTGCGAGGAGGTTGTGCGTGAGAATGCCCAGTTGAAGCGTGAGAACTCCCAGTTGAAACGGATGCCACTCTTTGTTGCAGTGGTCATCGATATCATAGAGAATGGGGAGGTCTATCTTCGCCAGCTTGGGAACAACCAGGAGTACATCACCACAGTGAGCGAGGAGGTCCACGAGATTTTAAAGCCCGGGACCAAGGTCGCGGTTAACAATGCATTATCCATTGTAAAAATTGTTGGGAACGTCTTTGACCAGCGAGTACGTGTGATGGAGCTTGAAGAGGCCCCAGAAACCACATTTGCACAGATCGGAGGACTTACCGAAGAGATAGAGGCTGTGAGAGAGTCAGTTGAGTATCCTCTCACCAAGCCCGAGATCTTTCGGCGTATAGGGGTGGAGCCTCCGAAGGGAATCCTCCTCTATGGGCCTCCCGGGACTGGAAAGACCCTGATTGCAAAAGCGGTGGCACACGAGGCCGAGGCCACATTCATCAGGATGTCAGGGAGCGAGCTGGTCCATAAGTATATCGGGGAGGGCGCGCAAATCGTCCGCGAACTCTTCACCCTCGCGCGTGAACGAGCCCCCTCTATCGTCTTCATCGATGAGATCGATGCAGTGGGAAGCACAAGGACCAATGACGGCACCTCTGGGAGTGCAGAGGTCCAGCGGACCATGATGCAGCTCCTGGCAGAGATGGACGGGTTTGACAACCGGGGGGACGTCAGGATCATGGCAGCCACGAACCGGGTGGACATGCTCGACCCGGCCCTTCTCAGACCGGGGCGTTTCGACAGGGCGATTGAGATACCGCTCCCTGATACGAACTCCAGGGAAGAGATCCTTAAGATCCATACCAATGCGATGACCCTTGAGAAGGGAGTCGACCTTGCAACCGTGGCTGCGATGACCGAAGGGTGCACAGGCGCTGAGCTCCAGGCCATATGCCGTGAGGCGGGGATGAACGCAGTGCGTCGTGAGGGGCACCACGTCACCCAGAACGACCTGTTAGATGGGATTGGGAAGGTGATCTGCACCGAAGAGATCGACAGCCGGATGTACCTCTAGAGCGGGTCATAAGGCCAGTTTAGGGGTGAAGAACTTCACGAATGAGGTCCTCGCAGAATGGGAGGTCTTGTGAAGGTCCTCTTTCTCGCGCGGGAAGGTGTTGACCTCTACCAGGAGCTGATGGCATCAGAGACGAGCCGTGACGCCCTGATGTTTTATGCCCCCCGGGTCACACCATGCGGCGTACTGATCCAGGTCTCTTCGCTTGGGAGCGGTATTGCCTTTACCCAGGAGATGAGGTGGTACAGCCGACGATACATGCGGGTGGTCCTCTTTCAGATAACCCCTCATGCATTTGTGACCTTCGCCCTCGCAAATGAGATCTATCTCTCCCGCCTCCAGGTCCCTGATGAAGAGTGGCCCAACCGGTCGATGTACGTCTTCTTTGATTCCCGCCTCGTGCGGGTTGTAACCCTGTCCCCGGTGCTGCCGGAAAAAAGCACCCTTGCACTCCAAGAAGAGGAGGTGGCGATAGAGGTCTGGGACGTTATTTCAAAAGTGAGTGAGGTAGGTGAAGACCTACCTATAGCCTTCGACCCTGCTGCCTCGTGAATTTCAGATCTTCTTCACTTTATCTGCCTTTAACACCAACTTCGCGATAAGGAAGACAACAAAGGCGATGATTACGAAGTTGATAAGTTCAGAGAGGAATGGTCCCCACCCGATGATGAACGGGCCTAGTGCAGCAGTCGCAGTCTTCCACGAACCTGCAGGCAAAAAAACGGTTATGATAGGCATGATGATGTTGTCGACAAGGGACTTGATCAGGGCAGTGCTCGCAACGCCCATTATGAAGGCTACCGCAAGGCCAATTACCTTGTATTCATCCAGAAACTCGATAAACTCTTGAACAAACGCTATCATAGGTGACCTAATAGATTTCGTGCAGACAGCTGGATAAAATATTGCATAATACAATGGGAGCACTCGCCAGTCATTATCCGCCGTTTTGGTGAGACCTCAATGTGCAGGTTTGGATCTCTTCCTTCCACAACTCATCCCCAGAGGTCAATTTTTTTGATCCATCCATGGAGCCGGGATGCTTTGGCGAATCTGAGGCAGATGGATCCTTATGACCCTGTAAACTGCCTGATCAGAGAAGTCTCCCGGAGATCACACCCCAGACGAGATCTCCTCATTGGTGACACATTCATTGCATCGGGCTGACTCCCCCATCCCGCAGCGCTCTGATAGACCATATATGGGACTCTCCAGAATCAAAATTCCCGCTCTTGAGCTCTTCGAGGTATTCCTGGTCACCTTCATTCGCGGCTTCTTCAAATGATGCAGAACCGGTCATCGTGGTCTCCAGGCAGTTGCAATCGCTGTCATCGTCAGGTTGCGTGGCATAGCAGAGGAAGGCATGAGTGGGGGTGATAACGATGATTGGGTCCATCTATAAGGCTTCAAGGGCTGACGCGTAGAGGACAGTGCCATCGATACAGTTGGCAGAGTCCGTACTGATGGAATCGAACGGTAGGCGGACCCGCTGGGGGTTCTCTGTATCCAGGCCAAAGGCGATTGGGGTATTGATGTAGGTGATATGGTAATCCCTTTTGAGTGCCTCAAAGAGTGCCTGTACCTGAAGGTCGGTGTACTCACTCCACTCCTCATCTGAACAGTCCCCGCACTGGTACCCTTCCATAGTGTGCGAGGGGTGGTATTCAGCTGCACGGCGGACCAGGGTATCTATCGACGGGTCGTGGGGTGTGACCCATGCACCGATAAACTCTGATATATCAATCCATTCTCCCCCTTCAAGGACCGCCCAGACCATCGTGTCCTTTGCATAGACCCGGATAGGTTCTGTAGATTCCTTGATCAAAGCTCCATCTCGAAAGGTGACCCGGTAATCGAGTGGTGCAGTGGTCATCTCGCGGGGGATAAAGGAGGGCTTCAGGACCGGGGTCTGCCCGACTGTGACAGTTCCATGAGATGGGACATTCACGGTACTTATGGCTCTCTCTGAATACCCCAGGATCTCTGATTCAATCATCACAGTCTCGCTGCGATCGCCCTTGTTGGTGAGGGAAAAATCGATAAAAGTCATATTGTGGTTGGGCAGTTGGAGATAGACTGCGGAGAGAACTGATCGCATCGGGATGACCTCAACATCGATAGTTCCTGCCGGACTATCCAAGGCTGGCATGGCTGCAATTCACTGCGAGGGGGATTGGCTGACACAGCCGGCGGTCACAAAGAAAATAACCAGGATGGCAGGTATGAAACCAATGTATCTCCATAGCATGCCAGTAAGATCGAGATCAATGGCTGATATGTATGACTGCTGATACCTGTTCGTTTACCTCTGTCTAGTCCACGTTCCTTCTCGAGAGTGACCGACCAGGGTATGACGAATCTGCGTAATGTATGCTATCCTGGAAGTCCTGTCGCATCTTTTAAAAATAGAATTAAGCAGTAAACTCGGGGGCTAATAACCCCATCAAGCCCAACCGGGTTCAGACCATAGGGGTGGGGAATGATGGGAGGACCGTCCCTCCCGGGGGGTAGCATCACGTGGTAACCCGAGCTGCAGCTTTTCCGGCGAGGTCTTTTACCAGAGTATAGTCTGATTGGGTACCAATAGCGACGAATATCTCATAGACCCCGCCCTTCCCAAATGTCAGGGCATATCCTCCCAGCGTAGCGTTCCCAGGCATGGCCGCTTGAGGTACGGCAAATCTCCAGGCAAGACACATATCACTGATCTGGGGGTCAGGAAGAGGAGTGATTCCCCATGAAGAGAGTTCTGGGTAGGACGCATCAAATACCGTGGAGAGTCTCTCCTTTGTCGCAGGTTGCGTATAGATGAGGATCGTCTGGTCAAGTAACATTCCATCGGCAGATGTCCCGCTCGTATTGCCTGCAGAGACGGAATATCCCCCAGTAGTGCAGAAATTCTTCTCTGTACAGTTCTCGTCTGGCGCTGTCTCACCTGCATACAGGATGGAAAATCCAGCCGGGAAGTCAGAAGCCACCAGTGCCATCTTTTCAGGTGAGGGCGGGGTGTTTGGTGTGACCGCTGGTGACGTGGTCACCGGCGGGGAAGGTGGTACGGTGGGTGCGTGCGGGACCAACAGCACCGCGGCAATGATTGCAATGATCACGACTGCGGAGACCCCGAGTATCGCAACCTTCGGGATAGCGTTCCCTCCCCCGGGTTCTCTCGCAGGCGGATTTGTAGGTTCTAGCACAACAGGATACGTCGGAGGAGGAGGAGCGGGCGTTACAGAAACTATGGCCCCGCAAAATTCACAGAATTTCGAATCATTGGGGATCTGTGCCCCACATTGCTCGCAGAAGGTGACTGCCATGCATGAAGATGCGTGGGGCGATTTTAATAGTTTTTCGTGTTTGTAATTAGTCTAATAGAGGAAGCCGTGCCTTAAGAATTTGTTTGAGGATAAGGGATGTTCAGATTTTTAGGCAAACATCGCCCCATATGTACTGATACAGCGCTGACGCTCGAAGTCCATCCCTACCTTCTCTACCGCCCGCATGAAGTCCTCATGGGTAACCTGATCATGCTCCCTTCGGATGGCAAACATCCCAGCCTCCATGCACATTGCTTTTAAGTCAGCACCGTTCCTGTTATCGGTCAACCGTGCGACCTCCCTTAAGTCCACAGTGTGATCGATCGCCATATTCCGCGTATGGACCAGCAAGATCGCGAGGCGCTCATCAGGGCCCGGGAGCGGGATCTCGATGATGCGGTCGAACCTTCCTGGGCGGAGAAGAGCGCGGTCCAGGATGTCGATCCGGTTCGTGGCTCCGATGATCTTCACGTCCCCCCGCTTCTCAAACCCGTCCATCCCGGCTAACAGCTGCATGAGGGTCCGTTGGACTTCACGATCCCCTGAAGTGTTGGTCTCTGTACGGGAAGCTCCAATCGCATCGATCTCATCGATAAAGAGGATGGTTGGGGATTTTTTCTGCGCGAGTTCGAAGAGCTCCCGAACCAGTCGTGCACCTTCCCCGATGTACTTCTGAACGAGCTCTGACCCAACGACCCTGAGAAAAGTTGCTTTCGTCTCCTGGGCGACTGCCCGAGCCAAGAGGGTCTTTCCAGTGCCTGGCGGGCCATGGAGGAGGACCCCTTTTGGAGGTTCGATCCCTATCCGGGTGAAGAGTTCAGGACGACGGAGCGGGAGCTCGACTGCCTCTTTGATCTCGTTTATCTGGAGTTCGAGCCCGCCGATGTCGTCGTATGTCTCAACGGGACTCTCCATGATCTCCATCCCCAATACCTGTGAATCATAGCTGCTCGGGAGAATGTCAACAATCGCAAGCGACTGCTGGTTCAGGCTGCAGCGGACCCCGGGTTTTAAGTGTGCGGGGTCAATGCAGAGCGAGCTCTTCACCAGGAAGCGGGGGCCCGCGCTACTCCGGACGACGATCCTTCCTTCATCGATAACATCGGTGATTGTCCCTATGATGAGGGGGGGGGTTCGCAGCTGTTCAATCTCGCTCTTCAGCTTCCTCACCTCCCGCTCATACCTGATCTTCTGGGTCTCCACATAGCGCTTGTCGGACTCTGCCTGACGGATCTGTTCGCGGAGCTCCAGGTTTCTGGTCTCCATACTGGTGACCCTCTCGAGGAGGTAACGGTACAACTCCTCAGGATTCTGGGGTTCCTGTGCCTGTCTGGCAGAATCTCCCATCTGGTGCCTCAAATAGCTATATAGGGGAAAATGACTATAAAGATGTTTGCGATTCGGTATGCAGTGCGAGTTGTGCGGGAATAAGGTGCAGGGGCCTCCAAAAACGGTCCGGGTCGAGCATGCCACACTACAGGTATGCGCAGGTTGTGCCCGCTTTGGAGTCGAAGTCCCCCCCCTAAAGAGGACTGAGCCTGGGAAAAAGCCCCTTTCTACTGGAAAACCTGCGAATCCACGCCGCTCGCGGGATGTCTTTGACTTTATCGAGGGCGATATTGTTGAAGACTATAGCGAGCGGATCCGCAGCGCCCGTGAGGCAAAGGGGTGGTCACATAAGGAACTCGCTCTGCAGATCATGGAGCGTGAGCTCCTCATCCGCAAGCTCGAGAAAGGCGAGTTGATCCCAGAGGACGAATTACGCAAGAAACTCGAGAAGGCACTCGGGATCCGACTTATCGACACCGTGGAATCCGTTGATCAGGGAAAGAATCAGGGCCACCTTACCCCTACGCTGGGCGACCTCATCTCGATACGCAGGCCCCAGAAATAAGACGGGGCATAGGACCCTGGGCCTTCGCGCCCCGCTCTTTTTAAAAAAATTACATTATCCCAGGCCACACGTATACAGATCAGAAGAAACAGGCCGTACATTCACGATGATGAAGAAATCTGAACTTTCAGGAAAATGATCTCACGGAAAAAAATTTCATTTATTCAGCGGGGACTCATCCATGCTGAGGAAATCGAGTGCGTTCTCCCCGTACTGAACAGGTGCATATTTGGACCCAAAATGCGGGAGTCCCTTGAAACGCACGAGCCATGATCCGTTGATCTGCCCGGCTATCTGGACCGTAACCGCCTGTGGAGTCAATACGTCCGCTGTGCCCACGACGAGCATGACAGTCTTATTGATTCCTGAAAGACGGTCCCAGGACCCGCTCCAGGCGAGGTTTGCCTGTGACTCTTTATGGACGCCCTCGGTTTGGTTAGGGTTGACACCAGACACTACAATGAGATCGTACAGCAATTTGGTCTCCGGGATCCGGATGCTGTATGTCACAGAATCCAGGACCAGTTTTCGTATGCGTTCAGGGTGATCGATCACCAGTTGCTGGGAGACCGTTGAACCCATCGAGACTCCATAGACATTCATGCTGTCATAGCCAAGCGCAGGCATCAGTTCTGCGGCATCATCTGCATAGAGAGCAATAGTGGGTGTTGCATTATTGTCGCTGCTGTATCCCATTCCCCGATGATCATAGGTATAGACATGATATTTTGATGCAAGGATGCCAATAAACGTCTCATTCCAGTCATCAATGGTGGCCCCGAATCCCTGGGCCATCAGGAGTGGTTCACCGGATCCGAATTCCCGGTATCCCAGCGTAACCCCGTTTACTTTTGCAAACTGTACGGGCGTTGCGTTGAAGGATATTGGCTGAGGCACCCTCACTGCCTGAGTTACAGGTGGGCTGGTTACAGTTACTAGTGTTCCGGGGGTACTGGGGGCAGTTGTACACCCTGCCATCACGAGGAGGCAGATCATTACGGCGATTACCAGGGTTGAGATATATGTCTTGTCCATAAACGATCCTAAACAATCCTCTTAATCGATTAATCGTTAATTAACTCTTTTTACTACCAAAAATTAAGATTTCGGTTAATGTTTTTTATTTTTATTATTTACAAAGTAAACAGCGTATTATTTAAAAAAATCTTCAGAAGAAGATCCTTGCCATCTCATAGAGGTCCATATCGACGGTCTTTTGAGTGATCGCACGGGCGAGAGGGACAGTCTCGATCTTGTCTCCCTTGAGCGCGACCATTGTCCCAAAGTTTCCGGCATGGATCTCTTCGACTGCTTTTACTCCAAACCGTGTGGCGAGAACCCTGTCGCGGGCTGTAGGTGATCCTCCCCGCTGGACATGGCCAAGAACAGTGACCCTGGTTTCAGCCCCGAGGCGGGATTCAATGGCCGCTCCGACAAGGTGGCCGATCCCGCCGAGCTGCTCGTGGCCGAACTCATCCTTCTTACCCGAGGAGGTGACAAATCCCGAGGCCTCCTTTGGACGGGCCCCTTCGGCGACAACGACTATGGAAAATGTCTTGCCACGGTTCCTCCTCGCACGTAAGCCTTCGCAGACCACGTCGATCTCAAACGGGACTTCAGGGATGAGTATCTCGTCCGCCCCCCCGGCGATCCCTGCCGTCGTCGCGATCCAGCCTGCATGACGCCCCATCACCTCGAGCACCATGATCCGGTGGTGTGACTCGGCAGTGGTATGAAGGCGGTCTATCGCGTCAGTGACGGTTGCAACCGCGGTGTCGAACCCAAAGGTGACATCGGTCCCAGAGAGGTCGTTGTCGATAGTCTTGGGGACGCCAACCACGCGGACCCCCATCTCATGGAGCCTGCCCGCGACAGTTAAGGTGTCGTCCCCCCCGATTGCGACCAGGGCGTCTATCCCAAACCGTGCCAGGTTGGCAAGAAGCCTCTGGACCGCGTCCTCGTCTTTCAAAGGATTTGTCCTCGAAGTTCCGAGGATAGTCCCCCCCCTGACAAGGATCCCTGCGACCCCGAAATCGGTCAGTGGTTCAACGTCCCCCTCGACAAGGCCCTTCCACCCGTTCCTCACCCCGATCACCTGGTACCCGAATTTTCGGGCGGTCTTGACCACCGCTCTTATGACGGCGTTCAGCCCAGGACAGTCCCCACCACCTGTGAGGACCCCAATGGTATGGCAGGGGCGTTCCTGTCCGGCAGGTTCACTTCCCTTCATAGATCATCACCGCGTCCTCTACGCTGCTCCCCTCGACGGTTATGGCATAGATTGCATCACACATCCTGACTGCTTCAGGAAGGGACTTTTGGTGGATGTTCCTCCCGGTTGCGTTCCCTGCGGTCCCGCCGATATGGATCTGGTCATGGAGCTGGCGCAGAAACTCTTCTCCCGCGACCTTTGACCCCCCGGCACAGACGACCCCGGTCCTCCCTGCAGCTAATACTGCCTCACGTAGCAGGTCAGGAGAAGATCTCCCGTCTTTCTTAGGTGGGCTGACCTTTACAAAGTCAGATCCGAGGCAAGCTGCAACCCCGGTCGCACCCGCTATCAGGTGGGGGTCCCGCTCGTCTTTCACGGCCTTTCCCCGCGGGTATATCCATAAGACAGTGATCAGGCCATGTTGGTGGGCGGAAATGATCACATCCGCAGCCTCGGAGAGCATCACGGCCTCGTGATCAGACCCCAGGTAGATGGTGTATCCAACTCCTACGACCCTCACCCCTGATGTCTCCCTGAACCGTACTACCTGCCGTACCGAATGGATGAGGCGTGAGCTTGGCTCAGCCTGCGCGAGGGGCACAATGTTCGTCTTGGAGTTGAGCTTGACAAGGTAGGGGAGATCAGGGTAGTCCATGCCGTACCGTGCGATCAGTCCAAGCTGCACTGCGAAACAACCGATCTTTGCGCGGGAAGCGATCGAAAAGAGGTGTTCTGGGGAACTGTCATCAGGGTGGACCCCTGCCCCATAGAAGTCGTCATTGAGGTGCTCCACCTTCTGGTCCCCTGCAAAGAGCATCAACCGCCCTGAACCATGGGTGACCACATCGTAGTTCTTCACGTACGTCCCCTTTGCCCCTTCAGGGACATCGAGGGGGACCCTCACCTGGTATGTCATATGTAATCACTCCTCTCTGGTGATACTCCACTCCTCATCCCTCGGAGACAAAAAGGTACGCCCATGCTCCCAGGAAGTGGACGGAGTGGAAGTTTTTTCTATGCTGCTGATGACCTCCCTCTCCTATTATGACGTTTCAGAAGAGTGACTGGGTGAACAGGGAGTTTTCAGATAGGTTTGTGTCTATTGCAGGGGTCCAGATCCCGCTACGTTCATGGTTCTTCAGAACGATCGCCTCGTTTCACCTCAACCACCCTCGCACAGGCCAGGGCGCTCACATCCTCGACCTGGGATGTGGAGACGGTGCGGTTTCGCACGCAATCCGCAGGGAAGACCCGAGGGTTCGGCTCACCCTGGTCGATGCTTCGCCTGATATGCTTGCAAAGGCACGCGAACACCTTGCCGGGGTCCCGGGTTGCACCTTCCTGCAGACCAGCTTCGAGGACATTATCAGGGTTCGCCCTGCGCTCGGTCCATTTGATCTCGTTGTATCTTCACTTGCTGTCCATCATATCACGACAGAGGAGAAGGAGGCCCTCTTTGCGTTTCTCCATGGTGTCCTCCACCCCGGGGGATGGATTCTGATCTATGACACCGTCCTCCCTCCAGCTGCCCACGAAGCGTGGTATATTCAGCTCTGGCGGGAATGGATCCGCGAGGAGCAGGCGAGGACAGGAATGACCGGAGACCTCGAAGGGCTGATCGATACTCACCACCAGACCCCTGCCCACCATGCGACTCTCGATACCCTCCCGTTCTACATCAACGCGGTAACCAACGCAGGGTTTACCAATGTGGACTGCGTGATGAAGTTTGGGATCTTCGCGCTCATTGTCGGGCAAAAGAGTTGAAATTGGGGTTATGCAGAATGCTACACGACTGGGAAGCCCGCGTTCACCCAGGCTGCCATTCCCCCAAGGACATTGGATACCCTCTGGTACCCAGCCACGAGGAGCAGACTCCCTGCAAGGGAGCCCTTGTACCCCGCGTCACAGATGAGGATGACATGGGCGTCTTTTGGAACTTCGGATATCCTTTCTGCGACCTCTCCGACATAGATATGGTGGGAGCCCTCGATGGCACCAACCACGGCGCGGTTCTTTTCGTCACGGACGTCGAGAACGAAAGGGTGTTTCTGTGCAATAGATGCTGCGAGGCTCTGTACAGACAGGGTCTCCATATGGCTGATCGGTCTCCCGCTCCTGGACCATGCAGGAAAGCCTCCCTCAAGGTACCCTTCGATCAGATCGTAGCCAAGGCGAACCAGGGCACGGACCACAGGGGCAAGCCCAAGGTTGAAGTCGTCAATTATGACGACAGGGCGGTCATAGGAGAGGACCCAGCCTGCAAAGACTGGAACCCCGTCACGCCAGAGTGAGATCGATCCCGGGATATGGCCACCCCCGAATGATGAGGGTGCCCTGATATCAAGGGCCTGGGCACCCTCCTTAATGAGGTGTGCCAGCGTGCGGACAGAGCATGGTGCAAGCTCCGGGAGGCCATGGAGGAGAGGGGGGCCAGAGGTGTTGAGGGTCTCCATCCTGGCAAAGTAGGGTGGGTGATGGTGGTGTTCGGCTACTTTTCCGGCGATGAATGCTTCTTTTGAGAGGGCGAGATTAGCATTGGTCTGACGCTCATACCCTGTAGTGGTCAGTGCACGGTCGCTGATGGCTGTCCCACAGACTGATCCGGCCCCGTGCGCCGGACAGAGGATAACCCCGTCCCCATCTGCAAGGATCTTATCGTGGATGCTTCTGTAGAGGGCATCTGCCATTATCGGGGTAACAGTTGAGCCATAGAAGTCTGTACGCCCTGTATCCCCCGCAAAGAGAGCGTCTCCTGAGAAGATCATGTACACCTGGGTTCCCGATGTTTTTTCCCGCACCACAAGGGAGATGCTCTCCCTGGTATGGCCCGGCGTCTCCCGGACTTCTATGGTGATATCTCCCAGTGAGAAGGAGTCACCGTCCCTGACCGCAGTGCCGAACTGGAAGGCAGTCCCTGCCCCATGGTAGATCTCTGCCCCGGTCAGTGCTGCAAGATCTAGTGATCCAGTGAGAAAGTCCTCGTGCCTGTGTGTCTCAAAGATGTGTGAGATCACACAGCCGTTCTTATTAGCGATCTCTTTGTACACCTCACAGTCCCGCCGCGGGTCGATAACTGCGGCGACTCCCCCTGACCCTATCAGGTACGAATAATGCGCAATCCCGGGTGCAACAACCCTCCGGACAAGCATGCAAGACCACCTGGTATCCAAATCTCACGGATCCTTTGAAAAACTATCGGATGTAGTTTTTTATGGGGAACATCAGTCCGGGAGGGTGTGCGGGGCAGATGAGAGGTATCCTTTCAGGAGTGAGAGTGCCTCCCATTCACGGGGCCCCCCGCAGCGCGTGATGAGTCCCATGTGGTGCCTGATAAGCATTCCAATCCCCGGGTCACCACCCCTCACAAAGCGGGTCGCATGCACGGTCGCCTCGATGACTGATGAAAAACCCCGGTTCACGGGGTAAACTGACGGGTGAAGGATCTCCTCGCTAAGGACACTCAACGCAAGGGTTAGGGTGGTCTCCCTATCTGCAACGACTGACACGGTGCAGGCGACCCATGCATCAGCTGCTGCGAGGCGAAAGACCTCTATCCCACCCACCTCTTCGCCGGTAAAGTATTCAATGGGGAGGTCTTCAAATGCAGTCCTCACGTAGAGGACCGGGTCATAGACGAAGTTGGCGACAACCCAGCCCTCGCGTATGATGTTCTCTGCGGTGTGGCTGCCTTTGAAGAGTACCATCCCGTGGTGCCCCTGGCGGGTCCTGACCCCCATCGGTGCGGCATTCTTCCTTGTGGTCGCGATGACCTCGGTAATCCCTTCTTTCAGCAGTCCCACTGCCACCCCTCTCCGAGGGCGAGGTAGATCGCTGCAATGATAATATCTGCTGATGACCCCGGGTTTATCCCTCGAGCGATGCACTCCTCGTCAAGCGACTCTATTGTGGTAGTACCTTCAACCACTGATTTTGCCTTCATTTGAACCTCTACTGCCACGGATGGACCGTGCTCCTTGGTGATGAAGGTATCAGGGCAGAATGCGAGGAGGTCGAGGAAGGTTGCGACAATCGCGCGCCTCCCGCACCCGTGTTGAATGAGGAGGTCGGTGCACATCCCGGTTAGGAAAAACCCGTTCACCCATTCGGCAGCGACCATGTCGTTCTCTGCTGAGTGGGCCATCACATCAAGGAGGGTCATCCTGCTTTCCCTGATCTGCAGGATGCTCCGGGGGTCTGAGACATCGAGCGGGTCGCTGGGATTGGTCCTGACCCTGGTGAGGGAGAATGCTTCGTAGAACGCAACCGCATCTTTGGTCGACGTCGCATTAACCCGGGCATTCGCGCCCGGGATATCACCTCCTGCCACCAGGGGGATTAACAGGATGAATGCACCAAAGTGGGTATTTCCTCCCTGGTGGATAGAGGTCATTGCAACCGCTTCATGGATCAGTTCCCCAAGGCCTGCTTCACCTGCTTCGGCCCGTTCAAGCGCGGGTCGTGCCAGGATAGTAGATGCGAGGAAGTGTTCGAGGGTTGTCCCCTCATAATCGTGGCAGCGGTCTACGTTTCCAGGCTTAGGGTAGGCACAGACTTCGAGGGCCATCGCGAGCTGAGCCTGGTCAGCCCTCTTCACACAGTTCTCTCCCGCAGAAAGAGGTGTTGGATGATCCGTTCTGAAAGTTGACGCTTTGTCTGCATGTATGCCTTGCTCGAGATCCCGGTCTGGCTGAGGGTCATGTCCCGGAACATGCAGGGGGAGCTGGACTTGCAGCACCACACGAGGCTCCCAAAGCAGGTCTGGCTCCCACCCTCGAGTACAGTCCCACGGACTGCCTGCTCTTTTAATGTGATGTACTCGTCCCGCGTCAATCCCAGACGATCAAGCGTGGGGATTAGGGGGCATGATTTCACCGGCATACAGCAGAAGGTGAGGGCGCGGATGTCTCCACCCCGGCAGAGCTGCTTAGGGGAGTTGTACCATCCAGTCTCGTCGGCGTAACGGCTTATTGCTGCATCGAGTCCGGCAAGGGTCCTCTCATCTGACTTCCTTGCAAGCGAGACGAGGTCAGCACCGTGGGAGAACATCTCCTTCATCCGGTCAAATGTGTTGATGGAGTTGTTCGCAATCAGCACCAGGGGGACCGCATTTCTTATCTGTTTCAGCCTTGCATGGCCAAAGTCCATCAGGTCGATATGTAGGATATCGGCTCCTGCCTTCCAGATCTTTTTTGCAAGGTCTACATCATCAGGAGCGACCCCGGCGCGTACCTTTACCGAAACCGTCACCTCCTTCTCCTTGAGTGCATGGATAATCCCGATGAGGCGGGTGGGATCTCTTATCAGGAACTCCCCTGAACCTGCATTGATCATCGGGTCCTGGCGGCAGTGTGCATCGATCTCATAGACGACTCCGTCTCCAATCAGATCTGCCGCAGCGACGAGAGACTCTGGACTTGCCGCCCGAATATTCACTCCCGTAATGAGTTTGCTGTTCTTCATCTTCCCGATCTCTGTCCCGATTGCACCAAGGGGGTCCTCTGGTAGGAACTCAGGTCGTCCGGCCATCGCAATCGTCCGGCTTGCTGCAATCGTTGCATCGTCGATGGAATACCCGCCAAGGAACGCAACGCCGATATGGGCAGCACGGGCCAGGGCATAGTCTGCATCGACGATCCCTGCCATCGAGGCGAGCGCCACAGGCGTCCGTACAACCTGGTCGTTTATTAGGAGGCCAAAGCGCTCGAAGTATTCCATCATGGATTCTGTATACATGGATGCGGGCAACAAAAAGATTTTAGGTGGTCCCACTGATCGGCACCCTGCCACGTTGGGGGGCCCAGGCACCGTCCATCATAGACTATAGGGGAAAAGGGTACTCGAAATGAGGGTAAAGTACCTATTTGGCAATTATTTTAACCCATCTCATCACATTAGCTATCATATGGCGAGGAAAGGTTTACTGCTGGTGGGGCATGGGAGTAAGCTCCCCTTCAACCAGGAGCTCGTTGAGTCAACAGGGCATCTGATTGCAACGCGCCACCCTGAGTTCATCGTCAGGTGCGCATTTATGAATATAAACAGTCCCACTATCGAGGAGAGCCTCAAGCAGTTTAAGGAGGACGAGATTGATGCTATAGTTGTCGTCCCACTCTTCCTTGCAAAGGGTGTCCATATCCTCCATGACATCCCCCCGGTGATAGGTCTTACAGGCGGGGCGACACAGGGGTCATTCCAGAAGAATGGGAGTACTATCCCCCTCTATTATGCTGACCCAATTGGGAGTGACCCGCTCCTCGCTGATCTTATGGTGAAAAATGCGGTAGCGGCGCTGAAAGGGCACTGAAGACAGGCCCATTCATGAGAGTGCTCGTGCTCGATACCATCCACGGCGGTACCCTGATAGCAAAAGCTTATCGAGAGGCGGGGTGCGAAGTCGACGCCATAAACGTCTACCAAAAAGGGGGGGAAAGTGATCCGGGAAAAGGGGCGACAGGTACCTATGACCAGGTAGTTGCCCCAGTTCACTTTGATTCCTCTCATTTCAGGACCTTTGGTGGCGAGCATCTCACGCACCACGAGGCGGTGGGGAGGCTCATCAGGATTATGCGCCCCACTCCGTTTGTGGAGGTGACCGGGGCGCGGGGAAAGACTACGACAGCAACACTCCTTGCGACCCTGATGAACGGCCCAGGCGTTCTCCACACCTCGCGGGGGACCTTTCGGTACCCGGGTGGAGATCTCCTCTGGAAGATGAGTGTAACCCCGGCTTCAGTCCTCCCTGCAGCGCAGGAGGCATCCAGGATCGGAGGCTGGCTCATCGCTGAAGAGTCCCTTGGTGTTACCGGAGCCGGTGACTTGGGCATCCTCACCGACTCCGGTGACTACTGCGTCGCAGGGGGGACTCAGTCGGCACTCGCAACCAAGATAAGGGCGCTCTCATCCATGAGGACGGTTATCACCGCACCCGGTGCAGCAGATGCAATCCCGGGCGCAGTCGCAGTGGAAGAGATGATCTTTTCTGATGGCCTCTCCTGTTCCTACACATTTAGTGGCAGCGAAGTCACACTCGCATGCCCTCTACTCGCAGTGCCCCACTACAAGACTCCTGTGATGCTTGCTGTCGCAGCGGCCTGCACCCTGGGAGTCGACCCCGCCTCTATTTCCCGGGCGCAGCCTGTGGAAGGGAGGATGACTGTTTCAAAGGTAGGTGAGATAACGGTGGTCGATGCTGCCAACAGTGGAACTAACCAGGAAGTCGCGACCGATGCGGCGTCCTATGCCCGTGGCCTCGTGGGGGATGGGATGCTCACCATGGTCATCGGCATGGAGGGGCATGCGGTCTGTGAGGGATTCCCACCCGAAGAGGTCGCACGGGCAGTTACATCAGCAAAACCTGACCGTGTTGTGCTGGTCCCACCGACCCCTGATGCATACTCAACTGTCGAGTCTATGCTCGATGGCCTTGGTATCCCCTGTATCACTACTGGAAGCCTCCATGACGGAAGGGAAGCCGCCCTCAAGACGTCCGGTTGTGGCGCGGTGGTCCTTGCAGTGAAGACCTGGCGGTAGCCAGGGGAGGGCCAATACCACCAATGCAGTACATCCAGCCACGTCCGAGCTCAATTGTTGCCGCGCTCTATACCGCACGGGACCTGGAGGTGGATGTCGCGATCCTCCATGGCCCATCAGGCTGCTCATTCAAGCATGCGAGGCTGCTTGAGGAGGATGGGATGCGCGTCCTCACCACCTCGCTCGCCGACAACGAGTTTATCTTTGGAGGGCAGCAGAGACTCGAAGACGTCATCCGTCATGCCGAGGAGGCCTTCAAACCTGCCAGGATGGCGGTTATCGGGACATGTGTATCAATGATCATCGGTGAGGACCTGAGTTCTGCCATCGATGCATCAGGGGTGACCACCCCAACCATTGCAGTGGATATCCATGCAGGGTATCCTGAGAACATCGACGGGGTGATTGCGACACTGCGACCGGCGGCTGAGATGGGGTGGATCTCAGGGGAAGAGCTTATCAGGCAGGAAAGGCTCCTCCTGGGTGCAAACGAGGTGGAACGACTCAGGGGCGCGGCCTCGATGCCGTATATTGCACCTTGCCGGGGCGATCTCAAGCACGTGGCAGCTACCCGGCTCCTCACTCTAGCCCGGAGCGGGCAGCCCGGTATCGCGGCCCTCAATGCCAAGAAAGAGACGGCATACATGTTCGCTGATGTCCTCCTCGCCCTCCATGACGCCTGCCCTGACGCTAATATCACCTACTTCGGGAACCTGGAAGACCGCGGCCTCCCCAAGGTAAGGAGGGACGCGGCAAGGATCCGCGACGAGCTCGCCTCCCGGGGGCTTTCCCTTACCTTGCTCGGGGCCCTTGACGAGTACGGGGTAAATGGCGAGATAATTGGAGCACGCATCCGGGACATTAAACCGGCCTACTGTCTACTGGTCGGAGTCCCCCATGCAGTCCCACCCTGCTATACTGACGGGATCACCTGTATCTCGGTCACCAACGGGCCACGGCAGGTCGAACCACTACGAAGAATAGGACACCAGCATGTCATCGTGGAAGTCGACCTCCACCCAAAAACCCTTGGCGTTTCGTCCCTTGTAGAGAGCGAGTTTGGAGCAGTCATCCGGAGCATGATATGAGAGCTCTCCTGATCGCAGGTGACAGGTCAGGGAGCGGGAAGACCAGCATCACTCTCGCACTCGCGGCCCTCCTCGCGAAGAGCATGACAGTCCAGACATTCAAGGTGGGTATGGACTATATCGATCCTTCCTACCTCACCGCGGCGAGCGGTCGTCCCTGCCGGAACCTGGATACCTTCGTGATGAACGAGGCAGAGATGAGGGAGATCTTCTCATTTGGTTGCCAGGGTGCTGACCTCGCTCTGATCGAGGGTGTGAGGGGCCTCTATGAGGGGTCAGACCCGGTGGGGGACCAGGGCAGCACTGCCGCGGTCGCCAAACTCTTCGATCTTCCTGTGGTCCTTGTGGTAAATGCGAGGAGCATCACGCGTTCCGCGGCCGCGGTGGTGAAGGGATTTCAGGTACTTGACCCAGCTATCCGCATTGTCGGGGTCATACTGAACCAAGTGAGTGGAGAGAGGCATGCAGAGAAGGCGACAACTGCGATCTCTCATTACTGCGATCTCCCGGTGCTTGGCGCTATTCCCAGGACTGACGACATCTCGCTCACGATGCGCCACCTCGGCCTGGTCCCTTTTCGTGAAGGGGCCGTGCAAAAGGGCTTTCAGGACCAGTTCGCATCGGTAACTGGAATGGTAGGTGAGGCAGTCGACCCCGATGCCGTGGCGGCTCTTGCAGTCGACGTCATACCACAATCTCCCTTACCCGGCGTCTTTTCAAGGGGTCGAAAACCAGACGTGACTGTCGGTATTGCTCTTGACGAGGCATTCAACTTTTACTATGCCGACCTCTTTGACATCTTCCCTGCGCTTGGGGCTTCGCTTCTGCCCTTCAGCCCCCTCTCCGATTCTCTACCTGATGCTGATGGGTATATCCTCGGCGGGGGATACCCCGAACTCTTCCTTCCCGCTCTCGAGGGGAACGATCAGGCACGGGAGGCCATCCGGGAAGCGTCTGCAGGTGGCACTCCTATCTATGCAGAGTGCGGGGGGCTCATGTACCTCACCGATACTCTCTCGGTAGCGCGAGGTTTTGCCGGGACTGACTACACGCGGGAGTTTCAGATGTGTGGGGCAATTCCCGGAAGGACTGAGATCCCTTCCCGCCGCATCGTGCGCTACGTCACCGGAGATGCACTTTCCGTCTGTCCATTCTGGCAGGGTCCGGTCCGCGGTCATGAGTTCCATTACTCTGCCATCTCGCTGGATGCAACAGCCCGCTTTGCCTACCGTCTCACCCGGGGCGAGGGGATCAGGGACCGAAACGATGGGGTGGTCATGCACAGGACGCTGGGGTCTTATACTCATCTCCACCCGGTTAGTAGCCGGGAGTTTTTCAGAGGTTTTGTCGAGGCCTGCAGGACGGGCGGTAAGGTCTAATTTTCGCGGCTCATCCAGATCTTCACAGCAATTCCTCTAAATTTTGTCTTAAGAAGCACTTTCGTGGCAAGAATTTGAAAAAGGATAAGCACTGATTCTCTCTGCATGATGATCTACATCGACGGGACGTACCTTCCCCGTGAGGAGGCAAGGCTCTCGGTCTTTGATCATGGTTTCCTCTATGGGGACGGCGTATTTGAGGGAATCAGGGCCTACCACGGGAGGGTATTTCGCCTCGGTGAGCACCTCGACCGTCTCTTTGACTCGGCAAAAACTATAGATCTCAAGGTCCCGCTCACCAAAGAGGAGTTTACTGAAGTGATCCTCGAGACCCTGCGGAAGAACAACTTAAAAGACGGCTACATCCGTCCCCTCGTCACCCGCGGAATCGGGGACCTCGGCCTTGACCCCAGGAAGTGCCCTAAGCCCACGGTGATTGTGATCGCCGTGGCATGGGGGGCGATGTTCGGGGACCTCTACGAGAAGGGTCTGAAGGCTGTGAGTGTATCGGTGCGGCGCAACTCAGCCGATGCCCTCCCTCCAAACATCAAGAGCCTGAACTATCTCAACAACATCCTGGGCAAGATCGAGGCGAACTACAA
>JAPKXQ010000034.1 GCA_026394765.1 Methanomicrobiales archaeon
TATTCTATCTCCTAATACCCCCACCCACTAATATCGGCCTCTGGAGGGCTCTTGGTTTTCTGGACCACACGGAGGGAGTTTCATAGGTGGGGATCCCAGTGAAATGAGAGTTTAGAAGTTTTTCGACGTTGATATGAACGTATGTGCCCTAATTGCAGTCTAGATCACCAGATGTAAGATCATCTATCCTGGCAATGGCATAATTAACGATCAGAGGTCCACTGGCACCCCTCTTTGCAGTATCAGGAAGATAAAATAATGGACATCCACTCTTCATTGATGTGATGGGTAGTATCGCTCACCTCTTCCCTGTACCAGGGAGAATCTTTAATAACGTGACGAACTACCAATGCTTATCTATACCAGAATGGATGTCAGAGAGTCTGATAACTATGAAACTACACACAATCTTTCTAATTGTAATTGTCACAATAGCAATGGTAGTCTCCCCGGTGATAGCGATGCAGGCGTATAGACCTACCCTCTCAACGATCTCCCTGGTAGATGCAGGTGTCATCCCGGCTCATAATTCCAATGTCAACGTCCAGTTAAGTGATTCTGTTCGTCCAATTTCCGGTCGAATAGAGCGGGCAATCATCTTACAGACCAACAAGCAACGTGCAGCGCATGGACTTGGAAATCTATCCACAGACTACACCTTGCGGTCGATTGCCCGTTGGATGTGCAAAGACATGGCACTTTACCACTACCTGGGCCATACAGACCACCTGGGCCGGCAGTTCTGGGAGCGGTATGACGCCCGGGAATATACCTACCTCGCCGGCGCTGAGAACAATGCAGCAGGTTTTGCAGACTCCGGAACCCCGAATCAGATCGCACGGCAGATCATGAACCTTTGGATGGGATCTCCAAGCTACCGTAACTATATCCTCGGTAATTATAACCGGATTGGAGTCGGTCTCACCTATGGGAGAGTCATTTCGGGCGGGAATACTTATACTGGGTGGATCGTGATCCAGGATTTCGCCAGGCAATAACCCATTCATTTTCTATTATTACCCGGATTTTTTACCATGAAGACTGTAATAACAAGCCTGAATACCTGTATCTACCCAGTAGTACCTCAATAGGTGGCAGGCAATCTTGGCTGCATCGATTACAGTCGTTGATGCTCCCAGGATAAGGGTGGTGAGAAGTCATACTCCCATGGATCTTTACATAGCCCTTCTCGAAGAGTTGGTCGCCAGGATCTTCTCCCGCTCACCTGATATCACCCCCATAGGACATCCCCCCACCATACCGCCGAATGCATGGGGTTGTCTGAGCAGTTCAATGCGACGAAGATGTCAAGATCGCCGTACCCCTCCGAGATGAGGCCTTCGGTCTTGACCCACCCGCTCTGCGGACCAGTCAGGATGCACTTCAGCGAGTCGGTATAGTAGTTCTGCTGTCCCCCTTTCAAGACCCATGCATTCTCCCCCTTGAGTGTCACCTTTATGGTTGCATTAGTCGCTGCTTCGGCTTCATAACGGGCGTGAACAAAGCCCTTATAATTCATGCACTCACGGGCAGCCTCCTCCCCACCATCCTGACAACCCGTCAGAATGACGCCTTCTTTAGGTGCAAGCGTGTAGCCAGTCTGCAGCACATCGGTGGTCGGAAGTTGCCCTCGCACCACCACCCAATGTGAGAAGGAGGTGGATGCACCAACTCCAGGGACCGATCCCGATGCTATCAGGGGTACCTCGACTTTCAGGAAGGTCTCACGCTCAGATCCCACAAGGGAAGTCTTCCAGGATTTAGGGAGGGACGGGAGGGGCCCAACCCCCAGGTCCTCAGTGATGGGGTAGGTTGCGTACTGTCCCAGGGGAAGGGGAAGTAAGAATGTCACATCTGTCAACTGGCCATCGGCGGTCACATTCACCTCGTAGGTGAGCCGGGCCTCGTGCGTCCGGAGGTAGGTTGCACTGACCGTAGAGATTGCATAGAAGAACGCAGTGCATGTAGCGAGCATAACCAGAAGCACCGCAATAAGGATGAGGAGGGTTCGGTCCATACCACGTCAGTAAGTGATAATTGTTTTTCCTGAGGAAAAAGTCGATTGTTGCATGATGGCAAAAGCCCGTCCATGGTAAAGCCTCGTAATCCTCAATGCAATAAAGAAGTAGATAGCTCGGCAGTTCTTAACTATCGGCCAGGTAAGGGATCCTTGCACAGGTAACTGGTGAGACCTCCCTCAACTGACGGTTTTAGCCGGTCAATCACCTTTGAGTGGCACCCTGGTAGTTCCAGTTATGGTGGGAACGTAATTCCGGATAGGACGACAGGAGTGAGGGTGGGCAGGTCCGGTGAACCAGGCCCTTCACTTGTCACTGATATGAACCACTTCGTGTTTCATAGCCTTCTATGAACCCTATGTTCATCGATGACTTTTTGGCATTCTCTTCTCTATCATCTCTATGGCCCAAGACGCTATCTTTCTGATCTCTTCATCTTCATGGTGAGAGAGGGGTTCAAACAGAGGAAATTCGTCAAGGCTGGCCTTACTGGCAAGCACATTCAATGCCCCGGTAATGATCCGGGGATCATCAGACTGGCATGCTGCGAGACACTCCTGGACTGGGGGTGGTTCGAGTCTGATGAGGGTGTCGACCACCGTGTCCCAGGTGGAATCTTCTGGACTATTTAGAAGTGCGATGATGGCAGGCAGCCCTCGTTCCCGGTCCACCTCCAGGAGGATTTTGACCGATTCATTGCGGAGCACAACGTTACTGCTTGTGAGGTGGGGAAGGAGGTGATCTGCAACGGCTGGCCTAAATCCGATGAGCGCCTGGGCCGCATCCCACAGGATATCGAATCGGCATCTTTGAGGGCAGTTATCAGGTACGGGATAGAGATAAGGTCCCCTATCTCCCCTAGAACACTGATAAGCTCGATCTTCTGGCTCGCTTTGCATTTTTTGATGCACTGATCACCTTTGGGATTGCAGGGGTACCGATCCGGGTGAGGGCGTCGCATGCCATGCTGGAGAAGTCAGGGTAGCGCTTCATGATCCTGATGAGGAGGTCTATCGACTTCTCCCCATATGCAACAAAAATATCAGCTAGCTCATCTTCGACACGAGCAAGTCGACCTCACCTCGTCCAATCTCTTTTTCGATATATGGTATTACGCTTGGGCCTGTCGTGAGGAGGTGGTCTCTCCCAATATCCTGAAGTTCAGGTATGGGCTCAGCGAGCCTCCTGCCGCTCTCCGCACCGCCAGTCCCTCGGGTGTCTTTGCATTGATAGTCTCTATCCAGACCGTTCTGTTCTTATCTGGCTTCATCTATGCATCATCTATTATCTGAACATATAGGTAAGGAATAGTTGTCATAAAGGTACTAGAAGTGATCTTGTCATCCATACTGGGTTTTCATCCCCGATTCGCCGACCAGAAACTGAAGAGTTCCTGTAAGGTGCCTGCCCTCCATCCGGCCCCGGCAAGAAGTGAGGCAGCTTGTCCCCTGACCGCCTTGTTCCGGTGGCGCATCCCGCGGGTGAGGGCGGGGACTGCTGCGGGACCGAGGTGGATAAATACCGTGGTAGCATCCTCGCGAACCTCCTCGCAATCGTCAGCAAGGAGGGAGAGAAGCACATCCTCACCTGCAGATCCCATTCCCACCAGTGCTGGAAAGACTGCTGCCCGCACCCACGGGTCATTATCACTGGCAAGAAGTGAGAGTGTCGCCACGGCGTCATGGCCCTGGAGGCTTACAAGGAGCCGTGCCAATTCCACCTTCACTCTTAATGGACGCCCATCCTCCCGGATCTGTTCCAGTATCCTCTGAAAAACATGTGTCGAGCCATTTTGGAGGAGAAGGATCGCTGCTTTCCTGACCTCGGCATCGTCTCCTATGGCAGAACTGATTAATTCTCCAGTGGCAGCATCTCCAAGGCCTACCAGTGTCTTGACCCCTTCATACCGCGCATGGGGGTTCTGGCTCTTGAGCATACCACAAGCTAACCTGGCTGCCGGAGCCCCCCGCGCGATGAGTGCTCTTCTGGCCGTCTGGCGGACGGTATGGGAAGGATCGGTCAGGTATGCCGCAACAAGGGGCAGGGCAGGGTCGGCGAGGGTGGCGAGCATGCAGATCAAACTCACCTTCCTTTCCGGAGATATCGATGGTGCAATGACCTGGGGGACTTCAGGACCTGGAGGGGAGGTAAGGATCATGGTGGTGAGGAGGGGCATTATTGCTTCTTTGGGTACTTCTCCACCCAGAGCGAGGATAACGGCAGGAAACGCCCGCTCACCAAAGAGCACCAGGACACATGAAAGTGCGGCCACTACCCCGGGCTGTGCAACCCTGATACCTTCGAGGACGGCTGGGAGAGCATCGATGCCGATCTTTACCAGAGCTGCACCAATAATACTGATCTGGCCAGGGGTCGCTGATCCTGCTACTCGGACAAGGACAGGAGAAGCTTCACTGGGGATCTGCAGAAGGATCGCAAACGCTGCCTCACGCTTTCCCTTGTCTTCCCCAAGCAGGGTGGGTACAAGGTACTCTGCCACTTCCGTGGCCCTGGTGCTCATAAGTGTAATTAGGGATCTTTCAGGGTGAGTGCCACTCTGCACCACAGTATCTAGCAGCAGGTGGAGCCCCTCTTCTCCCCCTTTGAGGAGCAATCGCCAGGCCCGCCGACGGGCTTGGTGGTTTCCCTGAACTGCGAGGTCGGTGAGTGCTGGAAAGGCTCGCGACCCAATAGACTGCAGTGCACCTGCGGCAGTGCTCGTCTCCTCGTCAGGAAGATCAGAACTCAAAATCGCTATGCAGGTTACTACTGCAATGTCGAGGGCCGGGCCCCCCACCATCGTAAGGATAACTGCTCCTGCCGACCGTATCCTGGGATCATCACTTCTCGTGAGTTCGAGGAGTGGTTGGACCGAAGGCTCCCCGATCTTTGCAAGTGTCGTCCCAACGATGCCAGGGGCACAGGCCGGGTCTTCTTTCACCTTTGCCATGAGATGGGGGACTGCGGTGTCACCAATCCAGATCAGGGTCTGGGCTGCTACGGCCCTCACCTCACTGTCCTCGTGAGCGAGGAGCGTGATGAGGTTTGCAAGGGCAGGGTCGCCGATCTTCTTGATCGTCCAGGCTGCATAGCCCCGCAGCTGGTTTGGGTCCTGCCTCAGGATATTGATCAAAGGCTCTACTGCTGCCTCACCCAGCTCAGAGAGTAACCATGCAACAAATCCCCGTGAACGTGCGTCTCCACTCCGAAACTCATCAATTAGCGGAGCTATCGTCGGCTCGCCGATCCTCCTGACAAGGCGGGCGGCATACCCGTAATATTTGTCCCTCTGGCTGTTGATCTCCCGTATGAGCGACTCTATTGCAGGACGTTCCATTTCGGCAAGCGCGTCTATTATCTCGTCCTGACTAGTGACAGGGGCTTTTGAGAGGGCATGGATCAGTGGTTGGACTGCGGGTTCTCCGATACGGGAGAGGGCAGAGAGAGCTGCGCCTCGGGCCGGTTGCTGCGCTCTGCATATAAAGTCGGCAAGGGGCCAGACTGATGCGACGCCCAGTGCAGTGAGCTGCTGCACCAGGGCCTCACGACGTGCAGTGACAGGGTCGCCAAGCCCATTAATGAGGCCGATCACCTCCTGCGGAGGCGTCATAACTGGGATAGGGAGGGGTGGGGATGGGGGCGGGACCTGGTGGGAGGACGAGGGCAAACGAACTGGTGAAGGAGGTATCTACACCTGGGGGCGCATTGGCAGGGGCCCCCTGCTAGAGACAGGATGTCCTGCGCCCCCTACGGCAGGTGCAGAAGATGGAGAGAGTGTTGGTGCACACCATGGACACCCGGGCAGGGAGTCCCGATAATAATGCCGGGAGTTTATCTGGCATTGCGTGAGCCTGGAAAACTCATAGAGGAGGGCTGTATACCATTCCTGTGCCTTGGGCCTGATCGAGGGATTCCTGTGGCCAGGGACAAAAGCCCTAAAAAAAAGCTGCTGGAGGGGCTCAGGGACTCGTTGGTAGGGGGGAGCAAACTCGGGGGGCGTGACACCCTTAAGTCCCTCCCGATAGGGAAAGTGGCCAAGTCGGATCTTATCCGGGGTCGCAGGGGCGTTTCTCACAAGCGGACCTCTTGCCTGGAACGGGTGGGTACCGTCCATCAGGAGGCGGAAGACAAGGACCGCGAGGGCAAAGAGGTCTGCATTCCGTTGCGCTGCCTCATCCCGAAGAGGGCTGCGGAAGGTCAACCCTGGTAGGAACTCAGGAGGGAGGTACTCTGGAGAGCCGACCCGTGTCGGAAAGATCCTCCCGGTCCCTGGATCTTTAACCTGGAACGAGTCGCAATCGATGATGCAGACCTTCGCACTGGGTGAGATCAATATGTTGGTCTCCCGCAGGTCACCGATCGAATGACCTTTTGCATGGACCGCATGGACCACCATCACCAGGTTCACAGCGGTTGCGAGGAGGTGGCGCCATGTGAACTCTTCCCCGCAGATCCTTGTCCGGTCTGCTGGGTCGAAGTAACGGTGTGCCTCGCGGTAACGGGATGTGTCGACCAGGGCCATCATGTATCCGGCGAACTGCTGCTGTGCAGCGTCATGGTACAATACAGCATGTGGCCAGGCGATCGAGGGCGGTACATTCCGGTCATCGGGGGGGTTTGCAATCATCACCCCGATCTTTTCGGCAATATCTGATGATAGGCGATCGCGATGATAGATCTTGGCACATGAGGTAGGGTTCCCAACAATGAAGTGTATCGCACCTTCACCCCCCTGACGGTGCATCGGACTGATGGTGAGGGGGGTCCCTTCTGTGGTATACACCGTGGTCAGCTCATCGTGACTTTTTCCCTGAACAGATACGTCTTTTGCACCATCGATGAGGGTGACCGAGAAGTACACCATGCCTTCGCCTTTGTTCGTCCTAACCTCGACCTTTCCCAGGTGGCGGGTTGAATCACCCATCCCTGAGGTACGAAGAGAGAAGGGCACCTCCACAGGTGAATGAACCATATTCAGAGAATTAGGGAGATTGACCCAGGGCTTGTCAGCATGGAGCGTGCCGGCAAGGAGATCGCCACCAGTATGAGCAATTGCAATAACCCCAGATAGTGTTGCACCCCTGGAGACCGCATGGTAAGAGAAAAAACTCTGGGAGATAGTGATCCCGGGTCGGTCAGGGTGAGCAGCCTGAATATCCATAATGATCACCCCCTCTATCTGGTATTGCAGGGTTAAGTGGTGGGATCAGTGCGGTCCATTCCTCCAGGATACTTGTTCTTGCATTATGTATTAAATTCCCATAATAAATCTATATTTCGGTGAGAGGAGCCCATCGGAGATGAGTTGTGGTATTTAGGGGCCAGATCTGCGAATGGATCCAGGGTGGAGCGGGAGTTTTTCTTACAGAATTGCAACTGCGAGTGTCTTGTCGTCAGGTGAGACCATACCCATACGGGGTGATGAGAGGAGTCGTGTAATATCTCCCACCACGGCATCATGACTGGAAGAGTCAGCAATATATTGGAAGAGCGGGGAGAAGAAGGGAACATAAGGGACGTGATCAGGTCCCTGTCGGGTGAGGACAGCCCCTTGACAGCCGTCGGTGAAGGCTGCGACCGCGAAAGTTGAGCCCATCCATGGAGTCATCCGGAATGACTCCTCCCAACAGTCAGAGGTGAGCGGCACCACCTCGTTCACATACTCCCCCCGGTGAGGCGCTGATGCAAGGATATAATCCTCATGTTGGAGGATGACGACCCCGCCGTCCCCGATATGGCCGATTGCCACTGAAGGGCCACTTATAAGGACGAGTATCAGGGTACACGCATATGCACGTAACGATAATCTGGCCCGCGACGCCTCATCATCCAGGCATTTTCGAGCCTGATGTGCTGCACGAATGATGAGAGGACGAGGGTCGGGTACTGCCCGGGTAGTGGTTAGGAAGGAGGTTCGGACTTCTTCAAGTGCTGATAAAACCGCACAAGAGGCTCCTTCTAATGATCTATCGGCAGACCCAAGTCCATCGGCGAGGGCAATTACAGCCCGGGATTTAGCACGGGGGAAATTTAGGGCAGTCAGGTATGCGCAGTGGTCCTGGCACGGCAGTCCTTTACTGCGATGGGACTGCCCAATCACCGATGTGCCTACGATGAATGGGCGTGGCTTGGTCCCTTTAACACTGGGCTTGCTCATACTTGGGAAAGAAGGTTTTGGGGTTTGTGCTGGGTAAGGATATGCCACTGGAGACGCATCCAGAGGCCTTTCAATCCCGGCTTTTATAGTCCAGTCGCGAGCTGTCAAAAAACCCCGCCATCATGTCGGGACGCTGCCCCACCCTTGAGGGCCAGTAGGATTCTCGATTGTGATCTGCTCTCCAATACGGGAGTCCGAAATTGTCGCAAGACTTTTTGAGAGCCATACGAACATCTCTGCGAAGTGCGTCTCTTTCAGCATGAGAGGGGGCCTGGTCGGGGGGGTTATCTGGGAGAGGATCTGAATGTTTGCCTTGTCCACCCCAAGCGCCCAGAAGAGGAACTTCTTGTCCCTTTCCCCGTTATGGACTCGGGATATGACCTCGTTCCAGAGGTTGTCGCCGGGCTGCATATCGGTCGGGTGGCCGTCAGTGATAAGAAAGATCCAGGGCCTGTAGTAATCGACCCCGGTATCACGGTACTCCTTCTTTCGCTTCTCCACCATCTCTATAGCGGCAGATATCGCTTTGCCCATAGGGGTAAACCCGTCGGCCTCGAGAACCGGCGGCGGGAAATCCTCAATTGAAGAGAATGAATGCACAACATTGACCCCTTTCCCAAAACTTATCACTGCAATGTCTACTCTTTTACGTGCGAGCTCATCTGCCACGAGCTCGTCTTTAAAGATCGCAAGTCCTGAGTTGAGCTGATCGATCTTGAACCCAGCCATCGAGGCCGAGGTATCAAGGACAAGGACTGTGGGGCAGTGAGGCTGCTGTGGGTACGCAATATCGACTATCTCTTCCAATGCCCCCATAGAGCCAGCTGCGGTGCCCTTTTCCTGTAAATTCCTGGCTGAATCCCCTTCGCCTGTCATATGCAGTCGTATGTTGGATCTTTCCAATATATCATATGCGTGCCAAAGGCAATGCCACTATCAGTGCACCAGACCATTCCGTCCAGGATTGTTTGTGTTTGGGGTCATTGTAACCCAGATAGAGGTGGGCATCATACCGATCACAGGAAGACAAATCGAGGTTGATCGTGATCCCAGATCACCTGCTGTGGAGGGATCGCTTCTTTGCCTTCACTATCTGGTAAGGGTCAAAGAGCCTGATAAGACGTAGCTCGATCTCGTCACCATCGGTGATGGTGGTGATATCAGAGACCATCTTCGCAAGGTCGATCCAGATCACGAGGTCCTTATCGGCCCCTTCTGAGGTAGTGGAAGCCCTTTTGAGATGGGCCTCCTCGCTGGCATTTGTCCGAAACCTCCCTATCATATAGTCATTCATCACTAGGCGCGAGTTCCTCTCGAATTTTTCGACTCTTTCCTCGTCCAGTTCCAAAATTCCTGCAATAGCAGTGACTATCAGGCCATAAGTCTTATTTCCTGTGAGGCCCGGGTCTACAACGAGGATCCTGGCAGATCCCGTAGTATCGCTCCCCTCCACTCTGATGACCCTGGAGATATCAATCACATTCACAGTCAAGTCTCGCAGATCGATCGCACCTGCGATGTAATCGGGTGCATGTGGGAGCGGAGTGATTGCAGGACACCCCAATACCTCTTGAAGCGTGGTTATCGTCACGGCATAGAGGCGAGTCCCAAACTGGAAAATAAGGAGATTTTCTCGTTTGGCCCTATTAGCCGGTAATTCCCCGGGGGTGAGGAGGTGTTTTACTCCCCCAGCATGAAAGTTCATCTACTCCTCCAATAGTAGAACCCCTTCACAGGCTCCCTCACACCGCCACGGATGAGGAGGTCATGAATACGGGAGAAGTCTACCATAAGCAGCCGCATGTCTGACCTCCCCTCATCTCCTCCTGTCACTTCAACACTACCCGTCCGCCTGGAGAGGACGCCGGTGACCACCTGGTGTGCAGCACTCGCAAGAGGCATGGTATAAGGGAGGACGTCTCCCCTGGCGATCTGGTAGATGTCAGTCACCACGTCCACGACGAGGCCCCATGCAGCACCTTCAGAATCACGTCCTTTCATCATGATGAGCGTCTGTCCTTCAGCAGTACTGCGTGGGTAGCCAAAGAGCATGCGGGTGTCGATGATGAGGGTGATCTCGTCTCCTTCCTTTATGCAGCCGAGGAGGAAGGCTGGTGCATCGTATACCTGTATGAGTTGTGCTCTTATCGATTCACTATACTTCATGAATGTTTCAACAGTCCGGGCATCAAAGACAAACGCAGTATCTTGAACTGAGAATATGACAATATTGAGAGACCTGTCTCCTTCACCCTCCAGAGGGGACTCGAGGACCTTTCGGAATATTTTAGCCCTCTCCTCGATTGCAGGGGGAAGTTCCGGTGATGTCATAGTAACCTAAGGCGAGAAAGAGGAGATGAGGCAGGGATGGTTAAATATGTTGTTGTGTCTTTCCCGAAAGGGTGATTTATATCTCCTTCTCAATGTCTTGGATAATCCGCCGCATATCGATCCAGATGATGATCTGGTCGGCGTCCTTTCCATCGATCTTTACCTTACGGTTGATGATCCCCTTGGCATAGGTGTTGTCCCGTCTCATCTCTGTCGACTTTGTATCGATCTCATCTTTAGTCACGGTTGAGACATTGAGGACGCGGTCGACAAGGATCCCCATCTTCTTTTTTGTCATCCGCTCATCGAGGACGATGAACCGCATCTTCTCTTCAAGAACTGATTGGTCTTTCGAGACATTTAGGATCTGGCGGATGTCGATGATTGTCGTTATCTCGCGGCGGAGTGAGATAACACCCCTGATATACGTGGGGACATTAGGCATCGAGTTGATCTTGGAGAAAGGCACGATCTCCCTAACATCGAAGAGGTCGATGGCATAGAGTTCTCCCCCAAGTACGAACTCAACTACCTTCTCCTGCCCTTGATGTCGCTTACTGGTGGGTGATACTATGTCGACAATGCCCCCGCGATCATCGGGGGGTGCGGCCCCAGGCCGGGTATCAGCCTGGGGCTCTTCCTGGAGTGAACGCATACGGGAGGCCCCCTTACACCTTGAACCTGCTCATCTCCCTTGAGAGCCGCTCGATAATGACGTTTACGTTGTTTATCACCTTAGATACCTGGTCTATAGCAGCTGACGCTTCTTCAGTGGCGGCAGCAGAGTCCATCGCCTCTTTGGCAGTCCCCTGGACCAGGCTGTTCACTTCTGATACACTCGCCGAAATCTCCTCGACCGATGCCGCCTGCTCCTCACTTGCGGCGGCGACCTCTCCCATGTGACCGCTGATCTCTTCGACAGAACGGACGATCTTGTTAAAGACTATAAGGGACTCTGATACTGCAGCCCCACCCGCCTTAACTTCAGATGTCGCCTGTCCCATAGCACTGGCAGCCCGCTCAGTACTCTTCTGAAGCCTCCCGATGATCCCGGCTATGTTCTCAGCAGATGCCTGGGACTCCTGGGCAAGGGTCTTGACCTCGTTGGCAACGACGGCAAACCCAAGACCTGCGTCACCCGCTCTCGCGGCTTCGATAGCCGCGTTGAGTGCGAGCATGTTGGTCTGGTCAGCGATGTCAGAGATGAGCCCGACTATCTTTCCAATCTCCTCCATCTGCTGCTTAACCTCGTTGATGATGACCTCCACGTCCCCGGCAGACTTG
Source organism: Methanomicrobiales archaeon (assembly GCA_026394765.1). Lineage (GTDB taxonomy): Archaea > Halobacteriota > Methanomicrobia > Methanomicrobiales > Methanospirillaceae > JAPKXQ01. The sequence continues at coordinate 11,791 of JAPKXQ010000034.1, forward strand.
GTGATGCTCCCCATGCCGTGCTCAGCTTTCTGGGCAAGTTCTGCACCATTCTTCGAGAGCGTATTTGCAACTCCAGTCAGCTTCGAGATCGACTCGGTCTTGGTGGCGACCTCCTGGACCGACTTGGAGAGGTCATCGATCGCACGCATGATCTGGCTCATCCCTGTACTGCTCCGCTCGGCGTTCCCGCTCACGATCCCTGAGCTCTTTGCTAGGGTGGCAGCGCCCGAGGTAATCTCCTCGGCACTCGCGTTCGCCTCCTCGGCGTTCCCTGCAAGTTCCCGTACCTGCTCGTTCACAATCTTTATCGCTGCTGAAACCTGGTTACCGATGTTTGCAAGGGCGGTCCGGAACTTAATGTAATCTCCTTCGAGCTTGACCTGATCGCTGATACGGGCTGTGAAGTCCCCCTTCGCAAGTTCGTTGGAGGTAACAAGGATAGGCTCGAGGATGCTGTTCTGGAAGTTCTCGGCAAACTGATCCATTGCACCGGAGAGGGCCCCGATCTCGTCCTTTCTGTTCATCTTGAGCCTTGTTCCAAGCGACCCGCGACCGATGTCACTCATCATGGCTATGACTGCAGCGAGAGGGCCGGTGATGCTCCGTGTCAGAATGACCGCAAGTGCCATGGCAATGATGATCCCGACGACTGTGGCTAAGATCATCATGAGCGAAGCATTTGCGAAGAATGCGTCATTGTTGTCACTGAGGATCTTTGCCTCTCGGGTATTGATCGCATCCATCGCCGCTACTGCTTCAACTGCCGCTGCTCGTGCGGTAAGGAGAGAGGATCCCTTTGCCAGCGCAGCATCGACCGCTGCTTTGTCATTCGCTTTTGCTGCTGCAAAAAAGGTAGTCAACTCCCGCTTGACTATTGGGTAGTTGTCATTGAACTTCTTCAATTCCGTGGCCTCTTCAGAGGTGAGAGCGGTTGCACTGTATGATGCGAGTTTGTCTTCCAGATCTTTGTAGAGCGAGGGAAGAGCTGCATCAATCTCTCCTCTAGACTCTGGTGCATAGGCATACTGATATGCATCTGCTCTCAGAATCTGGAGAACACTATCGATCTTGCTCATCTGAGAGATAGGGAGCAACCGGTCCTGATACATCTCCGTGTCTTTGGTATTGATCGTATTCATGTTGGAATAACCAATCCAAGCCACGACGATCATGATTAATACAACCACTAGGAAACTGCCAATCAACTTCTTACCGAGCGGTATGTTGTCTAGAAATGACATTTTGCATTAAACTCCTATTAAGGTGGAGTCGTTCTTGAGGAAGATAAAGGTTTTCTAAAATAATAATGATTAATAATGGAAGATAGCATATTCTTTCCACTTTCCACTAAAGATCTTAAATCTTTAAGATCGTTTAGATGTTGTATTGGGCGATTTGGCAGGAGAATGATGAAGAATTGTCAGGTTGTGTGATGCTCCAAGATCCCCTTCATTTTTCCAGATCGGTTATTACGAGTTCCGGTGTTTTTCCGATTCTTTTGACCCGAAGAATCATCCCGACATGTTCTTCTCCCTCTCAAGGAACAGTTTGCTTGGCACGGAGACATTGAGATTATCCTTTCCCAGCAACCTCTTCATTGCTTACTGGACCAAAATATCCGTGAGGCCGACAATCGCTCAAGAATTTTCCGTATCTCTTTGCGGTAAATTTTTTGGTCTTTCCTAGGAAGATCCGACCAAGTTCAAGCTAGTATGGCTCGTCATCGATGTAGAGGTGGGAGAGCATTAAAGCCAATCTGAATGAGACTCTCTCACGATATGCTTTAACTTTGCGATGCGGAAGTGCCTGTGCCACCGTGGGTCAGGAGAGGGTGCCGTGACACGATCCTTGTGGGATATTATGGACAGAGGGCATGCACCCTGGTTTCAGCCGCCGAGTAAATCGCACCTGTCACATCAGCTCAAGAATCAATCGGGATCGAACTGACCTCATCAGACGGGGTATATGAGATGATTGGCATCTTTATCAGATCAAACTACCTTTAAGATCTTGGAAGGCTTAAAACTACCCCCATAGGGGAATAGTGATGGCCCCATGCAAGAGGGGAAAGAATCATTCAATCTACCCCTCCCCAGCCTGGTGGTCTCCCCCTCACTCCTACCCAGTCAAAGGGGAGAGGCCCCCAATACCAAAGCCCATCTACTATCTCTATATTTTGGCCCTTTTCCTGCTTACCTGGTGCTGGTCCTGCAATCAGTCCAACCTAATAAGGGTTCATGTACCAGGATACAAAGAGTCTTCCTCTTTACTGGACGGATTTCGGGCACAGTAACTAACGAACTGGGCGATATTGAATGGGCGGTGAGTATGAAGAGTTGCAACCGGGAAAGAAGAATTGATCCCGCTGGCATCTACCAGTAAAAGTCTCACGGGGGGCTGATAGCGGGAATCAAACCAGAAGGCGTTTCATCTTCAGCCTTTGCCCCAATTCAGGAGTAAAAGAGGGCTCATCTTATCTTCCCAGTCCCTATTTGCTATGTCGCGAACGCAGCAGCGGGACCCCCAATTCAGTAATTGTACATTAGTACGATTGTGTTATATATCTCAATACTCATATATCATCACTGTTTACTCTAATTAGTGGAACAGTACTTCCGGAGACATTTCGCTGCACTTAACCCGCACATTGTCGTGGAGTCGATCAGTCCAAGAAACATCAAAGGAAGGAGATTCCGGTATGTACTGGAATAGAGTGGGGATGAGTTGGAGTGGAGGGGGCTCTCTTTCGGACTTTGTAGATAATGCAGAGAGATCTCGATGACAGGGCGATCTGCATTTGGTTTCAATGCACTTTAACGGGAACACAGGCGGGTCCTTGGGTTTTATCGATATTGGTCTTCCGGGCAGGGACCTTCTACGAAAAGAGGTAAGTCCACCCAACCTTTCATTGGTTGTTCACTGGACTTCTCAGTACAATTTGGAGCCAATGAGTGCTATTACAAGAGGTGTTGTAACTCCTGGCCAGGAAGTCCAAGAAAAACATTGACAAAAGACAACCCTCTAGACAGAAAGTAATCATGAAGAAACCTTTATCGCTCTGCGCCATAGATGAAGGAGCAGGTTATACCTCTCAGGAAGACTGTATGGAAGATGATAAAGTTTCGATCCATATCCCCTCATCCCTCTTCGCTCGCCTCACCACCCATGTCGATGACATGGGTTATGACTCGGTCGAGGAGTTCGTCACAATCCTAATAGAAGAAGCGTTGATTGGACCATCTCCATCTCTGGACCCGGGCATCGCATCTGGGGAGACTGAAGAGATCCGACGGCGACTGAGGAATCTGGGGTACTTTGAGTGAGGGAATAGCACCCGATTTTCAACCCTGGATAAGACCCTCTACTTTTATCATGGAATACACTAACCTCATGTAATCAATGTTTGATGGTGTGTCAGAGGCCCGAATCCTCGACCTCCTGGGAAACAGGAACCGTCGTCGCATCCTGGCCCTCCTGAAACACAAGCCCTGTTTTGTCACAGAGATCTCAGACCGTCTGGAGATCAGCCCAAAGGCTGTGATCGAGCACCTCCATATGATGGAGCGGGAGGAGATCCTCTCCTTCAGGCGGGACGACCGGCGGCGGAAGTATTACTACCTTGCCAACGACATCAGCATAAGCATCAGGCTCACCAGGCAGGAGACCGCCCCACATACCGATCACCTGGGAGAGTTACCTGCGCTCCTTGCCAACCTCTCCCGTCTGACCCAGATGGTGAGAGCCCGCGAAGAGATCGCAGACGCAGTCGGCCAGCTCGATGCAAGCATAGACGATCTCATAAGAAACGTTATGCGGAAGAACCGCACTATCATCGGCGGAGACGAAGGCATGAATGTCACCTTCGCCCTTGCTCACGGCGACCTGACCTGCGAGGAGATTGGTATGCTGACCGGCCTTCCACCCGACGTCCTGGACCATACCCTAAATGTCCTTGCCGGAAGGAAGATTATTGAGAAGGACGAAGAGAGGTACAGACTCCGGGACGCCCATGCCACCTGAACCTACCGACGAATTTATGGAGAAGATCTCAAAGATCATCGAGGAGATAGTGAAAAACCTCCCTGATCATGAGAACGCCCATATCATGGGGTGCGCGATCATCACCGGCGGGCCCATCGATCCGGGTAGTTTCAGGATGCCAAATATACCCCATAAAGATGCAATTCCGTACGAGCTCCTGGAGGGGGAGGACAGGTTCTACCTCACCTTCACACTTCCCCCTAATCTCAATTCTGCCCCGGATATCGACATAAGGACTGATGGGGTCTCCCTCAGAATTGGAGAGCGTGAGACCACGATCCCTCTTGAGCGGACGGTCGATATCATTCACAGTTACTACTCTATCCGCCACAATGTGGTAGACATCGTCCTGAAAAAGGCGATGATCCGGCAGGTCATGTAAGTTTCCCTTAAGTGCCCACCTCTCCAGGAGAGAGGGTGTTTATGCCTCTCCGGGGTCTGCCATGGCCTCCCCTGCCATCCACCCTGTGATTCCCTGGCGTCGCGGGTTATACTCCTTAAACTGATGGAGCGAGACTGTGAGGTCTCGGGTAAACGCGAAGTAACCGACCTGGGTACTCCTGCAGAGCTTAAATGCCATGTCCATCAAACCTCGAGGGTCGGGTCGAGCCTCACCAAGCCATATATGGAAGATATTGCCCCCGTCGACTATGGGAAAAAAGACGTGCTCGATCTCTATCCTTTTTGCAAGGGAGATCCTGGCCCCGGGCGCTACATGCGTCCCATTCGTGTAGTAAATGGGGAGGTCACGTGTAGATCCTATCATCTCCAATGCCCTGGAGAGGTCTCCCTTGATGAGCCGCATGGCAGAGTCCCGGAATCCCCTGTTGAGTAGGTCTGAAACTGCAAATCTCTGACCTGTCGTCTCGGCAGGAGTCCGTGCAAGGGCGATCTCCATCCCGTAACGAGCTGATAGATCTTTTGCATGGCGCTCCATCTCAGACATAGCCCTGACTGCGAGCTTAAACGCCTTATTCGATTCATGGAGCTGAGCACCGGTATGGTGCTGCACCATCTCGTTCACTCCTACCACCCCGATGGTGTAGACGAGGCCCTTAATATCGACAGCAGCTGCACCCCGTTCCCCGGTGACCGGGTCACGCGGACGCTGCTGTGCAAACGGCATCCGGAAGTGAGCCTGAATAAGTTCCATCCACCTCCGTTTGATGATAAAGACTTCTATTGCAATGTCCATTAAGAGACAGAGCTCGGCAAAGAGCCGTTCGTCAGATCCTTCGGCACGGTACGCAGCACGGGGGCAGTTGACCGAGACGACCTGCCATGAGCCCATTGAGAAGTGCATCCCATCTTTGAAGAGAAGTTTCTCGTCAAAGCCCGCGTCCTCGTCAGCGAGTGAGGAAAATTGATAAGCGCAGCACTGGTAGCACGAGATACCTTTCCCGGCACCTCGATATCCAGGCATCTGATTGTCATAGTAGGGAGTCCCGAACTTGGAGGCTAAGGAAAAGGTCATCAGGTAGAGATCGCGGTACGTAGGGAGGTCGGGGTTGGCCCGGTTGAATTCATCATCCTCGTGCATGAAGTCGGGCTCGATGCTGATCTCGGGCTTGGGAAAGCTGAAGGGCTTGCCCCAGTAGTCCCCCTCCATCATAACCTCCATGAGGGCTTTGAAGAGGAGGCGGACCTCACGCTCGAACTCCTGGTAGGTCCTCAGCGGTGCCATGATACCGTCCCATACTCGCCCCTTATAAACTACGGGCTTGTCCTTCCAAAGCAATGGGACCCCCGGACTGAGCTGGACCGAAGAGAAGACGAGCTGGCCTCCTCGTGCCACCATCATCTGGGTCATCTCGTACACAAACATCTGCATCAGCTGCCGGATCACGTCGTACGAGACTCCCTCAAAGAAGGGTGCCATGAAGGTGAGGAAGTTGTAGTAGCCCTGTCCACCGGCAAAGTTGGTCTGGGCGCTCCCAAGGGCCTTTACTGCATGGAGGACCGCGACCTCTGGGCGCATTGCGGGTCCGGCGACTGAAGCCCTTGTCCCGTTCCCATCTGGCATCAGACCATAGTAGAAGAAGTAGCGGAGGTCCCAGTCCTGGCAGTTGTGTACGACTAGGCCTCCTGCTGCATAAAACATGTGGTCCCACTCATCACTCCCTTCGAGGAAGAGGTCGTACACATAGGGGCCCGATGGAGTGGCAGGAGATAGAGCAACGACGGTCTCGCTCTTGGAACAGTCCGGGTCTGGTACAGTAACCGGCTGCGAATAGAGCTCATCACCTAAAGCGATCTCTTCGGTGCGGAGAATTCCGCGACCCTTGACTGGTATGCGATGGTCCTTTGTTGCCAGAAGAGTCTTATCACCTGATGTCTGCACCAAAAGGACCTCATTAGCACCCACCCTCCGGCGTGTGCCTTTCAGGACTCTCCGATACCCCCTGGGACCGAGGACTGCGAGATCATCAGGCTGGAGCGTATCGCTGTCAAAGGAAAGACCATCAAGACGTATCACCCTGACTGCCCCCAACTCCCGACAGGTCACGGTAGTACTACCATCCAGGCAGAATGGCCGGGTGCCAAAGTATTCCAAATCATGGATATGAAGGTCGCCAAAGAGGTGGTGGTCAGCGAGGTGAGGGGGGAGCTGGAGGAGGTACTGCTCCTTGCTGATCTTATCGGCCTTCTTTTTGTGGGATGTCTCGGCATTGTCCTGGAGATTTGCATTGTCCTTGGCCTCGAACCCCCTGCCGACATCGATCAGATGGGCGTCGTACACCGGGGTCCCGACCCGTGTGCAGACATTACGGTACTGGATCATCCCACGCTCCAGAAGCGTAATGTTCACGATCTCACGAATAAGGGGGCCGGAGAGAGAGGAGAGACCAAGGGTGAGGATCCGGCGCTCGACTGCTGTTGCGATCTCCTGAGCGAGGTCCTCCCCTGCACCCTCATACCCATAGAAGATCTGGACAAGTTTTGTCTCCTGGACGATCTGGCGGACTATCCTGGCACGGTCCCATTCCACGATATGGCCATCAGTTGTCCTCACCGGGGGCATCGGAGCGACAAAGACTCCGTCCAGGGTCGTCTGCCAAGTCGAGGTCTTCATTGGGATCACTCACCTGCTAGTAAAGAGTGGCGTCAGGCGGTCTTCACGTACCTTGCCTGCTATGCAGAGGTCTGGCGAGGTAAGAAAGGAGGTCCCGACCTGGAGCACCGGGGCCTCACGGACAAAGACCCCGTTCACCCTGAGTTCAGTTAAGGCTGCCGGGGTGCTCATGTCCTGCTCGACAAATTGTATGCCGCGCTTGTTGAGATACTCCTTGAGAAGTTCGCAATTGGGACAGGACTCAAGGGTATACACGATGATTTCGCGAATTTCGCTTATAATTACCCCTCCTTACATCGTTACACAATAGGGAGGCTCTCACATAAATGATTCTGATATTGTTCAGGACTGGTATATTCTGAAGAGGATCCAAACCCGCCGATAGGAAGAAGTTCCTTCTGCACAAAGAGATGACGCTAACAGCGCGGTGGGTGTGACCAGCAGGGGTGAAGACCTCATTATATGGTCCCCGCTGCAATGCGAGGGAGAGTACCATCGTCCGAACATTTGTTGCCATTGAGATCCCGGCAGAGATCCGGGAACGCCTAGGGGAGGTCCAGGTACCCCTCGGCAGGAGCAGGGCCCGCCTCACCATGGTAGATCCCAAGTCGATACACATCACCCTCAAGTTCCTTGGAGAGGTCCATGAGGAGAAGATCTCTACCATAGCAGCCGCCCTCCAAATGATCGTGATGACCCAATTTAACGTCACCGTCGGGCCGGCGGGTGGGAACCGGAGGGACCGGCCCCGCGTGATCTGGTCAGATATCCGGGACGAGGGGAAGTGCGTGGCACTGGCGACTGCGATCGATGACCGGCTCGCACCCCTGGGGTTTCCCCGCGAAGAGCGCCCCTACCACCCGCATGCAACTGTCGCCCGGGTGAAAGAGTTCGACCCTTCACTCATCTCAGCAATCAGGTCTCTTCCACCCGGAGAATTCGGTTCATTCACAGTCGAGGGATTCTCTCTTAAGAAGAGTACCCTCACCCCAGACGGCCCGCGCTATGAGGACCTCTGCACAATCAGGTGGGAATGAAGTCCCCACTTGAGAAGGAGGTCCTTGCAAAGGTCCGCCCTACTGATGAGGAGATCTGCCAAGTATGTGCGGTCGCTGCCAGGATCATCGACGAGGTAGATAAGAGCGGACTTGCCGAGGGGATGGTCGTGGGGTCAGTCGCTCGCGATACCTGGGTGCGGGGCGACCGGGACCTTGATATCTTCATGCTCTTTCCACCTGACCTTTCCAGGGAAGATCTGGAGCATGAGGGGCTCGCTCTTGCATACCGGGTCTTTACCGCATTGGGGGCAAGGGCCCATGAGAAGTATGCAGAGCACCCCTACCTCAACGCGACCTTAGAAGGGCTCGATGTGGACCTTGTCCCCTGTTACCGGGTGGCATCCGGCTATGAGATCCGAAGTGCGGTGGACAGGACCCCGTTTCATACCCGCTATGTGAAGGCCCATATCGGGGACTATCGGGACGATGTCCTCCTCTTGAAGCAGTTCGCAATCTCCGGAGGCGTCTATGGTTCTGACCAGATGACAGGGGGGTTCTCAGGATACCTCTGCGAGCTACTGGTCATCCATTATGGGGGTTTTCCCCGGGTCATCCAGGCAGCATCCCGCTGGCGGCCTGGGACTGTTATCGCGGTTGAAGCAGAGGGGAACCGGGAATTTCATGAGCCCCTCATTGTCATCGACCCTGTCGACCCGGGACGAAACGTCGCTGCCGCACTGTCCCTCACCCGGATGGCTGACTTTGTCGAGCTCTGCAGAGGGTACCTTACAGCACCCAAAGAGGCCTTCTTTCTGTCTCCTGCCCCCCCGGGCATCACCCGTGATATGGTGGAAGATATCATCCGTGACCGTGGGACCGCCCTCTATGCCCTTGTCTTTATGACACCACCCTATATCGAAGAGGTCGTGGTCCCCCAGCTCAAGCGGAGTGAGGCGTCTTTGGCTTCTCTGTTCACACGCCACGGATTCCATTTGACTAGGGCAGATTCAAAGATGAACGGCATACGCTCGATGGTACTAGTTGAACTCGAGTCTGGCTCTGCACCGAGGGTGCGACGCCACCGTGGCCCCCCGGTATGGAACCTCGAGAACGCAGAGAAGTTCCTGGCAAAGTATCTCGGACCTGATGCTTCATCTGTTTTTGCTGGGCCTTACAATGAGGAGGGGGTCTACATCGTAGAGGTCCCCCGTGCTTATACAGACGCCGGATCACTCCTCGCCTCTCCCGAGGTTATGGGAGTAGGTCTGGGCAAGCATATCAGGATTGCATTAGAGGGGGGCTGGGAAGTACTAAAGGACGAAGAGTGCGTCATCCCTGGGTTTGAGGAGTTTGTCAGGGACTTTCTAGGGAAGTCCTCTCCCCTCGTCAAGGTGATTAGGGGAGTGCAGTAGATCTATCTGAATGCCAGATTCGGTGGATACTCACTCGGCACATACTCACTACCACTCATTTCCAATCTCACTTTTTTCTGCCATAAGGTGTCCAGATTTTTAATCACCTGGCAAATATTTGAAAAAATATCCATGTCCATGGGCAGGCAAAACTGAAGAATTCCAATTTCACAACTCATACTCCGCATGATCATTAAGGGACTACGTAGAGTGCGTAAAAATATTTTTAGGTTTTTCTCCAGATTCAGGATGAAATCAAATTAGCAAAAATGATCATTGACACCCTGCGGCAGGAGTTCATTGGTCTTATGATTTCTTGCTAGTGTTTATGGGTAAGAAAAATATTCTAGCAATCCATCATAAAATTGGAGAAGAGCTGAAATAAAATATTCGAAGGAAAAGATCAATCAGCTTTTTGAGGGGCGCTATCGTAAAGGTGTTTGCTCTTCCCCCTCCATACTTGTATTAACGTTGGAACATACATAACTGCAAAACCAATGATGACAGACAATATGATGTCAAATTGGTTTAGTATTCCAGATTCCAAAAAGTTAGTGTAAATATACACTGCAACAGGGGCATATATTGCACTTGCAGTTACGACACCTGGAGAATATTCACCTGTATAGAGGGTAAAGAATGCATGGATTAAAAAATTTGAAAATATCCATGCAGCGGTGGATAATCCAAGAACAAGCGTCCATTCACTTGGATAAAAGGTTGCAAGAAATACTGATATCAGAACATAAGCCATGAAAATAACGTTTCCAAGAATGAATTGGGCGAAAGTGGATGGTGCAGAAAAATATCTCTTTGCCCACGGGACAAACCTTGGTGTTTCCTCAATAATATGTATAAAATATGCAATTGGTACCAACCACAGAATATTTAAGTCCATTTATTGCCCTTCCCGAATTGATATTAAATGATGGCATGTGTTGCACAGGGCCCCACAAATCATAGTTAACATTTCTATTCACTCCTGTCTGGTATATATTTTGTTGATTTCCAATTATTTGTTAACCAGTCCATCACTCATATTCAAGAGACGTTCAAACTCAATAGGTTTCATAAATTTCGCCAATGTTTGCACTTTTATAAATGCGAGGACGTATCTGTCAAAAGCCTCTTTTGAATGGGACGTGCGACATGCAGCATTAGGTGTCCGGAACATTCTGCATATAGTGTGATACAATGGTTTGCTTATTTGTAAGAGATCTAACCATATCTCGGATAGTTCCTCGATAAGGAAAGATCTTTCCTATTTTTTTTGTATACCTGACTTTCTTGGCTGATAACTCCTAACACTCATCCCGGTTAGTTCAGCCACATCATCATGGAATAGCACACCAACATGTTTATGCGGTTTTTTTCAATAATCGAGAATAAAGAAACGCTGAATCTTTTTGGGTAAATATCGACTTTCACGTAGTTTTTACTGCTACGACATATTGTGTGATCAAGCAAGTTGAAAGTTCTGTCATTATCACCAATAAATGCCGTTATTTTCACATGGAGAAATATCATGAGTGTAAATTTCTATAAAAATAAACTTATGCTGTTTAGCAAAGAATAAGATATTTTGTATAATAATAAGGGCCCAGTTATTTTTAGTCAATACACAGAGCAGGACCCATAGGCAATTATCGATCAAATTGCTCGCGAAAAGTGAAGGTGAGAGGGTAAGCCACCGTCGTCCAGTCACGATCCTGGGGTTCGATCTTTTACTCTTGAGTCTGCACCTCCGTCTTATCGTTCACTGATCTGACTTGATTAACTCCTTTCTTTCCGGTCGAGAGAACAATACTCACTGAGCTGTTCCTGATCTTTGACTCCAGGGATGCCTGTATCTTCGTAGCGGTCGCATGAACCTCTCCCATGTGCTTATTTGAGTCAAACTCCAGGAGGATCTCGATATACACCATGCTTCCGGAACGGCGTGAACGAACCCCATGGAGGGCCTTGTAATCATCGAAGAACTCAGCCAGTTCCCGGGTGATGACGATCTGAAGGGACTCTTCCAGTGTCCGGTCCAAAAGGTCTGGAAAAGAAGTCATGAGGACCTTGTACCCTGACAGGAGGAGGAACCCTGATATGATGAAAGAAGCGAAGGGATCAATATAGATCGACCAGGAGTAGCTCTCAAAAATTATGCCCGCCAGCAGAGAGAATAGGACAGTCCCATCAGAGAATGCCTTGGTCCTGAAGAGCCGCCACTGAGACTCCATAATCGGGGAGTGCTCCTTTTGAGCCACCCGGTAGTTCTTGATCCAGAGACCGCTGTTCGTGACGACCCCCAGGGTCATGAAAAAGATCCCGACCCAGACGCCTCCAGAATTGAGGATCTCGGGAGCAATAAGACGTGATATCGCGGTTGAGAAGACAAGGTAGAGAGAGATCAACATTGCCAACCCAACAATCGCGCTGGTGAGGTTCTCCAGCTTTCCCAGCCCATAGTCGTAGGCATGGTTCCCGCGGGAGACCTTTCTCAGGGTCAGCCAGGCGAGGAAGGTGGCAAAGATCTCATTTGCGCACTTGAGCACATCTGCCATCATCGTGACTGACCCAGACATCAATGCCGCAATGATGTCTGGGATCCACAGGACTACGTCAATTATAAGACTCAGAAAAACGGCCCGTTCACGTTCGGCGTGGTTGGTACCACCTGCATCAATCTGCGCATGCATCGGGCGTGATCACAGATCAGAATAGGATATTAGGTACCATATAGCCATCTCCTGTTAAGGGTAGTGCAGAGGTCATTTCCACACTGGAGATAGAGGCCGTGGTGAGGATGCTCCTGACTCCACGTGCAGGGGGAGGTCCCTCAATCTCTGCCCAAATAACGGGAGAAAGTCTTTTTTTCGTGACATCACTCCGTCGAGTCGAAGAGGCTGACGGTCATATCCAAGGGCTGCGAGAACACCAGGTTTGGCGGCAGCGAAGAGTAGGCTCCCATTTCCAATCCCATTGGAGAAGAGGACGAGGTAGAGGGCGACCCCATCCCTTACGCGCAGGTTCTCAAGGGCATTTCTGATACTATCGACCCGTGTGAGCGCATAGTCATCAGATGCTACCATCACCTGGGCGATCGTCACCTCATGGCCAAACAAAGTATAGCGTTTCGCATCCCTGGGAATTAGATCCACTGGGGGGCAGTCCCCAGGGTCCATCCCGTGCTGAACGAGCGTGGTCCCAAGTTCGATAGGTTCGACGCCGACAATCCCGGCGAGGTAATCCACATTGTCGCGGTCTTCCAGGGTAGTAGTCGACATCCGAAGAACCATGGTGTCAGAGAGGACCCCGCAAAGGAGAAGGCCTGCAATGGCAGGGGTCGGCGCAATACCAGATTCTCGGAACTTTCGCGCAATGATAGTCGAAGTCGACCCCACCGGTTCGTTCAGAAACTTCACCGGGTTCAAGGTCGATATTGCGCCAAGTCGGTGGTGATCGATAACTTCTAATATATCAGCCCGCTCGATCCCATCGACTGCCTGAGAGAACTCGTTGTGGTCGACCAGGACGACAGCTTTCTGTACCTCATGTAAGAAGGTATTTCGCGATATCATCCCCAGGAGTCGCCCCCCCCCATCAACTACGCATGCACTCCGGTAACGTGAGTTCGTAACCACCCGCTTTGCATATTCAAGGGGGTCTTCGGGTCTGAGGACTGGCATATCAGTGGCCATCACCCGTTCAGCAGGGACTGAAAGGAGGACCATGCGCCCCACAGAGAATGCATCGAGGGGCGACGCGATAATAGATACACCCCTGGCACGGGCGGCATCAAGGATCCTTGTCCCTACTGGGGCGCCTTCGGCGATGATGAGCGCGGCGATACCAGCAGAGATTAGAGCGAGCTGTGACGGTTCGTTGTCTCCCATCACCACCACGTCGCGTGGAGTGAGCCGGGAGAGGGCAACATGAAGTGCATCGATCACAATCACAACAGGACCATCGATGCAGGGTGAGGCCTCATTCCAGACCGTCGCGTCCAGGATCCTTGCGAGCGTTGCAGGAGGTATCGGTCCGATTTTTAATGTATGGACTCGGTTAGGTGTGACAAATGCCTTTGCAAGACCATGCTCACTTACAAGACCAAGAAGCTCATCTTCCTGGCCGATAATGGGAATATTCCTGATATCCTGCTCGTCCATCATAGTAGCCACATCGATTGCGGGCATATCCCTGGATGCACGGTGCGGGTAGAGGAACGGGATATCAGCGACAGTAGGCTCCACGCTCTCGATTATGACCGGGGCAGGGACTCCGAAACGTGAGAGTGCATACTCTGATTCAGCATTCAAGGGTCCAGCAACTGCAGGGATAAACTTTCCAGACTCTCCAGTCAGGTTGAGTAGTGCGGAGTAACCTACCGCACTCGCAAGGCTGTCAGTGTCAGGGAGGCGATGGCCAATGACGTATACGGTCTGCATAAAAACCACTCCTGGTAAACCTGCGCCAAATAAGGATGATGAGTCGGTATCTTCCACATATGTCATGCACTCCGTGGAAGAACGTTTCGTGTTGCTATAGCTAGTGGCGACTTGATAGAAACGTCGATCAGATATGAGAGAAAGATGACTATTTCGGGCAGTTGCGTATGGGTGAGACCATGTTCCAGGTGAGCGATCTTGCGACACTGCCCCAGGAACCCGGCTGCTATCTCTTCAGGGACGATAAGGGGTCGGTAATCTATATTGGCAAGGCCAAAGACCTCAAAAGACGGGTCTCCAGTTACTTCCAGCGCCACGACCTCGATTCCAAGACGCGCATCATGGTAGGCCATGCTCATCACTTTGACTTCATCGTGACTGCCAACGAAGTAGAAGCCCTACTCCTGGAAGACGCCCTGATCAAAGAGCACCAGCCTAAGTACAACATCGACCTAAAAGACGCGAAGAGCTTTGCCTATATCCGCCTTACAGGGGAAGACTTTCCCCGCCTTGAGATTAGACGGACCAAGGCTGAAGGAGGAGAGATCTTTGGTCCGTTCACCTCTGCAGCAGAGCGAGACGAGGTCTTCTCATTGGTAAAGAGAGTCTTTCGACTCCGGACATGTCGAAGACTCCCCAGGAGAAGCTGCCTGAGGCTTCATCTCAGGACCTGCAGTGCACCCTGCAGCGGCGATGTGAGCAGGACCGAGTATGGAGAGCAGGTGAGAAGGGCAACCCTCGTCCTTCGGGGGAGGTCACATGACCTTGTCAAATCTTTGAAGGAGGAGATGACACAGTGTGCCGACGAGGAAGAGTTCGAGGCTGCCATAGCAATTCGAGACCAGATAAAGGCATTGGAAGGGCTCTCGCGCCGCCAGGACGTTGCAAGACAGGTGGAGCGAGACGAAGACGTCCTCACTTGGCGCCTCACTGATGACCGTGTCTTTCTCATCCTTTTTCATGTCTATCAGGGAAGGCTCACCGCAAAGCATGCGTATATGTTTGAGGGCGGGGAAGACGTGATCGAGGAGTTTCTGGTGAGGTTCTATTCCGAGCACATCCCACCGCATGAACTTATCCTCCTTGCCAGTCCTGACCCTGCGATCACCGCATTCCTATCAACACGCCGTGGAGGGGCAGTCTCGGTGACAGTACCCCAGAGAGGGGCCAAGGTGAGGCTCCTTGCACTTGCAGAGAAGAACCTTGAAGAGACTTTCTTCCACGAACAGCTCAAAGCACTCGACCTTCAAGAGCACCTCGGTCTCGACCACCCCCCTTCCCGGATCGAGTGCTTCGATATCTCTCACCTCTCCGGGACTGAGGTTGTTGGGGCGATGGTCCAGTTTACGGATGGGAGGCCAGATAAACGCCAGTACCGGCGGTTTAAGATCCGGGACGTCCCTGGTATCGATGACGTGGCCGCCATCCGGGAGGTGGTGCGACGGCGGTACCGGCGAATGAGAGACGAGAGCCTCCCACTTCCTGACCTTGTCCTGATCGACGGGGGGAAGGGCCAACTCAATGGTGCGAATGAGGAGATTTTATCCCTAGGACTCTCGATCCCGGTATTTTCCATTGCGAAAGGTAAGGAGTTGGTCTATGCACCCCGTCATGCCCATCCGCTCCCCTTCGATGCACACGAGCGTGCCCTGCGGTATCTCCAGGAGATCAGGGACGAGGCCCACCGGTTCGCTGTCGGATACCACCGGCTCATCAGAAAAAAGAGAGTCCTGCATGCATGAGTTTCTGCTCCACGCCCCATTCCAGCCCGCCGGGTCTCAACCTGATGCGATAGCCTCTCTCTGCAGCGGACTTGCATCTGGTGCACAAGCACAGACCCTCCTTGGGGTGACGGGTTCGGGAAAGACTTTTACCATGGCCAATGTCATTGCGGCGGTGCAGCGCCCCACCCTGATAATGGCCCATAATAAGACCCTCGCTGCCCAGCTATACCAGGAGCTGAAGGACTTCTTCCCTAAGAACCGGGTCGAATACTTCGTTTCCTACTATGACTTCTACCAGCCTGAGTCCTATCTCCCGGCCCGAGACATGTACATCGAAAAAGATGCGCAGATCAATCCCAGGCTCGAACAGATGCGCCTTGCAACCACCGCCTCACTCCTCTTACGCCGTGATGTCATCGTCGTCGCCTCAGTCTCCTGTATCTACGGTCTTGGAAAGCCTGAGCACTACCGGGAGATGGGGTTCGAACTTGAGGTGGGCCAGCGGGTCGACCGACGGGAGATAATCACCCGACTCGTTGCCTCACTCTATGAGCGTAATGACATAGAGCTCCTGCCTGGACGGTTTCGGGTAAAGGGAGAGACGATCGATCTGGTCCCTGCTTATGCCAAAAACATTATCAGGATCGAACTCTTCGGGGACGAAGTCGAGCGAATAACAGAGATCGAGCGACCCGGAGGCGCATTGCTGGAGCGGCTTCAGTACTTTCATGTCTTTCCGGCCCGCCACTACGTGCTCCCTGAATCGGCGCAGAAACGCGCACTTCAATCGATTCGTGAGGAACTGATTATCAGGCTTCCGGAGCTCGGCATGCTGGAGGCCCACCGGCTAGAGCAAAGGACCCATTTTGACCTCGAGATGATCGAGGAGACCGGGACATGCAAAGGGATTGAGAACTACTCCCGCCACTTCGACTTTCGCAGCCCTGGGGAGAAGCCCTACTGCCTCCTGGACTACTTCCCAAAAGACTTTCTCCTCATCATCGACGAGAGCCACCAGACGATCCCTCAGATACATGGGATGTACAACGGCGACCGCTCGCGCAAGAAGGCCCTCGTGGAGTATGGGTTTCGGCTCCCGAGCGCGTATGACAACCGCCCACTCAGATTTGAAGAGTTTGCGTGCTTCATGCGCAGCGTCATCTTTGTCTCTGCCACCCCGGGAGACTACGAGCGCAGGATCTCATCCTGTTTAGTAGAGCAGATCATCAGGCCCACGGGTCTTGTGGACCCTTACGTCGAGGTCAGGCCATCGGCAGGACAGGTCGCGGATGTGATTGCAGAGATAGGTACTACCACAGCCCGTGGCGATCGGATTCTCCTCACCACCCTGACCAAGAAACTCGCAGAAGAACTGACCGAGTATCTCGCCACGAAGGGGATCAGGACACGCTATCTGCATTCAGATATCGACACCCTGGAGCGGACCGAGATAATCCGCGAGCTCAGGCTGGGGAGATTCGACGTCCTTGTCGGGATAAACCTCCTCCGTGAAGGCCTCGACATCCCTGAGGTCGGCTTCATAGGGATCCTTGACGCCGACAAGGAAGGGTTCCTCAGGGACGCACGAAGCCTGATACAGATAATAGGGAGGGCGGCACGAAACGCGAACTCCAGGGTTGTACTATATGCAGATAATGTTACAGGATCGATGAAAGAGGCCATTTCAGAGACAGAACGGCGCCGTGCACTCCAGGTAGCTTACAATATACAACATGGGATAACCCCGCAGACGATCTGCAAACCTGTAAAAGAACGGGAAGTGGTGGTCAAAGATACCAGGCACATCCCGTGCGCCGAGGTCCCTGCCCTTCTTATCGACTTTGAGGCAAAGATGAAGGCAGCGGCTGAACGACTCGACTTCGAGGAGGCGATAGCGCTTCGAGACCAGGTCCGCAGGCTCAGAACACGTCTCGATGAGAGCGGGGCAGGCTGAATTGCAGTGCGACGCTCATTCACAGACCGGGTCACTCAAATTTTTTTGGAGCCAGCTCACCTTTGGGGATGCGGGCCCACATCTTCACGAAACTGGTGACTGCGCGAGAGGGAACTCTCCTGGTAACGCGCTGTCTTTTCCGCAGCATACCAGGGACTCCGATTAGTCCGTCCCATTTCGCTTTCAGAATCACACCTAACTTCCCGTGGTATGCATAGTAAGGGATGAGTGCGATCGTCCTCCCCAGGATCCATGGGAGCGAAGTGAGGAGGAAGATGGGGGGAAAGTCCTTGAACGGGTACCAGAGTATGTTACGGTTCCCATAATAGACCGCAATCGCGGAACGAAACCCACTGGTCCCACCATGAAGATGGACCACCACCGCGTCAGGGACGTATACACACAGCCAGCCGGCGAGATGTGCCCTGAAAGCGACGTCAACGTCCTCCATATAAAGAAAAAACTCCTCATCAAAAAGGCCGATCTCCTGAAGCATCACCCGGCGGTAGAGGGCCGACCCACCACAGGGCCCAAAGACCTCCTCCTGATGATCATACTGCCCGATATCTGGCTCGAACATACCCCGGTCCCAGGACGCACCACTCCGAGAGACCCGGATACCGGCAGAATTTATCCTCCCATCAGGAAAGACCATCTTGGGAGCGCACATCCCAATGGCAGGGTCATTCCTCATGACATGCACGAGGTGTGTGAGAAAGTCCCTCTGCGGGATGGTATCGGTATTCAGGGTGAGGACAAATTCGCCACATGACGCGTTAATTCCGGCATTTACCCCACCAGCATAGCCATGGTTCTTCTGCAGTGCTATAGTGCGCACCATTGGATACTGTTCACTTATTAGGGCGAGGCTCCCGTCCGTGGACCCGTTGTCGACCACGACCACTTCTACGCCTGCAGTGGCACTGGGCATGAGTGCACTGAGGCACCTGGAGAGGAGATGTTCACCATTGTAGTTTACGATAATGACTGATATGGCGCAGGTATCTCCATTACTTCCAGACTTTTTTTGACAATTGCCCCCTGCTGCAAGGTCCATCAGCAGATCTCCTGGTATACTGCTTCCACTTTTGCGGCTACAGACTCCCAGCTGAACTCGTCACAGACGAGGCGTCGTCCTGCTGCACCCATCAGCGCACCTGCCTCCTCGTCGTCAAGAACAGAAGCGATAGCCACCGCGAGTGCCGAAGCGTCGCCGACTGGCACAATGCATCCTGCACCATATGCTCGTATCTGCGCTGCCATCCCCGCGATAGTTGTCGCGATGACCGGTCTGCTACAGGCCATCGCCTCGAGGAGGACGATACCGAACCCCTCACGGGTTGCATCAGTTGACGGGAGGACAAAGACCCTCGCAGATGAGTAAAAAGCAGGAAGGTCGGAATCTGGGATAAATCCGGAAAAGTGAACATGCGACCTGATGCCATACTCTTTCGCCATCTCTTCGTAGTGAGTGCGCAGCGGGCCGTCCCCCCCGATGGTGAGACTGACCGGCCGGCTCATTGAGAGTATCTTAACCGCCTTGAAGAGGACTTCAACTCCCTTGTAGTGGTGAAAATCGTCCAGCACACTCAGAAACGCAATGTCGCAAAGAGGTTCCCGGACCATAGGGACGAAACAATGGGTGTCGGTCCCGGGGGGGATAAATGAGATGCGTCTATGCGCTGCAGTCAGCGTTGGGGGTAGGTACGCATCGCGTGCAACAAGGACCCTCCCTGCTTCACTGAGCACGAGTCGCTCCAGGGTGAGGTTGTAAGCCCTGGCCACCAGGTGTGTGGGGCCTCTCCCTACGATCTCGTTATGGAACGTCACCACGAGGGGCAGACCCCGAAGATGTGCGATGACCATACTCCAGTCAGCAGACCATGGTGTCGGGATGTGCGTATGGACCAGGTCAAACTCCTCTCTCAAGAGGGCCAAAGGGAGACCTGGAGTTATCTGCGTATTGGCGATACACCCCACGTGGGGCAGGAGTCGCACAGTAACTCCAGGTACATCTGGGACTTCTCCCCCGACCGCTGCTGCGATTACCACTACCTCATGACCGCGTGCAACAAGGGCACGAGAGAGGTGCTGAACATACCGCTCCACCCCCCCAGTCGCAGTGAACCGTACAGGTGTCTGGAGGATCCGCATGAAAGACGACCGCACACCTACCGTGAAGGTAGGGCGACTGACCCAACCACCCAAGCGCGGGAGCTGGTTGGTGAGTTCTTTGCATGCCTGCTATTTGAAATCATGGCGAAGTGGCCTGCAACTGGTGACCTGTGAAGGTGCAGCACGGATGCACGTGGTGATGCTTTTTTATACCCTACCTCCTATGTAGTTGGGACTATTAACCGGCAGCGCATGGACCGCTGGGGATCTGGACATAGAGTCTGGACATATAAGATTGGAGATCACGCTGGAATGAGGAGAGGGGGTACTGCATGCTCAAGGAGATGGTGAAGAAGGCAGGTGAGGAGATCGCAACTGCTCTTTCATGTGCGAAGAACCCCTTCTTCTGCGTATCAGGGGGGAAGAACTCACTTATCCTACTCCATATCGCAAAAGAACGCGTAGGGCCGGCACTTAAGGTCCTTCATATCAATACCGGAGTGGAGTTTGTCCATGTCGCCCCTTACCTCGCCCGGCAGAGGAAGACCTGGGGTTTCTCTTTAACTACTGCAGGACCGGCACAGGGCAGAGGAGAACCCGGGGTAGTGCGTGAGGAGTGCTGCAGTGACCGCAAACGGCGCCCCCTGAAAGAAGCGGTAAGGGAGCACGGGATCGACTACCTGCTCACCGGGGTCTGCCAGGGTACCGACCCCTGTACTGCAGCAGTCTTTCGTGAGATCCCGGGGTGCAGGGTCATTGCCCCACTTATGCCACTATCAGACCATGACGTCTGGGAGTACATCATCTCCCATGCTCTCACCCCCTGCTCGCTCTATGACGAGGGATATTCCCATATCGAGTGCGTGCCCTGTGCAGTACTCTCCCAGGACGACCGTCCATTAGACTCAGGCGGGGAAGAGACCCTGATGAGAGCGCGGATGAAAAGCCTTGGATACTTTTAATTATTCCTGCATATTTGCGGAGAATATTACAATATATTTGATATCTGGCAGAAGGAGAGTCCCAATCTATAGAGGATGACCATGTGGCTCACCAAGTACCGCGAGTTGATCTGGGTCCTCGCGGTCAATCAGCTCAGGGTGAAGTACAAGAACTCACTCCTCGGAATTGCGTGGTCGTTCATCAGTCCACTCCTGATGATGCTGGTCCTCTACTTCGTATTTGTCAATATTTTTGAGAGGACACAGGACAACTATGCCATCTATGTCCTATCAGGGCTTATTTCGTGGCGGTTCTTCTCGATAACGACATCTGTTGCGATGACTTCAGTCGTGAAGAAGTCCTCTCTCATCAACAAGATCTACTTCCCGCGCCAGATCATCATCTTCTCTTCAGTACTCGCCAGTGCGATCAGCTATATGATCGAGGTCGCAGTTCTCCTTATCCTCATAATAATATTGGGGCCAGGGATCACCTGGACTGCCATCTTCTTCCCGGTCATCCTCGCACTATACTTCGTCATATCCTATGGTGTTAGCCTCATTCTCGCAGCACTCTATGTCTTCTACCGTGACATCAACCAGATCTGGGGGGTCATCACCCAGGTGATGTTCTTCCTAACCCCGGTCATCTACCCGATGTCCCGACTGTCAAAGTTCCCAAAAGAGTTTCTGGACATCTACTTTCTCAACCCTTTCACCGCAGTTATGGTTGCAATCCGTGACTGTCTCCTCTATGGGATTGTCCCTGGCCTCGATACTATCCTCGTCATCCTTGTCGCTGCTCTGGTCTTCCTTATCGCAGGGCATGTCGTTTTTTCACGCCTTGAATGGCGATTCGCAGAGGAGGCATAATGGACCTCACCAGATCACAGGATGACACCGCCACAGCAGATCATAATGAGAGATACCCTGTGGTGGTTGAGAACGTAACGAAAAAGTTTCGTATCCCGTACGAGAAGCGGAGGACAGTGTTTGAACAGGTTACCGGTTTCTTTTCGGGTAAACGAGGATATGAGGACTTCGTAGCCCTCAACAATGTCACATTCAGGGTGGCTCGCGGTGAGACACTGGGCGTGATTGGACCCAATGGTTCTGGAAAGTCCACCCTGATGTCACTCCTTGCC